>JAFTAP010000020.1 GCA_017455525.1 Lachnospiraceae bacterium
CAACTGATAAAGGAATACAGAGCTGTAGGAAATGATGGACGGCGACTCATTGATGAGGTAATCACGTACATCGTAAAAGCTAAGGAAGGGGGAAAGGGTTGACCGTCGGAAACTGACGAAAAACCCACACTCTTAGATGAATATGGCGAGTTCAAGCCCGTAAGGATGATAGTCATCTACACGGCGGACGTGAGGAAGGGCAGCACGAAGCCAATACTTGACCTAGCAGGCATGACCCTCAGCATAACGGAGGGGTTTCTGTCTGAGCTGAAGTCAAAGGAGATAAGGGACGAGCTAACGACCAAGATAGAGGCGGGGGAGCCCTTCACGGAAGAGGACATGATGAAGCTTGCCATATATCCTCTGACATACAGGGTAAGAAGCGCAAGCAGAAAGCCGTGAGCGAGGCAATAGATATAGCAGAGTGCATAGTGGATGAGAAGATGCTTATAGATGCTATAAGTGGCATCCTCGTTTTTTCGGATAAAGTGATATCGGATGATGATGCAGAAAGGATAAAAAGGAGACTTAGGATGACTAAAATTGAGAGACTATATGAAGAAGAAAAAGAGCAGGCAGTAAGGACAGCAGCTAAAAAAGAGAAAAAGAATATCGCAAGCAATTTGTTAAGAGATGGAATCACTATAGAGAAAGTAATTCAGTTCACGGGCCTCTCTCGCAGGACAGTTCAAGGATTGGCTGCAAAAATTTGACAAAAGGATAACATGCTGATCTGAACAACATTAGCAAATATAGGACATATAATACGCCCTGACGGCAGAATTAACAACCTTAACCGTCGAGGCGTATTAAATTGGCGAAAATTAAAGTATGAACACTAAATGGAAAGGAGAGTTGAGAGTATTTTCCCAGTGTATGCAAAATGACTGATAACCAAGAGAAATTATTTGAAAATATGCTCTGATGTACGACCTTGATGGAACAATTAACACTTTTTATAGAGGAGAAAGGTGATTAGGTAGAAGAGAATGAACGAAAAAAATCATAGAAAGAAAATATGTGCTGATAGGAGTGAAGAATTAAAGCGGCGGCTTGGTATAAGTGAGTTTAATGAATATCAGATGTTTCCTAAATACTTCATGGTGGGGACTGTGAATTATTGCAATGCTCATTGCACCATGTGTCCCCATCGTAATGGAAACTATGGGGGCATGATGATGGAAGATAAGTTATTCGTTAAGATAACCCAAGAGATGTCTGGATATAATGATTGGATTGAGCAGGTAGCTCTTTATTGGTTTGGTGAGCCGACACTTGATAAAAAAATCGTGGAAAGAATACGGCGATTAAAAGATGCTGGAATAAGGAGTATTCAATTGTCAACTAATGCAGAGCTTTTGAATGAGGAGCTTGCGGTAAGTTTATTATATGCTGGATTAGATGATTTAAGATTATCTATTGATGCTTTTTCTAAAGAAACATACAAAAAAATAAGGTTAGGGTTAGACTACAATAAAGTGATTGAAAATGCAAATTCGGTAATAAACATAAGAAATAATAGCTATTCGAGTGTGAAAATTCAGGTCAGATTTGTGGAACAAGATTTCAATCACGATGAGGTAGAGGATTTTAGGGAGTATTGGGAGAATCGATTGAACCCGAAAGAAGATAAGGTAGTTATAATCAGACAACATACACATAGCGGATGGGATAGTGCGGACATGACAAGAATAAATATTGACGATTTAGCTTGTGTCTCCTTATTTTCTACCATGGTTATAGATTCTGACGGGAAAGTGCCGCTATGCTGCCTAGATACATCGAAGAAGATTTCATTCGGTGATTTAAATGATCAAACAATCAAGGAAATTTGGGGGGGTGTCTGTGGGAGGAGATTCGTAAGATGCATTTAAGTAGTGGGAGAGGAGCATATGAAACTTGTAAGGGATGTGATATGTGGGAATAGAAATATCAAAGATTACAAAATGAAGCAATTAGGTGTAAACGTAAATAAAACTAGGTTTTTAAAGGAGAAAAAGACGATGTTTACAAATGATGTGTTACTAAGAACCTTGCAGATTTTGAAGGCAAATGGGGGGGACTGACAAAAGTTTTTTAATGCTAGGAAAGCAGGAGATGCATCTCAGAGAAGAGATTTTAGGATTACTGGATGAAGCAGGGCTGATAGAAAATAAGAGCAGATTCGGGAAAACGGAACTGGGGGATTCTGTTAAATTCTTCAGGACATGGGGATTTGATGAAGTACATGCACTGGATGTCTCAGGATATGAGGGCGCTGATATAATATTTAACTTGAATGATGAACTTCCGGAAGAGCTTGAGGGAAAATTTGACGTAGTATACGACGGTGGGGTTATAGAGCACGTATTCAACGTTAGTATTGCATTAATGAATATTTGCAGACTTGTAAAGAAAGGTGGATTGATTTTCAACTTAAATCCCGTTTACAATTATCTTCATAATATCTATTGGAACATTTCCCCGGAGCTATTTATGGATTTTTATTCAGCAAACGAATACAAAATCCTGGATTGCAGCATAGTGGCATTTCTTAGCGAGACCGAAGAAAAAAGATCATGGGCTGACCGGCCTGTAATATGGTCGCCTGACTGCAGGCTTATGGATTTTCAGCATCCTTTACAGACAGGAAGATTCGTAAGTTCTTTGAATAATTTATGTACAAACCCACATCCGCATACTTTTATTGTGGCTCAGAAGACCCATGATGGGAAATTTAATTATCCGACAACCAGGGAATACGCACGACGGCATGAGATGTATATAGAAAGACAGAATAATTCGTGAAAATTCTCATAATAGGCTCTACGGGGTTTATAGGAACATACATATACAATCAGTGTGTTGCACAGGGAATCCCCGCACTGGGAACTTCTACAAAGGGGGAAGAGAGCAACACGATAAAGTACCGTTTAGGAGACGATCCCGGTGAGATCATAAAAATCATTACCTCAGAAAAGGATGACAATTTATCAGCAATTATCACGGCATCGATTTCTAAAATCAGCGAATGTGAAATAAATGCTAAGGAGACAAGAAAGGTCAATGTCGAGGATACGGTTGAATTAATCAATCATCTTGTTGATACACGTGCAAGGATTATATTCCTGTCAAGTGATGCAGTATTTGACGGAATCAAAGGAAATTACAAAGAAATAGATGACATTAATCCTATTAACGAATATGGAAGGCAAAAGGCAGAGGTTGAAGAGTATCTCAAAAACTTATCAGACAGCTTAGTTCTTAGAATATCAAAGCAATATGACATTGATATAAAGAAAAGACATCTGATAAGTGACATATATAATCAGGCACAGAGTAATCAGAGGGTTAAGTGCATAAAAGGGATGTGTTTTAACCCGACATATGTGGCAGACACAGCATCCGGCATAATCGAATGCTGTAAGAGAGGGCTTAGCGGGATATATCATTTGGCTTCGCCTTGCTCAATGTCTAGATATGATGCAGCAATCAAGGTCGTGGATAAGCTTGATATGCCAAAGGAAATCGTGGAATGTGTTGAACCCGAGGAACTAAATCTGACATATAGGATTCCGCTTAATACATCCATGGATGTAAGTAAGCTGAAGGCGGTATTAAAACATGATTTTAAGACCATGGACGAAGTGCTGTCGGAATGGCATATAGATAGTCATGATTCTTACGGAGAATATAAAAATAGATGAAAGACGTCATTTTATACGGGAATGTCCGAGATAAATCATTTAAGGCTGTAACGGAATATTATTTTATTAATGAGGGATATAATATTCTTTTTTATGCAGATGACAATATCCCGTCCGGTCAGAAAAAGGAAGCGGTGAGCTTTGAGGGACTTGGAGTAAGGAAAATCTGTAATCCTGATATCATAAAAGATTATCCTGATGCATTGATAATAATTATGGTTAGCATGTCGTATAAGAAAATTATCAGCCGTCTAAGGAATCAAGGCATAAGAAATGAAATAATGCTGGCACCGCTGCTTGGATGGCGTTTTATAATCGATGACTTTGTCCCGCCGGAAAAACTAATAAATGATATTCCGGATTGGATAAATAATAACAAGAGCGAGCTGCTTAATATATATGAAAAGGACGATTATTATACTAAAGATTTATTAAACGATATAATAAAAGAACGGTCACAGTTTACGCCGATTGACTATTCAAAATATGAATGCCTGAGTAATCAACAGTATTTCGGAGAAGAAGCCTTATCACCAGATGGGGGGATTATATTCGTAGATGGAGGGGCATATATAGGTGACAGCATAGAGGAAATGGAGCTAACCAAACGGAAAAATCTGATTTTTTCAATAGGCTTTGAGCCCGACGCGGATAATTGGAAAATAGCCACGAAAAAAATGGTGGAGCTTGGAATTGATAACAAAGTAAAGCTTGTCAACAAGGGAATGTACGATAAGGACGGGATTTTGAGGTTTCGTAAGGTTGGTGATGAATATAGCATAGACAAGGAGGGCGATATAGAGACAGACGTATGCAGACTTGACGGTTATATATCAGATATAGATGAAGCTTTTAGAAAAAGCAGAAATAGAAATCCACAGTTATGCATTAAGATGGATCTTGAAGGCAGCGAGGTTCAGGCATTGCTTGGTTCAAAGGATACCATCGGAAGGTATCATCCATATATGGCAATCTGTCTTTATCACAGGATGAAGGATATATTAGATGTTCCCAAAACCATCATGGGAATGAGAGATGATTATAAGTTTTATCTAAGAGCAGGGGTGCATACAGAAATGTATGCAGTGCCGCAAATAGGGTAGGAGGGTGACACTATGGCTGATTTTGATGGATTCAGAAAATTCTCAGCGGATGAGGAAATAGAGAGGAAGCTAGCAGAGCATTGTAATAAATATGGCATAAATTCTTTGGATGCGATAAAGCTTTTTCCGGTGCTTGCTAGGAGGCAATGGCTGAAGCGTTTCCTTGCTCATCATGAGATGTTCATAAAAACGCTTGAAGTGCCGGGCGACATAGCCGAGCTTGGAGTGTTCAGAGGACAGGGGCTTATGACATGGGCGAATTTTCTCGAAAGCTACTGTATATCTGACAGGACTAAGGTCGTATATGGCTTTGATAATTGGCGTGGATTCGTAAAAATGTCTGAGCAGGATGGAGAGGACGAGGAGGATTTTAATAAAAAGCTGGGCGGGTTTTCGCCGGAAAAATACTATGATGAGCTTAAAGATGCAATAAAGATTTACGATGGGGATCGGTTTATACCATGGAAGGCCCGTATTGAGTTGATTGAAGGAAATATAGAAGAGACTGCCTTAAAATTCGTACAGGATAATCCGGGGGTTCGATTTTCTTTAGTCCATTTCGATTGTGACCTTTACGAGCCGACAAAGGCTGCACTGGAGGCATTTTGGCCGCGACTTTCGAGGGGAGGAGTGTTTCTCTTTGATGAATACGCAATGAAGGCATGGCCAGGGGAAACGCAAGCTGTAGATGAATTCTTCGCGGACAAGGATGTACGAATAAAGAAGCTTCAGTGGAACAATGTGCCTGCGGGATATATAGTTAAGGAGTAAGAGATGTATTCTGAGAAGAAAAAGTTGCATGAAAGAGAGCGAAATCATAGGGCGGGCGAGCTTCGGACCATAGCTCTTGATGTTACGGGTAAGTGTAATATGAGGTGCAAGTTCTGCTATGCAGAGACATTTACGGATAAAACTCCGGTGAGCTTGGATGTGCTAAAGAAAGCATTGGATGAGGCGTATGAGATGGGGGTATGCCATTATATCCTACAAGGCGGAGAAGTGTGTGCCGACTATGACAGGCTGAAAGCAATTATAGAGATGATTTACCCTGATGAGACATACATAAATATAGTATCGAATGGCTGGCTTATGACGAGGGATAAGATAGAGGAGCTTAGAGACCTGCAGGTAGACCGTATTACTTTTTCATTAGACTCCGGAATAGAGCAAGAGCATGATGCAAGCAGGATGATGGGGGGGTACAAAAGAGTGCTTGAGGCTATTGATAATGTCAAAGCAGCAGGTATGCTATCCGGTATATCCACTGTGGTCACGCATCAGAGCCTGCATAGCGAAGGATTTAAGGAGGCGTATAAAATAGCTGAGGAGAAAGGAATAAAATTCGATGTCCAGATAGCGGAACCCGTCGGTAAGCTGGATGGAGAAAGGGAATGTCTGATAACGAAGGAGGATGCTGAGTTTATCTATGATATGTATATAAATTCGCCTATTTCTTCGAATGGGCAGCGGATGGTAAAGAGGGATCTGTTCAGGGGAGATGAGGTTAAGTGTCCTGCCGGAAAAGAATTCATGGCTATAACCGTAGATGGTAACGTTATGCCTTGTAATTTCATACAGGCAAGTCTTGGAAACATCAAGGATAGGTCTCTTAGAGAAATGAGAAATGAACTGCTGAAGTCCAGGTGGTTTAATCAGGACTATGCATATTGTTTGGTTGGCGAAAGTAAGGAGTACTTCGATGAAATAGTATACCCTAATAAGGACAAGGTAAAGCCACTGGATGCTTATGAAATATTTGAATTATATGATTGAGAAATAAAAGGGGGATTATGTATGTGTAATACAGATGAGGAAAGATGGAATATCGCACGCAAAACGATGATAAAGTCGGACTTTATACTGGGGGAATATCTTAAACATGCAATGTTGAGTGATATAAAGCATTTGGGATTTTCATTAAGCAGATATAAGTTTGCAGCTAAAATGCTAATGTATAAACCATTATTACGAGTATGTGAACTAGGCTGCTCTGAGGCAATTGGGGGGGTAATGCTTAAGCAGAATACCCAACTATTGAGGTATGTAGGAATAGACTTAGATAAAGAAGCTATTAAATGGAATAGAGAAAATCTATCAGATGAGGAATTTGTTTTTATTAATGGGAATTTCTTAGACGAAAAGTGTACAGAGGAGAGGTTTGATGCAGTTATTAGTTTGGATGTGATAGAACATATCAAGCCCGATAATGAGGATCTTTTTTGCAAGAGAATGGTTGATAAACTTGAAGATGAGGGTGTGGCAATAATAGGAACGCCTAATGTATCTATGAGACCTTATGCTAATGAGTCAGCAAGAATAGTTCATATTAATAATTATGATCAGCAAAGATTATATGAGACAATGACAAAGTATTTCAGAAATGTCTTTATTTTTGGAATGAATGATGAAATAGTAAATACTGGATTTGAACCGATGGCATGTTATTTATTCGCCATATGCACGGGTAGGAGAATAATATATTGAAAACTGTTATTTTTGGAAGTGGTCACGAGGGTATAAATTACTTTCTGGACACAAAGGATGAAGTAGTTGCTTTTTTAGACAATGCAAGAGAGAAGCAGGGAAAATACATATTAGACGTACCTATTCTTCCTGCTAAGGCTGTTGTTGATTTAGTGTATGACAGGATTTATGTTGCCATTATAGATGGTGAGCAGTCATTAGCAGCAAGAAAACAATTAAGAGCAATGGGAATTTCTCCTGATGTCGTAGATTACTGGGAACAGGAAACAACTGATGAGTCAATTATTATCAGAACGAATTGTTATGAGTCAGCTAGAGCAGTTGGCCAAATGTATTGCGAGTTATCATATAGATCGCAAATAGAAAGATTTGAAAAGCAGTGGAGATCTATAAAAAAATCATATAAAGGAGTAAGGCTTCTTCGCATATCAGTGTGTAATATAGGAGAGTTCATTGTACGATATAATGTTATTTTGCATTGTGAAGACTTTCATGATAAAGATATATATACAATATGTATACCAGATGGGAAAGCGTATGCAGGTCTAAGGCATAGCGTATGTAATCATAAATTATTAGAGTATGTATCGAAAGATATAAATTTGATATATAAAAAAGACGAACTTTTATTTTGGAGTTATGTGATTAGTGTTCATGCATATGAACTTATTCTAATTGATTACGAGAAATATATTAATCGTGGAAATGAGCCAACTTCATATCTCACGAATGCATATAAAGATCGAATCCTTTTTACTGCTGAAGAGAAGAACCGGTGGCAACAAAAGTCAGATAAAATGGGGATCACAGGAAAGTATATATGTTTTGCGGCTAGATCATCTGATTATCATAACAAAGAGTTTGGCACTGATTTAACCGCTGAGGGAAGAAATATGCCATTTTCTGACTATGATAAATCAATCATTTATTTACGAAAGCAAGGTATACAATCTGTGCGTATAGGACGCGGAACGCCATTAAAGAATGCAGTGGACGGGTGCGTGGATTACGCCGGGAACTATGCTGATGAATGTTATGATTGGTATTTGATAGCTAACGGCTTATTCATGGTAAGTAGTGAGTCAGGGATAACATGCATGGCAGGATTTGTTAGACGCCCTTTATTGGTTGTGAATATTCATTATTTTGCCATAGGGGGAAGTGGCTTGGAATTTACAGAATATGATTTGTTTATCCCTCAAAAGGTTTATTCAAGAGACAAGCACAGACTTCTAACGCTTTCAGAAAGAATCGCCCTTGAACCGAATCTTTTTTTTAAATTAAATCAAGAAAATCTAGATAAATATGAGATAGAATTCATTCCTAATACGCAGGAAGAAATTTTGGAAGCAACTAGTGAGATGCTGTTACGTATAGAGGGCAAATGGGAAGAGTCAGAAAAGGATATATCGGATAGAAACAGATTTAATGAAATTTTGAAGGAAGAAAGCGATAAGTTGAGACTGAACAAAGATATAGCATGGGCTTTTGGACCGATGAAGTACATTTCTATTGCCAGCTCATACTTACGGAAAAATGCGTATTTATTGGATTAGCAGATACTCTTCGGAGCCTTTTTAGAAATTGAAAGCCTATATTTCAAAGATTCAGCATTTCAATGTACATGATGGCAATGGCTTTCGGACTACGGTCTTTTTTCAGGGATGTAATTTAAGATGTAAGTGGTGTCAAAATCCGGAGCTTCAAAACCCTACTCCGATCATGATGTATGACAAAGCCTTATGTACCGGATGTGGTGCATGTATGGAAGCATGCACGAATAAAGCTTTGGAGCCATGCGGTGAAGGAATATATTTTCATGCTTTTGAATGTACACTATGCATGAAATGTGAGGAGCAATGTTTTAATGGAGCAAGATTTTTTAGCTCTCATAAATGCACCTTAGAATATGTATTAAAAGAATGTCTTAAGGATGAGGCGTTCTACGTATATCATGGTGGTGGAGTGACTTTAAGTGGCGGAGAGCCTTTGCTACAAAGTGATTTTTGCTTTAGCTTGTTACATAGTCTAAAAAGTATCGGAATATCGACTGCAGTTGAAACGGCGGGGTATGTAAATTACGAAGCGATAGAAAAAGTCATAGAGGATACGGATGTTTTCTACTATGATGTTAAGCTCATAGATAGAGGAAAACGGAAGAAATATCTTGGAAGCGATAGCAATCTTATGCTGGATAATTTAGTAAAGCTCTCCCGTTTACATGATAGAATAGTGATTCGTATTCCTCTGATACCAGGCGTGAATGACAGCGAGACTGAATACATAAGAATTATGAAATACATTAAAAGCCTGGGGAATATAAGATATGTACAAATTATGCCTTTTCATCAGCTGGGAATGAGAAAGTATGAGCTGGCTGATATCAATTACGAGATGAAGGATATAGATGCAGAAAACACGATAAAGATAAATAAGTGTAGCGATATAGCAAAGAGCTATGGCTTTGAAGTAAACATAGGCGGAGGAGGTTTTGTCTACGAGTTACGAGCTGTCTCCAAGGTTAAAGAGACTGGAATGCCGACTTAAGTCTAAGGACTATAAGCAGCCTAAACCTTGGTATTTTGAAAATGTGAATATATTGAATATCCCTGAGAACGAGTACCTGAAGAAGGAATCCATAGTAATAAGGAAGGCATATGCAATAAGATACGTTGCAGAACATATACCTACTCCGATTTATGAGGATGAACTCATAGTCGGAGTTCCTAACCAAAGCTCTGTGGAATTTGGTATGTGCATGCCCAGGTATCTTACAGAAGACGAAAGAGATTATTTCAGGCGCCTTGGTTTAAGCGAACTTTCCCTTTCGGGTCATCATCCGCCGGATTGGTCGAGAATAATAGAAAAGGGAATATCAGGGCTTAGGGAAGAGGTTTCGAAGCAACTGCTAGCAATGACAAAAGTAAGAGATACTAATAATGAGGCGGAAGTAGAAAATGAGACAGATGAGCTGAGGGCAATGCTGTTATCGCTTGATGGATTGGAAACGCTTGCAATACGTTATGCAGATAAGGCTTTGGAACTTGCCGTAAAGGAGAAGGGAAAGACACGTAAGCAAGAATTGTTGAAAATCTATGAGACTTTATGCCACGTTCCTGATAGACCGGCCGATACATTACAGGAGGCTGTTCAGTCATTTTGGATAACATATACCTTATTAGCGAGTTGCGGGGAATTTCTTCCTTTGGGACGTATAGATCAATATTTAATAAAATACTATCTTGATGATATTCATTTGAGAAGAATTGATGACGAACAGGCTAGAGATATTATAGGATCATTCTTAATAAAATGTAATGAAAGAAATGTGCTGGATGCGAAGAAGTTCATACCACACATGGAATATGGGACTTTTTCGGGAGTCATACACTATGTGAGCAGAGAAGATACGCTAATATATGAAAATAAAAACAGAGAGCACTTTTATCACGACGATGAACCGGAAGATTCAGTCCATAATAAATATTTCGGACAGGAAGCTAATAACAGGATGATGACTTGCGTCGTCGGCGGAACAGACTCTAATGGGAATGATGCAGCTAATCGCCTTTCCGGGATGATAATTGAGTTGATATCAGAAATGAGGCTTTTGTTTCCTACTGTTGGCGTCAGGATGAGCAAAAACACAAAGGATGAGCTTCTTAACATAGTCGCTGACGCAATTCGGAGTGGGCAGGGTGAGCCTGTAATATATAACGATGAATCCATATTAAAATCTTTTTCTAAATTAAGCATAACAGCAGACGAAGCAAGAAATTACAGCAGCGATGGCTGTTGGGAAACAATAATACCGGGAGTAACAAATTTCAGCTATTCTCTTGTAAACACATTACAGTGCTTGGAATATGTTTTTAACCACGGTCATCTCTTAAAGACAGGGGCCATGAATGGCTTGGATTGCGGAGACATTCGCAATCTGACTACATATGATATGTTTTATACGGTATTTCTAAAAGAGCTTTATTATGTCATGGACGCTTTATGGAGAATTAATATAGAGAACAGGGGAATTTCATCTTTATCTGCACCTGATCCGTTATTGTCTGTACTTTGTGATGATTGCATAGAATCAGGAAGAGACTTCTACGGAGACGGTGCTAAATATCACCTGAGGTGTCTTCTTTTGACGGGTTTTGCAGATACAGTTGATTCGCTTAATGTCATAAAAAAGCTTGTATATGAAGATAGAAAGATAACTATTGAAGAGTTACATGGTGCAATGCTGGATAATTGGAAGGGGCATGAGAGATTACTGGCATACATAAGGAACAGGATTCCTAAATATGGAGACAACGATGTAACGACTGATTCGACGGGGATCAGACTTATAAAAGATTTTTCATCTAAAATCATAGAGTTAAGGAAACGTAGCTATTCTATACAATTAACGGGCGGTATAGGAACTTTCCATATGTATGCACTATGGGGAGATACGGTTCATGCATCGGCTAACGGAAGACAGGCGTATGATGCTCTTGCACCCAACTATTCCCCGGTGCCCGGGAATAGTGAAAAGGGACCATTAGCGGCTATAATGAGTGCCACCAGAGCGGATTTATCAGAAATGACAACGGGAACGCCATTGGATTTGTCAGTAAATTCAAATGAGTTTGAGGAAGAGTCGGGAAGAGAGAGGCTGAAAGACCTCATCAGAGGATTTATTGACATGGATGGTCAGATATTGACAATTACCGCAACGAGTGCAGAAGAATTGAAGGAGGCTATGCTTTATCCTGAAAAGCACAAGGATCTGAGAGTTAGGATGGGAGGATTATCAGCATATTTTATTCAGCTGGCACCTGCTCAACAGGAAAAGATAATCGAAAGGTTTGTGCCCTAATTGAACAGGATAGCAATATTCTCATTTTATAATTCGTCAGGTATTGTGGAGGACTATGTATTATTTTTGATAAAGGAGCTAAATTCGGTTGCTGACATAGTCTATATTGTCATAAATGGGATTATATCTGATGATGGCCTACAGATTCTTGAAAAAAATGCGGATCATATAATAGTACGCGATAATGCCGGATTTGATGCGGGAGCCTATAAATCTGTTATATCATCCGAAAAATATATTCACGAAATAGAGAATGCAGATCGACTGATATTATGCAATGATACTTTTTTCGGCCCCTTTGTTCCATTTGCCCAGATATTCAATAAAATGCCTGATCACATAGATTTCTGGGGCATGAATTATGTGGGAAACTGCCCTTTCGACCATCTTCAATCCTATTTTCTTGTAATGGAAAAAGAGGCTATACATGATACTTTAGTTTATTTTAATAATTATGTTCATGAATCAGAATCAGATATCAGAGAAATATATGCAACATTGGAAACGGGGCTGTTTAATTATTTGTGTAGCATGGGACATAGATGGGGAAGCTATGTGGAGTCTGAGGATATAGACATCTATAAATCCGGTGACTTGGCAATAATAAAATATGGGTTGCCGATACTAAAGAAGAAATTTTTTCTTGAAGCCGATAGCATTAATAATGTGAAAACAGCTTTGAGCTACATACGTAATCGTACAAACTATAACATATACCTCGTACTGGACTGTATCCGTCATGAATACGGGGTAGAGCTGAAGGAGAGAGATCTAAGTGAGTCAGAGACAGAGTATATGACGTCAGACGCAGTATATATGAGTCATAGAAATGTGTCTGAGGAGGCATTGTCTGATTTCTTCAAAAATGAAAATGTGTACATTTATGGCGAGGGAATAATCGCTCGTAAAGTATACAATCTGTATTCGCATTTTAATTGCTTCAGGGGTTTTGTGGTCACTGATAATACAAAATTAAACCGTAGGATATTATATGGTCTTCCAGTGGATGAGTATGATGGAAGATATGACAGTAAAAATGTGATAGTGGCACTTAATAAAAACAATACCGCAGAATTGATAAATCAAATAGGGCATAAAATAAATTGGATGTATTTATGGTAGAGGTGGCTGATGAGTATGGATAATAAAATCGTGTTATATGGCGGAGGAAAGACAGCGGATTATATATACAGCAAATACAAGGACAGTATTATAGGCGTAATTGACAACTATAAAAGCGGAATGTTCAGAAGGAATGTTCCATATCTGTCATTGGAGGATTTTCAAAAAAGATATTTTAATACTTGCGTCTATATTTCCTCCATAAAGTATGCAGATCAAATGAGGAAGGAACTTGAGGAAGCCGGAATAAAATACAAGCTTCCCGATGAGCTGTTTGAGGATCCTAATGTCCATAAGGACGAGGAAATCTGTCATGAGAATTGGATGGAATATATCAGGCATTTAGCAGACTTTGAAGGCGCGCGTATTCTTGAGGTGGGAAGCAGGGTTCAAACAGGGACAAATCTGCGCGGACTATTTAAGAAGGCTACGTATATAGGTTTTGACTATTATAACGGAGAGAATGTGGATGTTGTCGGAGATGCACATAAACTGACAAGCTATTTTGATGATAAATTTGACCTGATTTTTTCATCTGCTGTCTTTGAGCACCTCGCAATGCCATGGATTGTTTCAACTGAAATCATAAAATTACTGAAAATGGGGGGGCATGTTTTTGTAGAGACTCATTATTCATATTCAAGTCATGAGAGACCTTGGCATTTCTTCCAATTTAGTGAGAATGCGCTTAATGTACTTTTTCCGGAATGCTTTGGCATAGAATGCATAAAGAAGGGGTGCAGCAACTTGATAAGGAATGGAGAATTTTCAGAAACTGCATCTGATGAATTAAAGGGTAAAATGGTATCTGGACTATACTGCCATTCGGAGTTATTAGGCAAAAAAGTCAAGGAGTTAGACGAAGAGGAATACGACTGGCGGAGATGTAGTTTGGATGATGTTGTTGGTGCAACCAGATATCCATACCATTAACATACTTATGATTAAGACAGTAATATTCGGGTTTGGAGAATACTATAGAAAATACAGTGAGACATTATTCTATACTTCTGAGGTTGTAGCAATATGCGTTAGTGACAGCAGTAAATATGAATCAGAAATTAACGGAGTTCCGATAATAGAACCCAGAAACTTAAAGGATATTTTCTACGACAAGATTGTAATACTTGTAAAGGAACAAGATGATATAAGGAATTATTTAGTTTCTAATGGAGCTGTATTGCAAGATATTGAAGATATATTTGAGTATAGGAAAAAACATCTGGATGGAATACGAAGATGCATAGTAAAAACATATGATCGAAAAAAAGGAACTGTTTTGGTAATAAGCGATAATCTTGAGCTAAGCGGAGCTCCCATATCGGCAGTGTATTTGTCAATCGCTTTATATGAGGAAGGGTATGAAGTTGTGCTTGCTGCACCTGTTATAGATGATAGGTTGGTATCCGAGTTTTCAGGCAAAGAGATAGGTCTTGAACAAGTTTTCTCATTACCATATATCCGGAATGAGGATCTTAAATGGGTTTGTACTTTTGATCATGTAATCGTGAATTCCTATACAATGATTCAGAGTGTGTATGATATATCAGAAACAAGGAAAGTAATATGGTGGCTTCATGAGAGCGGAGAGAGGCATGACAAAGTATATAGCGAGATGTCGAAACGCTTCAATGTTACATTTAATGAGGAACGCATAACAAACATAAGAGCATTAGCTGTATCATCTATAGCCAAACGTGCATTTCTTATGCATCATGGTAGTAAGAACTGGAATGTCGGGGAATTGTTATTAGGAATGCCTGACACATACCAATCAATAGAGAATAAAAATAATGAAAAGATTATATTCGCATTGATTGGAGGCATAATAGAATTAAAAGGACATGATATTCTGCTCGATGCCATCGACCTGCTTTCAGATGACGAGAAAGAAAGATGCGAATTTTGGTTCATTGGAAAGAAATTTAACACAGAGTATTGCAGGGGAATAACGGAAAGAATACTAGCTTATAGTAATGTCGTTATAAAGGGGGAGTTTTCCCGGGAGGAAATGTCTGAGGCATATACATATATTGACTGTGTTATATGTGCCTCGAGAGAAGAGACATTATCGATTACGGTAGTAGAGGGGCTTATGCATGGCAAAATCTGCATAGTATCGGATGCAACAGGCGTAGCAGAGTATATCAATAACGGAAGGAACGGATTCGTGTTTAAGAATCAGGACGCAGGCATGCTTTCCATACATATAAAGAATTTTATATCAGATAAGTTCAGGACTGATTACATAAGAGCAAATGCCAGAGAAACATATAATAGCTTTTTTTCTATGAAAGCGTTTGAAAAAAGGGTAAGAGAATTAGTGTAATGAATATTATTTTTGCTTCAACCGCATATATCGAACCGGGGAGAGTGGCCACAGGACTTCCCAATTACCTTAGGCATATATCGCATTCCTTGGCTAAAATGGGACACGATGTCACTATAGTGTATAGTGCCAACTATAATCAAATCAGAAACGAAAATGGCGTCGAAGTTATCGCCGTACACGTACCAAGACTTACTGCCGATGATGAGCTAGAAACTAGCAGAGTACGTGGGGTGGCGGATGCTTATTATATAAATCGTAAGATTGAGGAAATGATGCGAGACAGATTGTTTGACATCATACAATTTTCATCGCTGGAAGGTATAGGAAGACTCTATAGAAAAGATGTGCCGGCAGTTATGAGGCTGTCTTCTTACCATAAAACATACTTCGCATCCGGAATCACGATATGCGCTGAGTTAAGAGATGCACGAGCCGAGGAAGAAAGAAAGGCAGCACGGGGAATGGATGGTGTATTTGCACCTTGTCAAATAACAGCTCAGGCATTCAGTATGGACACAGGAATAGATGTAGATATTATAGAGAGTCCATTTGAGAATGACGTTCAAGAAATGGATAAGACGGTTTATGAAGAAAGAATCAGTGGAAGGAAATACTTTCTTTTTTTTGGAACACTTTATGCAGAGAAGGGAATTCTGATAATAGCGAAAACTTTGCATGATTTTTTAGGGAAGCATGAGGACTATTATTTTGTTGCTGCTGGTGATGTGACAAATATAGGTGGCATAGGTGCAGATAAGATATTATTGGATGGTGCAGGAGAATTCGCTGAAAGAGTAATCATACTTCCGGCTCTTCCGCACAAGTGTCTTTATCCCGTTATTGAGGGAGCAGAATTCGTAGTGCTACCATCTCTTATGGATAATCTACCGAATGCTTGCATAGAGGCAATGTACTTTGGAAAAATCGTTATCGGAACAGATGGGGCAAGCTTTGAACAGCTTATTGATGATGAAAAAAATGGCTTTCTTTGTGGGATAGGTGATGCCGTAAGCCTGCTTAACAAAATGGAAAAGGTAGCTACATTAGACGCAATAACAAAAAAACGCATGGAGAAGCTGGCTCATCAGAGAATAACGAAGTTGGATTCAGAAAAAGTAGCACAGAATCTTATTGAATATTATAAGGACATTATTGCAAATAAAGGAAATAATAAAGCCTATAGAGAGGAGGCGGATCAGGCTTATAAGTCTGCTGAGAAATTTATAAATGACAGGCTAAATGAAATAAAAAAGGCATATATGGAAGAAGCAGATAAGAGATTTCTGCAGTCTAGGGTTTTGCTCAGATGGGTGGATATTCTAAGAAAAGGATCAGATTACAAAGGCTTTTTTAGTAAAAGAGAATATAAAAGCATAGTTATTTATGGAGTTTATGATATAGGGAAAATGCTTATAGAGGATCTTATAAATAATGGACTCAATGTAGTATATGCTATTGACAGGATTCACCGAAATACCTGTGTAAAAATATATACGCCGGATTCAGAGCTGCCTGATGCAGATGTAATGGTGGTCACTCCGATAAGCAGTTTTCAGGAGATCAAATCCTCGTTGTCGAGGAGATTTAAGGGCAGTATAGTTTCACTAGAAGATGTATTATTTGATGAATAGGAAAATATAAAGATGTATAGAAAAACAGAATTATTCTATGAACCGCTAAAAGAACCATATGATATCATGAAACCGATTGAGGAGGGATTCCCTGCCGGAGAGATGAGTAAGGAAGAGCAGGCTTTTCTGTGTGGGCTTATAAGAGCGAATTCCCCAAAGAAGCTTTTAGAGATTGGAGTAGCTGCCGGAGGAACTACAGCCGTGATAGGGAACTGTTTATCTAAGGTTAGTCCTGATGCCAGGATGTATTCAGTAGATATAAGCAGCAGATATTACAGAGCACCTGAGAAAGAGAGTACGGGTTATCTTTATAACCAAGTGAATGAACGATTGAGGTTTGCAAATTTTCATAAGTTCATGCTGGGCAGAAGCATACCATTTTGGATAGATGAGATTGGGGCTGGAATAGATTTTCTTGTTTTAGATACTGTTCATAGTCTCCCGGGAGAGGTTTTAGACTTTCTGTGTGTCTTGCCATATCTCTCAGATGGAGCGATAGTTGTCATGCATGATATAAATTATAATTTGCTGTCTACGTACTCTAATGGTGTAAATTCATATGCAACTAAGGTTTTATTTTCCTCTGTGCGGGCAGGAGAAAAGTATTATGACTTTGATAGCCCGAGAACAAATATTGCGGCTTTCAGAGTTAATTGCGATACCCGTGAGGACGTATGGAATGTGTTTTCATCTTTGTCAATCACATGGGAATATATACCGACAATGGTTGATATAAAAAAGTATACCAGTATATTCCTTAGACATTATGGAATTACTGAAGCGCTGGAGGAGTGGTTGAAATCGCTTCTGTATCTACAGGAAAAGGCGCAAGCAAAAAAGATAGGAAATGTGGATAAGGAGATTGAACACATAAGAGAAACGGTAAAAAAGCATAATAGCACCTATATATACGGAACCGGACTAAAAGGAGCAAGAATGGTCGATCTACTTGATAAAATACAGATCAGCGGTTTTTGTGTCTCCGATAATTATCCGACTGAAGGTGAATACTTGGGTAAAAGTGTGCGGCATATAAGTGAGGTATCCGTCGGCGAAGGCATCGTTGTGCTGGCATCTGATTCAGAGGAATGCTTATGGCATATTTATGAAAATGAGATTCCTCATGTTGTTGTTTCTGACAGACTGTGGAAAACATATAATTGCCTATAGCGCATAGATATGAGTAGAACAGACGAAAGATTAGTCAGCATACTTATCCCGGTATATAATGGGGCGACGTTCATAGAAGAACTGTTGGAATCAATTAAGAGCCAATCTTATGAAAATAAGGAGCTTATAATAATGGATGATTGTTCTGAGGACAGTTCGTATTCAATATGTCAGGAGTGGTGTCAGTCTAATTCAGGTTATTTTTCGGATGTTCGTGTTTATAGGAATGATGTGAATTATGGACTAAGTAAAAATACTGAGGCTCTTTTTCGGGAGGCAAAAGGCAAGTATCTCTTTCTAGCCGACCAGGATGATATATGGAAACCGGAAAAGATTAGAATTCAAACAGAATATATGGAAACCAGACCTAACTGTATGATTTGTCTTTCGGACAGGAGCATTGCAGATGAGAGACTGAATATAAAGGCAGAGTCTGAGTTCGAACTTAACAAATATTCAATTAAAGCAATGAATTTTGATGAATTTATAAAGCACAGGCGACATGGATGTTCTGCAAATAAAATGTGCATTCGAAATGGTAACCTTAGCATTTTAGAAGTGCCGGACGGTATTTTCGAACAAGATCTTTTTATAGCATCAATGGCTGTATGCTGTGGAACGATTGATTATATATACAAACCACTGGTTTTATACCGTATACATAGTAGCAATATATCAGGAAATTACAGTATTCAGTTTGCAGCAAGCGCCTTGGATTGTTTTCTTAAATTATATTACTCTAAAAGAAAAGCATACAAAAGGCGGTATATGGATATAAATATCATAAGACAAGAGATGAATAAACGTTTTGGAATTAATACAGATATATACAATGATTCTCGGTTCTTTGCAGATAATAGAGAAGACCCTGCGTTCATTGATGCATTAAAGCTTACATGGAGTTCATACCGAAACAAAACAATAGGTGCGTGGAGATAAGGACAACAAAGAATCATATTCAAGGAGGCCAATGAGCTGTAGTATTATTAATTCGAAAAAAATAGGCGTTTTTGTACCTACTTATAGGCGCGCTGATGTGATAGAAGATCTGCTAGAGCAGATATGTGATGTATTTTATAATTATGATATTGATATCACAATATGCGATTCAAGTGATGACGATAAGACAGAAGGTGTCGTGAAAAAATATACCAAGGCATATGATAACGTGTATTATCTCCGTCTTGATCCTTCAATACATAGCAACAGTAAAGTTTATTTAATATATAAAACATACGATTTTCAGATTAGGTATAGTTATATATGGATTATGTCGGACCGGATAAGACCGACAGAATATCTGCTGGAAATGATTCATAGTTATTTATCTAACTACTATGATTTGATCGTGATAGGCAGAAAAAAGATGGAAGGTGGAGCAGATAAGGAGTATAGTGATTATGATTCTCTTTTGAGCGAAGTAGCTTGGGAAATGACCTCATATGGTTCCACAATAGTCAATTCAAGATCCATGTTATATGATGCTGACTGGATGATGCTGGAGGATAAATACCTTGTAGATCGGAAAGTAAACCACTCTCATGTGGCGTTATATTTTGAGCAATTGTATAAAAAAGAAAGCTTTAGAGTATTAAGGATTGACTTTAGGGCAGGGTTTTACAGCAGGTCTAAAATGAAGATAGAATCAGGCTGGTTGCGTGATACTTTTCCAATATGGGTGGATTATTGGCAGGAAACAATTTTCTCATTGCCTGGAGATAATTCAGCAAAGAAGGTGGCAATAAGGTCACACGGTGTCAACAGCGGTCTGTTTTCCAATGACAGACTTATTGTTTTAAGGAAAAAAAAAATATTGAATTTATCTGTATCATTAAGATATTTTATCAGATGGAGATACCTGTCAGATGTTCCCAGATGGCTCTTTTTGTTGATTTCTATATGGCCTGCCAAGAAACTTATGTACTTACCAATCGATACAGCAAAAATTGAGAATAAGAGATTACGTTGTATAAGGAATTTATATATACATTTTCCAAAAATATATATATATGGACATGGAAGAATTGCTGAAAAATACACAGAATATTTGGACTATCTTAATATTCCATGCAACGGATATATTGTGAGCAAGCTAAGTCATGATGATTATTTGCAGACTGAGCATATGATCATAGAGTACGACGAGGAGATAGTCCGAGATAAAAGGGTGGGAATAATTATGGGAATGAATAGGAAGAACACGGTCGCAGTAATGGAAAGCATGGCGCTTTGGAGATATGGCGACAGGATTTTCAACGAGGATATAGACAGCTTGGACTTTATAACCAGGTCGGAATAAAAAGATTATAGTATACAGATTTTTTTGGAAAGGCTTAATTTATGATAATGGAAGAGGTTAGGCATCTGTATATGCCTGACGGTAAGGTAAATCCGGAGATAGCGGACAGGAAGATAATCATATGGGGGTGCGGAGACAGGGGGAAAGGACTACTGAAGCATTTCTCCGACATCGGAGGAGAGATAGAGTGCTTCTGCGATACGAATTATGATGGATTGGGGGGGTCATTCTGTGGAAAGCAGGTCATCGCCCCAGAGAGTCTTGCCGAATATATCGGCAGGAACATAGTTGTAACATTTACCTTCTGGCCACAGATACTGCACTATATACCTTCGGATAAGGATGTGTGCATGTATGCCAATTATCCGTATTGGACAAACAGTGGGGACAGATGCGTACTCTGCGGCAGTACCCGCACGGTATCGTGCGAAGCCAGGTTCGTGGAGTTCCTTGATGACAGGATGTTCAACATGAACCCGCCAGTGACGAGATGGGTACATTGCGAGGACTGCGAGTTCTCGTTTTCGTCCTACCGTCCTGACGACGAAGAGATGAGCCGGTTTTATATGGACTACCGTGGAGAAGGATATAACAGGCAGAGGATGAAATACGAGCCGGACTACTCGGATGAAGCCATGTTCGGTGAAGAGTCGATAAGATATAGGAGGAGCCTGACTTCGAATTTCATAGGATCTGCCATAGGGAGTGCTGGATCATATAGGAACGTGCTTGATTATGGCGGTGACAAGGGGCAGTTTATCCCTGAACTGTTTGAGGATACCTCAAGATATGTATACGACATCTCGGGGAAGGAGACAGTGTCTGGGGTGAAGCGTCTTGAAAGCTTGGAGGAAGCGGCTTCCCATGATTGGGACATCATTATGAACTGCTGCACCCTTGAGCACGTATCGTACCCTGATGAGATACTGGATACGATTGTATCGATGATGGGCAGGGACACGCTATTCTACCTAGAACTGCCCTGCGAGTGCTACGGCATGAACGTGAGCGTGCACGAGCATATAAACGAGTTCACCCATCAAACGCTGAAGACGATTGGCGATAGATTCTCTCTGGAGATACTTGAGATTGGAGATATTGGCACATTCGGCATAGCGGCATTGTACAGGAAACGCTGAGGCAGGCGGGAGTGTTATACAGCTTCGACATATTCGACACGCTCATAACCCGAAAGGTGGCGACACCTGACGGCATATTCGCCCTCATGCAGCGTGAGCTCATAAGCAGCGATGAGTACAGTGACCTGTCGGATCACATCATAGATAACTTTTATACTCTCAGACAGCGGGCAGAGAGGGATGCAAGGGCAGTGTGTTGTGACGCGGAGCATGATGAGGTAACCCTTGAGCAGATCTATAGAATCCTTGGACTCACGGGCTGTAATGACAATCAGGCACGGAGACTCATATCTCTTGAGAAGAGAACCGAGCTGGAAAACATAATCGGAGTACGAGGCAACATGGAGCGCTATTTCGGGCTTAAGGAAGCGGGGGAGCGTGCCGTGCTCATATCCGATATGTATCTTGAGGAAAGTGACGTAAGGAAGATGCTTGTCAAGGCTGATCCGAGGTTCAGCGACGCTGTCATATACATGTCATCCGCATATAAGAAAAGCAAGTCAACGGGCAGGCTCTATTCACTCGTGAAAGAAATGGAGGGTGCCGAGTATTCCAAATGGGAGCATAGAGGTGACAATCCCGTATCGGATATGGAGATACCGTCAAGGCTTGGCATAAAAGCAGATGGGATTGCCGGTAAGGTACTTCTCCCGATCGAGGAGCATGCGATCAGATATCTCAGGCATGACAGCAATGCCCAGCTCATCATAGGAGCTTCGGCTAACGCTCGTATGAACCGCAGAGATGATGCAGTGCGAGACGGGAGGAAGTATGATTACGGGACGTCGCTCATAGCCCCAGTCGTCACAGGCTACACACGGTGGTTACTGTCGCAGGTCATGGAGAGGGGCATAAGGAAGCTCTATTTCATAGCAAGGGATGGATATCTGCTGAGGGAAACTGCTGATAAGATGATATTGCAGGAGGGACTTCCCATAGAGACGCATTATATTTACGGATCAAGAAAGGCATGGAGACCTGCATTGTTCATCGACGGCGGTTTCGACGTGGCGGATTTCTTCAAGCGGACGGATGACGACGACATGAGCCTTGAGGGGATGGCCCGAAGATTCGGGATAAGTGCGGATGAGCTGGTCGGCTTCCTGCCGGAGGGCTATGGGAGTGACAGTTATCCTGCACAGCGGAAGCAGCGGGAGGAGATAATAGGGCTGCTTCAAGGAAATGAGGACTTCAGGTCATGTATCAGCAGAAGAACCGAGACGGAGCGTGAGCTCATCCGTGAATACCTAACTCAGAGCATAGACCTTGAGGTAAGGGATTATGCCTTTGTCGAGCTTGTTGGGAGCGGGTACACACAGTTCGCCTTGTCTAAGATAATGAGGGAGATCACGGACTATCCAATGCTGACGTTTTATTATCATATAGATGGGGGATATGGTGATGACATGTGCAAGTTCCTTAGCTATTGCCCAGGGATGATGAACAGGAAGGCTATGGAGCCGCTCTTTTCTGCACCGCATGGATGTACGTCAGGCTATCAGAATGATCCGTTGGGACGTGTCATGCCTATGCTTGATGATGCCGGGAGGGTGTTTGAGGAGAATGGCATGGATGACTTTCAGAAAGGCTTTCTAGCTTTCCTTGATAATATAGACATCAGGGTATCGGGAAACCTGATGATGGAGAGTCTCTATGATAGGTATATATCGGACACACCGGACACGGAGCTTATGGATTTCATAGGAGACAATATCTTCTCCAACAGTGGCAGGGATGAGGCTGCTCACAGGTTCGCGCCGAAGTTAAGCGAAGAGGACCTGAACTATATGTTCAGGCTGAGACTCATGGAACCTATTCTGCTCTTCTATCATGGTGCGGATTATCAGTATTCCCTTCAGAGACTCACCGAGGCTGAAAGGGCCAATATAGAGAGGCTTAAGGAGGAGAGGGGGCTTGCAAGTACGCAGAAGGACAGGATAGCTTTCTGGAGAAAGAGCCCGGTGCCTTGGGTACAGGCTGCCGGATGCGAAGTACTGATGAGCCGTGCCGGTCGCAGGATCGCCTTGTACGGCGCAGGGAATGTCGGTAGGATGCTCTCGGGGATCATAGAACTTGATGAGGACAAGGAGCTTGCTGTCTGGGTTGACAGAGGCTATGAGAGACTCAGTAAGGATGGTTGGCCCGTGGAGCCGGTAGAGAAGCTGTATAGTACAGATTACGACAGCGTGATCATAGCTATAGCAAATCCCGGGGTTGCGAAGGATATAAGGAGATACCTCATATCAAACGGTGTGGAGAGGGATAGGATAGTTACCTATGCTTAAATTATGACTATAAATATTAGTTTGGAATTGACAGATGTAATTGACAGTTATAAAATGCAACTAGAAAATAGTTGCAATGAGGCGAGAGATGGCAAGCAAGGAAGCCCTAATTAAAAAACTTATTTCCAAGCCAGCACCATCGAACTTTACTATGAGAGAACTGGACGCCCTTATGAAGAAATGTGGATGCCGGAAATTCTCAGGAGGAAGGGGCTCAGGAGTGGGATATATGCATGAAAAGACGGGGAGGATTGTCCAGTTCGATGCCCCTCATCCTGGGAACGAATTGTACAGATACCATGTGAATATGGTGAGGAAGTTTTTGGAAGACATAGGGGAGGCGTAATAATGAGTTCTATAATGGAATACAATGGATACCATGCCAAAGTCGAGTTTGATGATAAGGATAACATTTTCGTGGGCACGGTCATAGGACTGAATGACATGCTGGGGTTCCATGGCAAATCAGTGGACGAACTCGCAGCTTCATTTAGGGATTGCATTGAGAATTATCTTAGCTGGTGCATGGAAAGCGGGAAAAAGCCAGAGAAGGAATTCAGGGGCGTGTTCAATGTCAGGATTGTTCCGGAGTCACACAGGGAAGCGGCTATTGAGGCTGCCAAAGACGGCATAACGCTAAATCAGTTCGTAGCCGATGCGATAGACGAGAAGCTGGCACGGAAAAGGGCTGTGATGGTCTAATGTCTGCCAGCAATTAATCTTTAGATACTGATATCATACTTAAGATACGTCCAAGGAAAATCATTAATTAAGCATATGGTTATGCGCCGTGATGGTTAGCTGTCAGGGCGTATTTATATTGGAGAATTCGGATTAGTCATGAGGGAAGTTGATGCGGGAATGGCTGCATGAAGTTTTTACGTGGTGGGATAATTTCATAAGACGTAACGAGGTACTCACAGAAGACATAGTTGTAGTGCACATGGCCTGTGACACCGACATGCTTGACGTTCTGCTGGATGAGGCGGTAAGGCTGCATGATGCGGGGATGTGCGAGAATGTTCATGTGCTGACGGCGGATGACATCGAGATAAAGATTTTTGGACAGGCTGGTAACACATACAAGCTTGCATATGCCAGCTTACGAGCCATACAAGATATAGCAAGGCTTTACAGCATTTATCCTTTTTTTGACAGGATTTATTTTGATTCGTATTCCGTTGCCTCGGACTACGACGTGATGACGTTTCGGGGTGTTAATGGTTTTTCCGACAGGGAGATCGCATGTATAGCTGTATATGACATGCCGGAGCTCCTGAATCTTGTAGAGGCTAAGCCACAGTGCTCTGAGCATGAGGCACGGTTCGTGGACTGGGAGAGGCTGGGAATCAGGGAAAAGCTTAGAGGTTGCGAGGACAGCACCGACATAACAGTAAGGCTCAAGCAGGACGTGATCAAGCCGGAGGACGACATAGTGCTGTTCGCGGTAACCATCACTATGAGAAGCGTACTTGAAAACTTTAAGGAATATAGTATCAGAGCGGTAATAGACAATGATTCTTCTCTTGAAGGAGAAGAGATAGAAGGCATCCCGATCCATACACCGGAATATCTTAAGAGCCTCCGAAAAAGCGTGAAGATAATCGTGACATCAAGGAGGTACCGTCAGATATGCGAGCAGCTGCAGGCCATGGGATACCGCACGGGGGAGCAGGTATTCATTGCCCATGCATCCGTGCTAAATGAGAAGCCACTAAGCGTCATAGAGGAGACGCTGGACGGCAGGATAGTCAGGGGTGAGGAGATATATTACGACTTAAGGAAGCATTATGGCAGTATCCCCGTTTATATCGACCCCCATACCGGGACTGGCGACGTGTATTTCTCATGGCTCTACCTTGATAAGAACGAGGAATTCATCCTTATCGTTCCGACTGAGAGCTGCAGGAAGCTCGCAGAGCATCTGGGGATCAAGTCCGTCCTGATGTCCGGAGAGGATATATCGGCACTCGCCGCATATGGCAGGGCTAAAGGTCTCAGTGATATTGGCATGAAGATACTTAATTACTCATTTGACCAATACGTGACAGGGAGGATCAGAGGATACAAGGGTCTGGATTATAATATGATGCTTCAGAGGACGGTGTTCGGGGCTAAGGAAAGAGCCGTCCCCATAAGGATACCGCAGAGGGACTCGGATTGCTTGTTCGCTGAATACGGCATAAGAAAAGGACATACAGTGCTGCTCTCGCCATACGCTGGGCATGCTGAAGACATACCGATGCTTTTCTGGAGAAAACTCGCAGAATGGCTTAAAAGGGAGGGATACTGCGTATGTACCAACATAAGCGGGGAAGAGAAATCCATAGAAGGGACAAAAGGACTGAGCTTAGACTATTCTGAGGTGATTGACTTCGTGGACAAGGCGGGGGTCTTCATAGGTTTGAGGAGCGGACTTTGCGACATCATCGCTCCGACTTCGGCGAGAATGGCTGTAATCTATCCCAATCAGATGTTCACGAGGAGCGTGGACTACTACAACTATTTCAGTCTTGAAAAGATGGGGCTGAGAGAGGAGAACCTGCTTGAGATGATATGGAGTAGGGGGGATGAGAACTATTACATGGAGAAGATAGCATCGTTCCTATGCTAGAGGATTTCTTCAGCTATGGCAGTGAATGCACGGCTGACGACTTGTGCGATGCACTGGATGCGATGAATGAACTCTGGGGCAGGATCCTCTATGACAGTCGGCGGCACATGCTGGTGATGTCATCGGAGGACGACGAGGTGACCCGGCTCACGCTAAGATATCTAGCGCCATTCGCTAAAGCAAGGAGGGTGAGGTGTGGGTTCATACTCGTGGCATCAGACAGAAGGATTGGGGAAATGGCAAGGAGATATGCTACAGCCCCATACAGGATAGAATACTGCGACAGGGATATCATAGAAAAGCTTGGCAGGGTGCTGTCCGTATCAACCTATTCTTCCATTCTGTCATTTAACTCGCTCGACCTCACCACGGATAACGATGCATATGAGCTGGTTAGGAGGGGATTGCTCTCGAAGGAGGAGGTGCTCGCTCTCGCATGCCTGCAGCTTGATTATGTACCTGACGAGAGGGAGACAGATGAGAGCAGGAAAGAGTTCGAAAGAACATTCCCGGGTGAGGATGCCATAGACTGGAAGTTGTATCCGCCGGCTCCGTACAGGGGCAGCACGACTGACATATTCGAGAGGATCCTTGAGAACCCCGGCATCGGTAAAGACGACCAGGTGTTCATAAGCGGGGCTGTCAGGTCAAGCATCATGCTGGCTGAGCGCATGCATAACTTCAATATCTTTGGGATAATAGACAATAACAAAGCAAAACAGGGTACAGAATACGAAGGCCTTATGGTATATGCCCCGGAGGAGCTTGATGAAAAGTTCGGACGTGATATCAGGATAATCGTCCATACGAGGCACTTCAGGGAGATATGCGAGCAGTTGAGCAGACTGGGGTACGAGATGGGGAAGCAGGTATTTCCGGCATACGTGGCAGACGATCCGTACTTCCGCACAGAGATGCTTAAGAGCAGCATCCGGTGTATATATAAATCTGGTAAGGCGGTATATGACAGAGTTAGGGAGAGATGTCCTGACGAGCTTCTCATTCATCTGCCATACTCTGGAACAGGGGATGCCTATCTAGCGGGAATGTACATGGAAGACATGATCCGCATACATCATCTTCCGGATTCTATTTTCATAGTCAGATCGGAAGCCTGCAGGAAAATACTGGGGCTTTTCGGGTATGAGAGCGAAGTTCTGGACGAAGCAGGCTCTGATTCCTTAATAAAATATGCCAGGATAGTCGGATTCAAGACAGCGAACTACATAATGCTGAATGACAGCTATGACTTCAGGACATCCATAAGGCTCAGGGGCATAAACGGCATAGATTTTCATACGATGTTTCAGATCAGTGTATTCAAGGTTCCTGAAAAACGTAGAATACCTGTAGGTATAAGACAGGATAATGCGGACGATCTGATAGAGGAGCATGGGCTTGAGCCGGGGAACACCGTCATCATTTCTCCCTATGCCACAACTGCCGACAGCCTGTCAGATGAGGTATGGGAAAGCATGGTTAAAGATCTTGATGATATGGGTTTCAAGGTCTGTACGAATGTCGCATCAGGTAACGAGAAGCCTATAGATGGAACTACGGGCGTGTTCATACCTTATGCGAAGCTTAAAGACTTTGTGAATAAATGCGGATATTTTATAGGGCTCCGCAGCGGACTGTGCGACATCATATCATCAACTTCAGCAAGAAAGATAGTCATATATCCCAGCTTCATAGGGAACGAGATGCATACGCCGCATTTTGCCCTGATCTATTTCGGGCTGAAGAATATGGCGCTGTGCGGGGAGGAGATATACGAGGCAGAATTTGATCGTGACGGGGAAAGGGAGTTCGGAAATAAAATAAGCAGATACGTTAGAAAGGAATGGAGGCAATAGGCTAAACAATGGTCTTTTATCTCAAGGTTAACCGTGACACTGGCTACTCTTTAAGCAATCTCAGGGCATGGCTCGACGCAGCATCATGCATGGAGGGTAGTACCGTATATATAGTGTGCGACAATGAGTCGCTATGGAAAAAGACAGAGGGAATTCTGGAAGAATATCAGGGAATGGAGGTGTCCCTGATCGGATCCGACAGGGAAACACCGGCATTAAAGGAGATAGCCGAAAGAGTGATAGTCCCGGAGTGGCGTAACTGCGCATACTCGCATCTTACCACGTTCTTCCATTCCAAGGAGAACGGATATAAGGAGTTCTGGAACATAGACGCTGATGATACCTTTTTCTGTGTTTCAAAGGAACGGCTGGCGGAGATACTTAATGAGACGAAGGATTATGCAATGAAGCATGGCATGGGATGCTTCTCGCTTGATATGTGGTCGTCAAGGAACCATGGTGCGGCGTGGAGCTTCGGGGTGACTTATACTGATAACAGTAAGCCATGGATCGAGGCAATGACAGGGCATTCTTCAGACAGGGATCTGCCTAGTTTCTTTCCGGGGCATACGAGAAACCTCGACTGGTATTTCACCTACCTGCGTGATACGTATGAAGAGCTTGGCATAGGGTCATTCTATGTGGAGAACCTCCGATTTGTGCATTACGCCGACGACATGTACAGGAAGCCGCTAGGCTCGGGGTTCTTCCACTGGAAGGACGGGATGCTCCGCTACCCCCTGCTGTTCTTCTTCTACGGGAGCAAGGCTTTCAGCAAGTACGTCATACCTGAGGAGATAGCAAGGATTGACATCGGGATCACGGACAGGGAGAGCTATTCGCTCATAGGGGAGTATGAGAGTCTTTATGACGGATCAGCTGAGCCGTTCTTCAAGGACCGTGCCTATTTTGACAATGCCGGTGATACGAGGAACGTAGGCCTGCTCTTCAACAGGAACGCCAGGTTCATTCTCTTCGGTGCAGGGCAAGAGGGAAGGAATATCATGGAGTTCCTCGGGGCGGACAAGGTAAAATGCTTCGTTGACAACGGTCGCCACGGTACGACCGTTAAAGGCAAGCCAGTTTTATCCTTTGAAGAGCTTAAAGGTATGGATTTCAGGGAATTCATACTGCTCGTGACGGTGATAAGAGGCTTCGAGAGCATAACGAGACAGCTGGAGGAGAACGGGATATGCAATTACCTCATGCTGCCTTACATAGAGGATTATATCTGATGGCTAAGGTATCTGTCATAATGCCATCGCTTAATGTCGCCGCATACATAGATGAGGCGGTGGAGTCTGTCCTTAGACAGACGTTAGAGGATATAGAAGTTATATGCGTGGATGCGGGGTCTACAGACGGCACATGGGAGAAGCTGGAAGGATATGCCTCATCCGATGGTAGGTTGAAGCTAATAAGATCTGATAAGAAGAGCTATGGCTATCAAATGAACCTCGGCATATCAGAGGCAGCCGGTGATTACATAGGCATAGTTGAGACTGACGACTATATAGAGCTTGATATGTATGAGAGGCTTTATGATGCAGCGATTGAGACCAATGCAGACATAGTGAAGTCCGACTTTGATATGTTCATAACGGGTGACAACGGGCAGAGGATATATGTGCCGTACTCGTTGCGTAAGCTTAACAGGGTGAAGTATGGCAGAACTTATTCCTCTGAAGACTACATGAATGGGACATTGAAGCCGGAGTGTTACATATGGAATGCCATCTATCGGAAGGGCTTCCTGACGGAAAAAGATATATGTTTCAATGAGACCCCGGGAGCATCGTTCCAGGACTTCGGGTTCAGATATCAGGTGACGTATCTTGCTGACAGGATAGTCGCAGTAGATCATATCTGTTATCACTACCGCAGAGATAATATGAATGCTTCGACCTACAATCCAATGACAGCTGAATACAACCTGCGCGAGACGGAGTACATTCTGGGTATCCTTAAGAAGAGATTTCCAGATGCGGATCGTGTGCTTGAAGCTTTTGCAAAGGAAGTCATTGAGTATGCTTTCTGGCCGTACTTCGAGGTATTGAAATGGTCTCATCCCGCTGAAGGAACGGCGAAGGCCTTTGAAGGGTTCAGGGAGATAATAAGCGGCTTCCTGGAGAAAGGATACGTGAAGGAGGGGGACATAGACGGCGGCCTGTGGCTTGCGGCGAACCTGCTTGCAGACGGCGTGGAAACATTTCTGGGATATGCGAGAGTGGTATCAAGGCTTGACACTGAAAGGATATCGGCATACCTGAGCAGGGTGAGGGAAGCTTCGGATGTGATCGTGTTCGGGTCAGGATTAAGGGGAAATAATATCTATGCATTCCTCGTTTCGAATGGCATAAACAGCATCAGGGCATTCTGTGATAATGACACAGGGCGGCAGGGAGACAGCAGGTACGGGGTTGGCATAATGGCTCCCGAAGAAGCGGCAGGAAGATATGCGGAAGCCATATATATTATCACGGTGTCGTTACATGAGCAGGAGATAAGAGAACAGCTTGAAAACACAGGTGTAGCGGAGGAGAGGATTCTGTCGTATGCACTGCCAATAGACCCGCATTTTTGCACGAATTCTATGATGAAGAAGCGTATGTGATACATAGGGGAGGTTATACGGGATGTACAGGAATGAGAAGAAGACTCTGATTGACATATGTGATACTTTGAAGGAGATACATATAGCCCTGGTTAAAGGAGCGGGCCAGGAGGAAGCCGCTGAACTGTGTGATGCGGCGCAACAGGGTGCGATAAGGATAGGAGAGAGTCTTGAGAATGAGGATGCGGAGAGATATGCTGGTACTGTTCATAAGCTTGAGGAGTACTGTGAGCACGTTTATGAGCTTTCAGAAGAAGAAACGGTGTCGAATGAAGATATAGAAGAACTGGATCATATAGTGCATCAAACAGAGGAAAAGCTTAAAGGTATAAGATGCCGGCTTAAGATCGTATTCTTTCCTTATAAGGCTGAGATGTGGGACTCGCTCGAGTCTTTTTATCTTGCCGCGAGGGATGACCCTGAATGTGACGCATATCTCGTGCCTATACCATACTATGAGATGGATGAGAACGGGGGAGAGGCAAGGGTCAGATATGAGATCGACAGGTTCCCCATGGAAGAGAAGCCTATAATGTATTCCGATTTTGATCATACTGATGGCTCGATAGACATAGCTTATGTCCATAACCCTTATGATGACCATAACCTGGTCACGTCCGTTCATCCTTCATACTATTCGCGCGAGCTTAAGAAGCATGTGGGGAAGCTCGTGTATGCGCCGTATTTCGTCACCGCGGGTATGGTAGTCGATGAGCAGCTCATGCTTCCTGTATACGAGAACATGGATTACTTTGTTATTCAGAGCGAATTGGCGAAGAAATGCTGTGAAGGCATGCCTTACTATGACAAGATCTTGGCCTTCGGATCTTCGAAGTTCGACATGATAATAAACAAGAACAGGAAGGGCGGAGTGATGCCTGAGGGATGGGCGGAGGTGCTGGGTGACAGGAGAAAGCTTCTGCTGAATTCGTCTATCAATGACCTGCTTCAGACCGACGAGGCGGCCCTTGATAAGTTGGAGTATTTCTTTGACCTCATACGGGGCAACAAGAAGGTGGCAGTCATATGGAGACCGCATCCTCTCTATGAGTCAACGCTCAGGGCAATGAGACCGCAGCTTTTGCAGAGGTATGAGAAGATAAAGGCAAGGTTCCTTGAAGACAGGATAGGGGTTTATGATGAGACTCCGGATATCTCAAATACCATAGCTTTATGTGACGGATACATTGGCTCCGGTCACAGCTCAGTAATAAATATGGTTTGCGTCACCGGCAAGCCGGCTTATATGTTCAATAATATACTTCGGGAAAAGATTAGTAGGGATGATAGACGCGTCTTGAGGCTATCAGGGATGTCTTATTATAGAGGCAGACTGTATATGTATCCGATTAATATGAATGCAATTTTTTCAGTAGATGCGAAAAATGTCCAATCACCATTAAAGTATGAAGGGAGTATACCGAATATAAAGAATTGGACACGATCTCTTGTTGGCTTAGTGGAACTAGATGGAAAAATGTATCTTAGTCCTTTATTTGCCGATGATGCCGTGTGCTATGACCCTATCATGAAGAGCGTAGAAAAGCTTGAGATGGTGGGAAGAAAGATGGATATACGGTATGTAGGAATAGCTCAGTCATCCTCAGGGAAATCGCTCTATTATATTCCGGATAGAAAATATTTAATGATTGAATACGTGGTAAAAACGGGGGAATGGATCTATCATAGTCAATGTATATCGGATTTGTATGAGGGATTGAACCGACCACCTTATATAGGTCTTTTGTATGGTGCATCATCTTATGACGATGTTCTTTATTTTTCAACGGGTCTGTGTAATAGAATACTAGGATTAAAAGCAGGAACGGATGAATATAGAATACTTCATATAGGACAGGAAAGCTTTACAGAAAAATTACGTATAGTCATAAAGAGTGCATCTAGCAGAGGATTATGGCTGTCTATGGGAGGAGAGACTGATTTATATTTAGCCCCTTGGGATAACCTCTCAGATATTAATAAATGGACTATTATACATATGCCCGAGGATTTATTGTTTTTTCATGACGATGTAGGAGATCCCTTTGGTTTTCATGGAGGAATAGTTGAATATGGGTCATATGCGTTCATAATGCCACTAAAAACTCCTCATATGCTTAGAATAGATTTGAGAACCGGTGAGGTCGGCTATATTGCGGAAGACTTCTTCAAGGACTCGGATAAAAAAGGTATAGAGTATGATATTAAATATTCAAGTATAGGAGGTGTTGTTTGTTCTATTGGAAATAATAAGGTAGTAATACAGCGCATGCGAGACCTTCACATTGCTATCATAAATCTTGATGATGGAAGCTACGAGGAGTTCGTGCCGGAGATACCGGAGGAGATCTTTGACCGGATAGTTCCTGAGGATGGAGGATTTTATAAAGGAGACAGATATGATTATTTCCGCATGGACGAGTCTCGATTATTCCCCCTTGAGCATTTCCTCGATGTCTTCGCAAGGGATGGCTACAGGAACGTGAAGGAGAGGCAACTCAATGAGCTAGAAACGCTGGCAGCCAACCTTGACGGCACATGCGGGGTGAAGACGCATGAGTTCCTGAAGAGGGTGATTGAGGAAGAGGATAGAAGGGAGTTTAATGGATAACATGGTGATGTCCACGCTCCCGAAGACATGGATCTTTGATCTGGACGGGACGATAGTAAAGCATAACGGATATAAGATTGACGGGCATGACACGCTGATTGCAGGGGCTAAGGAGTATCTTGACGGACTGCCGGAGGAGGATAAGATAGTCATTCTTACTTCAAGGACGGATGAGTATAAGGAAGAGACGATCAGATTCCTGTCGGAGAATAAGATAAGGTATGACGAGATACTCTTCAACATGCCGATGGGTGAGAGGATAGTCGTGAATGACAGGAAGCCATCGGGGATTGACATGGCGTATGCAGTAAACCTTGACAGGGACAGCTTTGAGATGCCGGAGATAATAAGAGAATTATAGGCACTGATAAGTGCGTTAGTTTTCAAAATTAAATTCCAATACAACAAACATAAGATAATAGATTATTAATGACGATCGCATCTGTGGTTTTATTTTATTGCAAAAAAATCAGATAGTAAGAAACAGGAAAACGGAATGGAAGTAAAACATATAATCGTCCAGGCAGGAGGTAAGGGTACGAGGATGGAGCACCTTACGCATAATAAGCCTAAGGCGCTCGTGCCGATAGACAACCTGCCGATGATCTTCCACCTCTTCAGGAAGTTTCCTGACAGGGAGTTCCTTATAATAGGGGACTACAAGTATGAGGTGCTTGAAAGGTATCTTGCGGCTTTTTCAGATGTTAGCTACAAAATGATAGATGCAAGAGGCAAGAAAGGCACCTGCGCCGGGATAGGAGAGGCAATGTCGCATATTCCTGATGGGGAGCCGTTCATGCTCACATGGTGCGACCTGATCCTGCCTGACGAGTACGAGATACCCTCGGGTGTAGGGAACTATATAGGGATATCCAAAGGCTTCAGGTGCAGGTGGAGCTACGAGGAAGGAAAGCTTGAAGAAAGCCCGAGCGACGAACACGGAGTTGCGGGGCATTTTTTATTTGCGGAGAAAGCGGAGATAGCGGACGTGCCGAAAGAGGGCGAGTTCGTTAGGTGGCTGAGGGATGCTGGGATATCGGGCAGACACGGTAAGGACAGCACTTTCAGGGAGCTCCCGCTGGACCGCACGAAGGAGTACGGGCTCATATCGGAGTACCCCGAGCAGAAGGGTGGCAGATGCAGGCCGTTCAACAGGATAACCATAGATGGGGACAGGCTGATAAAGGAGGGGATAGACGAGCAGGGCAGGAAGCTCGCAGTGAGGGAGCGGGCGTGGTATGCGAAGGTGAAGGACGAGGGCTTTACTAACATACCGAAGATATACGAGACAGACCCGCTAATCATGGAAAGGATAGATGGAAAGAACATTTTCGAGTACGAGCTCTCCTATGAAGAGAAAAAGGAAGTTCTGGGACAGCTCGTGGGGTGCCTGAGAAGGCTCCATGAGATGGATGGGTGCAAGGCAGATGAAGCAAGCTACTACGAGGCGTACATAGGTAAGACCTTCGACAGGCTCTCGAAGGTCAGGGGACTCGTCCCTTTCGCAGACGATGAATATGTGACCATAAATGGGATAAGTTGCAGGAACGTCTTTTACTGCAGGAAAGAGCTTGAGGATGCGGTCATGGGATATATGCCGAAGGAGTTCCGCTTCCTGCACGGCGACTGCACGTTCAGCAACATGATGCTGCGGTCTGACGGTACTCCGGTGATGATAGACCCGAGGGGATACTTCGGGAACACGGAGCTTTACGGCGACCCCGCCTATGACTGGGTTAAGCTGTATTATTCCATAGCCGGGAACTATGACCAGTTCAACCTCAGGCGGTTCCGTCTGGATATCAGGGAGAAAGATGTTACGCTCAATATAGACTCCAATGGCTGGGAGGATATGGAAGACGAGTTTTTCAGATTGCTTAACGAAGAGGTCACAAGACATCAGATGAAGCTGCTGCACTCGATAATCTACCTGTCGCTTACGACCTACGCATGGGAGGACTATGACTCTGTATGCGGGGCGTTCTATAAGGGGCTGCAGCTTCTTGAAGAAGCTATGAGCGGAATCGGATCAATGAGAAAAGGAGAGAGGAAATGATAAGCTATTTTGAGGAAGTCTTTGAAGTAATAAGAGATTCAGTGGAATCAATAGATGAAAACGTTTATAACGAGCTCGTGGACCAGTGCGAGGAGACGATAAGGAAGGGACATAAGATAATAGCGAGCGGACTCGGTAAGAACGTGCCGATATGCGAGAAGTTCGTGGGAACGCTGAACTCGCTCGGGATAGACGCGAGGTTCCTGCATACGAACACTGCAGTGCACGGAGACTTGGGCATGGTAGGAAAGGACGACCTCGTGATACTGCTCTCAAAGGGAGGCAACACGGTTGAGACTGTAGCACTTGCGGAATACCTTAAGGAGAGGGGGACCAATACCTGGCTCTTCGCCTTTGCGGAAAAGTGCAAGAGCGCGGAGGTCGTGGAGCAGAGACTTATATTGAGGCTGAAAGACGAGGGTGACGAGTGGAACATAGTCCCCAATAACTCGACAACGGTGAACCTCATAGTATTACAGGGCATAGCGATAGAACTCGGGAAGAGGCTCGGGGTAACGCTCGACGACTTCCGTGTGAACCATCCTGGAGGAGGCATAGGGGCAAGGCTCAGGGGAGAGCAGATATGGAAGTAAGCTCCATAGGGGAGATAATAAGGAGCCTTCCGTGGGGACTCGTAGGCTGGTATGGGTTCGACAGGAAGGATAGGATACTCTGTATAGGCAGAGAAGAAGACCCACTGGCGGGCTTTTTTCATGTCGGGGGATATGACTTTGAATACTTGAGCATTGAGGAGCTTACAAGTGATGTCGCCAAAGAGAGATATGATAGATACGGATACATAGTGTGTGTCGCATATCCGGAGCAGACGGATGATCCCGTGGGATGCCTTAAGGCATTGAAGACGATGCTTAAGCCTGACGGTCATCTGCTCCTTGGTATGAATAACAGATTAGGTATCAGGTACTTTTGTGGGGACACTGACCCTTACACAAAGCGGGAGTTCGACGGGATAGAGGGATACTTACGGACAGGCTTCGGGGAGAGCGGTATCGGGGGTGTGGAGACTCCGGATGGGAATGCGGATGCCGGAGGGAGAGCATTAGGCAGGTGCTACAGCAGGAGTGAGATAAAGAAGCTTCTGGAGGAAGCAGGATTATCACGGAATAAGTTCTACTCTGTACTTCCGGGGCTTGACGATGCGACGATGCTGCTCTCAGAGGGATACGTACCCAATGAGGATCTGTCTAACCGTGTATTTCCGTCTTATAACAGCCCGCAGTCCGTCTTCATGAAAGAGGAGAGCCTTTATCCTACGCTCATAAGGGAAGGACTTTTCCATGGGATGGCTAATGCCTATCTCATAGAGTGCTCGCCAGAGGGGGAACTGTCGGACGTACTGCAGATAACCTCATCGCTCCCCAGGGGAAGGGAGAACGCCACATACACTGTCATAAGGGGAGACGGCACCGTGGAGAAGAGGGCGGCGTGGCCTGAGGGAAGGGAGAAGCTCGCCGGTATAGTGGCGCATGACGAGGATCTCAGATTGCATGGTATCAGGGTGGTTGACTCGCAGATAATAAACGGCGCATACGTGATGCCTTATATAGAGGGCGAGACAGCACAGAACTACCTTAAGCGGCTCCTATACGAAGACAGGGAGAGGTTCCTCGCTGAGATGGACAGGTTCAGGGAGACGGTTCTTGAATCATCGGAAATAAGGACAGCGGACGATTGCACTGAAGTATTCGTGAAGGGCTACTTCGACCTCGTGCCGCTGAACAGCTTCGTCATAGACGGCGAGTTCGTCTTCTTCGATCAGGAGTTCTGCATAGAGGGACTGCCCGTGAAAGTAATGGCGTGGAGGCAGATAGCTTCTTTCTATTTCGGTGATCCTGCCGCGGAGAAGGAGCTTCCCATGCAGGCGCTGCTCGACAGGTACGGCCTTACGGAGGAGCTTCAAAGATGGCAGGGCATAGAATGGGGATACCTTGACGGCTTCCTCAATAATAAGGAGCTCAGGGCTTACCGTGAGGACCGCAGGACAAATGAGGATATGATAAGGAAGCGCAGAGAGGCGCTTGACTGTGGGGAAGGCAGCGGAAGGAAACCATATCACACAGGCTATGTCGCAGGAGCCTTCGATATGTTCCATATAGGGCACCTGAACCTGCTCAGACGCGCGAAGGACAGGTGCGACTACCTCATAGCAGGAGTCATGTCCGATGAGAGGATGTATGACCTTAAGAAGAAGTACCCGATAATCCCATGCAATGAGAGAATGCAGGTAGTGGCGGGATGCAGGTACGTGGATCAGGTGGAGGAGCTCCCGGCTGACAGGGCAGGGATAATGGATGCTTATAACATGTTCCATTTCGACTGCATGTTCTCGGGAGACGACCATGCGGAGGATGCGGGTTGGCTTGCCGAGAGGGAGAGACTAAGGAAGCACGGGTCCGACATAGTCTTCGTCTCGTACACCAAGGAGACCAGTTCCAGCGAGATAAGGCAGAAGATGAAGGATGATGCAGAGAAGGTCCTTTCGGGTGACAGCAGGCTCCTTACGGATAAGAACCACCGTTGGATATACACATATGACTATGCGCCGGACTCGGTATGGGAGGAATGGCGGTCTGCGGTCTATGCGTCGGATGGTGATAAAGAGAGTGGGGACGGCCCGGTTCCCTCATGGATCGCGCAAGAAGCTGATACTGTGGCAGGGAGATTGCATTGTGCGGGAGATGATACGGGCAGGGAAGATCTTCCCGCTTATGTTCTGCTATCTGATTCCCATTTTGCATACAACGGAACATGGGACGACACAGTGGCTTCCATGAAGGCAATATCAGAGCGGGTCAGGCTTGACGGCATCATACATCTGGGCGACCTGACTGACGGGCTTCTTCCTCTGACTGAAACCATGAAGATAGAGGGTAAGGTGCTGTCTGATATGAGGAGCCTTGGGGTTCCTGTCCATGTTATGCCCGGAAACCATGACTACAATTATTTCAGGGACAACCCGGACATAAGGTATCCTGAAAACCCAAGATATTTTGTTGATGATGAGAAGCATAAGCTTAGGCTTATATTCATAGATTCGTTCGACCCGAAAGAGGAAGTCCGGTACGGCTTCTCCGGGGAGTGCGCGTCCTGGCTTGATGAGGGCTTAAGCAGCATGTCGGAAGGATACAGATCGATAGTGTTTTCTCATGTGCCGCCGCTTGTCCGGCTTCAGGCATGGACCAAGGACATAAGGAACAGGGCAAAGCTGATAGAAGTCCTTGACCGCCATGCTGATAGGATAATGGCTCTTATCTCAGGGCACAGTCACTGCGACTTACTTTTCAACGACCTTCATAACGGCAAGTTTCCAATAGTTCTTATCAACTGCGCCAAGTGCGAGTACTTCCTTGAGCATAAGCCGAAGGATGCCGTGGTTTCTTTCCGCAGGCTCGGCGACAGGACGCAGGAGAGCTTCGACATAATGCAGGTTGACACCGCTAATAATGAGATATATTTCACGAGGTTCGGTGCGGGGAGCGACAGGATCGTACGTGATCATATGGCAGAGTGGGCATAGCCGGAGGCGTGGGATGCATAGGAGATACACCCTGACACATGGGTGGAATACAGGGCGGGATAGGAGGTACTAGAATTGATTGACAACTTGACTAAGCTTAGGGAGGTCCAGCTCGAGCTATTAGAGACATTCGCATTGACCTGTGAGGCACACCAGCTAAAGTGGTATGCCTTTTTTGGTACACTGCTGGGAGTAGTAAGAAACGAGGGATATCTGCCGTGGGATGACGACATAGATGTGGTCATGCCCATGAGGGACTACATACTGCTCTGCGAGCATAGGGAGTGGTTCAATACTGCCAAATACCTGCTCCAGACGCCGCTTGACTACGGATGCAGCAGGTTCGCCAAGCTCAGGAAAAACGGAACGACCGCTTTCAGAGATGATTTCATAGAGGAACTTAGGACAGAGGGGCATCACGGTATCTCCATAGACATCATACCTCTTGCGGAGATACCGGGTGCAGACTGCTATCATACACCTACGCTCATGGAACCTGAGAAAAAAGAGGCAGTATATCTGAAGTCGTGGTTCGAGCCTGCGGGAATCGGGAAGTTTGAGTATATGCAGGTATACATACCTGCTAACCCCCGTAAGATAATGAATGAAGTATATGAGGACTGGGCATGGCCGCATGGAGCTAAGGAGAGCAAACCGTCTTATTGGTTCTTTGACACGGAGGTAGGGTATGAACTCTATGTCAGACGGTATACGGGGATGCTGAACGGCATAAAGGACAAGAAGATATACCTGTTCGGAGCCGCCGACTCGCTCCGCATATGGCTGGAGAAGTTTGGATTAAAGGATCATGTCGTATGCACCTTTGACAATGACCCTGATAAGTGGGGAAAGAAGATCTTCGATGTGGAGGTGCGAGACCCTTTGGAATTGCCTGGATTTCTTGATGATAAAAGCCGAGTAATCATAGTAAGCCTATGGCATCAGGAGATAGGCAGGCAGTTAGAGAGGATGGGTATAGACGATTACTGCGTGTATCTTGATGACTACTATGATGACAACATCGGTAATAAAGTCACCAGAAGAGAGGATTTCGAGAACGGCGACAACAAGATCCCTAAGTGGGAATAGATTAAGATAAAGTTCTTTAAGGCTTCCGTCACAGTATCGGAAGCCTATTAAATTGAGAAAGCAAATTGGGAAATACGGGCGAATTTATAAAAGAGAAGGATATAACGGGCAGGAATAGGAAAGAGGGAACGGATAATGACGGGAAATGACGGAAGAGCAGATATCTCCGTGATAATAACAACCATGAACAGCGCACGGTATATCAGAGAATGTATGGATAGCTTAGAGGCGCAGTTTATGGACAGGATTGAGGTCATAGTTGTGGACAGGGGATCCACGGACGGCACTCAGGGGATACTGAGGGAGTATGCAGACGGGAGATGGCGGTTCAGGATCATGACGGATCGGATGGGAAGCGCGGGACATGCGAAGAACCTCGGACTTGATAAGGCTTCCGCACCATATGTCATGTTCCTTGAGCCTGAGGACTGTATAATGAGCGGCACGCTTGAAACGCTCCTGAGGCTCGTCATGGAGAGAGAGGAGAATGACATGGCGGTCGCTCCTGTAGGGTATTTTGAGCATGACGATACAGTCAGGACATGGTACATGGAAGGAGAGCCGGAGGAGACATTCGAGAGGAAGGCTTCGCCTGATCTCTCGGATCACGAACAGACATACAGGTGGCTTGCGTTCGAGTGCGAAGCAATTTACAGCACAGATTTCCTGAGGGAAAGAGAGATTCGGTACTATGACCAGCCGGGCATAGGCCGGCAGAGCG
>JAFTAP010000021.1 GCA_017455525.1 Lachnospiraceae bacterium
GGCGTATACCTATACTTATAGATAGTATACCTCTACAAGGCACAAAAATCAAGGGTTATAGAAACTTTTGTATAATTTCTATAACCCTCGCTATAAACTGACTCTATTCGGTTATCAATTATGCTTCATGAAAGAACCCTGAGTGTTTTCTTGACTATATACAACCATATGGTGCCGGGACTAATAAAAAGGAAAACCGTACATCTTTCTAGATGCGGCGGTTTTCCTTTTATTTGTGACTTCTATCACTATACTTATCTTATATCAAGCTTATTATGACGCCTTCGCTTCCTTCGCAGCGAGTATCTGCTTCGTAAGCTCGGGAACTATCTTGTTGAGGTCGCCTACTACGCCGTAGTCTGCTACGTCAAAGATAGGAGCGTCCTCGTCCTTATTTATCGCAATGATGATGTCGGACTCTTCCATGCCCGCTACGTGCTGGATAGCGCCGGATATACCTATAGCGAAGTATACGTTAGGACGGACGGTCTTGCCGGTCTGACCTACCTGCATCTCCTTTGGCTTCCAGCCTGCGTCAACGACTGCACGGGAGCAGCTAACCTGTCCTCCGATAGCGGCTGCAAGTTCCTCGAGGATCTTGAAGTTCTCAGGTGAGCCTACGCCGCGCCCGCCTGACACAAGGATCTTAGCGTCCATGATGTCCTTTATATCGGACACTGCTTTCACGACTTCATTTATCTTCACATACTTGTCGTTGGGAGTGAAGCCGGGGTTGTACTCTATTATCTCTGCCTTAGCGCCTTTCTTGGGCTCGATCTTCTGCATGACGCCGGGACGGACCGTAGCCATCTGAGGGCGGTTATTCGGGCAGGCGATCGTAGCGATGGTATTGCCGCCGAAGGCAGGACGGGTCATGAGAAGCTGATTGTGAAGCTGCTCGTCCTCCTTGCCGGGTATGGGCTGAAGCGGGAAATCACCGATATTAAGCACCGTACAGTCAGCCGTAAGTCCGGTTGCGACTCTTGCTGATACCGTAGGACCTAAGTCACGTCCGATAGCCGTAGCTCCTACGAGCATTATCTCCGGCTTGTACTCATTTATTACAGATGAGAGGGCATGAGCGTAAGGCTCTGTCCTGTATTCCTTAAGCTCGGGATCGTCTACTACTATGACCCTGTCTGCGCCGTACTCAGCGAGCTTGTCGCAAAGGTTCTTCACATCAGAACCGATAAGCACAGCCGTAACCTGTGCATTAAGAGGCTCCGCCAGATCCCTTGCCTTGCCTAAAAGCTCGTATGCGATCCCGCTCACCTCGTTGTCAACCTGCTGAGCGAAGACGAATACGCCTTTATATTCTTCTATGTTCTGCATTATTGTATCCTCCATAAATATTCTTTTAATGCCGGCTGCTCCGCTGCTTCGCAGCTTACGCATCCGTAAAGTCCATTCGCATATCGATGCGCTCACATTGTTCGTGCATCTTTTATGCTCATGTCCTTTGGTTTTCTAATGTATGCTCAAGCCCATATGCAAGCATCCGGTTTGATCATACATTGAAAACGCATTATATCACATGTTTTTCGTCTAATTTGCCAACGATGTACTTAACTGCATCCTCGGGCGTGTCGGGAATTACCTTCTCGCCTGCGCCCTTACGCACCTTGTCGGATGCCTTAGCAATCTTCGTGGGTGAGCCTGCAAGACCGAGGTTCGCATCATCAACGTCCTTTAAGTCAGCCCTTCCCCATGTAGTGATCTCTGCGTTCACCGCATCGAAGATACCGCCGGGAGTCATGTATCTGGGCTCGTTAAGCTCTGAAAGAGCAGTTATAAGGCAGGGCATCTTAGCCTCAAGCATGTGATATCTGTCATCATACTGCCTCTTGACGATAACCTTGTCGCCGTCAATCTTAATCTCCTGTGCGTAGGATATAACAGGGATATCAAGATGCTCCGCTATCTGAGGTCCGACCTGCGCCGTATCTCCGTCGATAGCCTGACGACCCGTGATGATAAGATCGTATTCAAGATTCCTTATAGCGCCTGCGATAGTAGTGGAGGTAGCCCATGTGTCAGCTCCGCCTAATACCCTGTCTGTCACAAGGATTCCCTTGTCCGCTCCCATAGCGAGAGCCTCGCGAAGCACGTCAGCTGCCTTCGGAAGTCCCATAGTTAGGACTGTAACCTCTGCGCCGTACTCATCCTTAAGCCTTAATGCCGCCTCAAGTCCCGCCTTGTCGTCAGGATTCATGATAGCAAGCATCGCTCCTCTGTCCAGCGTGCCGTCGGGATTGAACTTAACTCCGCCCTTCGTATCCGGCACCTGCTTTATACAAACGATAACTTTCATTGTATTCTCACTCCTTTATTATTTGATAATAATTACTTCAGCAGTGCCGCAGAGATGACCATTCTCTGAACCTCGCTGGTTCCCTCATAGATCTCTGTAATCTTGGCATCGCGCATCATCCTCTCGACATCATACTCCTTGATATAGCCATAACCTCCGTGGTACTGAACCGCCTTGGTCGTCACTTCCATAGCTACCTCAGCCGCGCAGAGCTTAGCCATAGCTGCCTCTACGGAATAAGAAACCTTCGGGTCCTTCTTATACTCGTCCTTCTTCTTCGCAGCCTTGTATACGAGAAGCTTTGCGGCCTCTACCTTCGTAGCCATGTCCGCAAGCTGGAACTGAGTATTCTGGAACTGTCCGATAGCCCTGCCGAACTGCTTCCTCTCCTTGACATAGTTGATAGTGGTCTCTAATGCGCCGCCTGCCAGACCTAAAGCCTGCGCGGCGATACCGATACGTCCGCCGTCAAGCGTGTGCATCGCTATATTGAAGCCCTTGCCCCTCTGTCCTAAGAGATTATCCTTTGGGATGTGGCAATCGGTAAATATAAGCTCGTATGTAGCGGAGCCGCAGATACCCATCTTATTCTCCTTGGTTCCGAATGTGAAGCCGGGCGTGCCCTTCTCTACGATGAACGCTGATATTTCCTTCATCATCCTGCCACGCTTTTCAACCTTGCCGGTAACAGCGAAGATAACATATACATCTGCTTCCTTGCCGTTCGTGATGAAGCACTTCGAGCCGTTAAGAACCCACTCGTCTCCCTCTTCCACAGCCTTCGTCTGCTGTCCCTGAGCGTCAGTGCCGGCTCCGGGCTCGGTAAGTCCGAATGCGCCAAGCTTCTCGCCCTTTGCAAGCGGTACGAGATACTTCTGCTTCTGCTCCTCCGTGCCGAAGGTCATTATCGGATCGATGCAGAGTGATGTGTGCGCAGATACGATAACGCCTGTCGTGCCGCAGACCTTTGAAAGCTCCTCGACACACATAGCATAGGTAAGCGTATCACAGCCCTGTCCACCGTACTCCTTGGGAACAGGTATTCCCATGAAGCCGTACTTAGCCATCTTCTCCACAGTCTCTCTGGGGAACCTGTGCTCCTGATCGATCTCCTGTGCAAGCGGCTTTACTTCCTTCTCGGCGAAATCCTTGAAAAGCTGTCTCGCCATCTCATGTTCTTTTGGTAAAGTAAAATCCATGATTTTTGTTCCTCCATTACATTATTTTACTTATTTCTTATCCGTCGGTACCTTGCCGCCATCAGAGTAATCATAGAATCCGATGCCGGTCTTAACGCCAAGCTTCTTGCCGCGCACCATCTTCTTAAGGAGAGGTGCGGGACGATACTTGGAATCGCCTGTCTCGTTGTAGAGAGTCTCCATGATAGCGAGCACTATATCAAGTCCTACATAATCGCCGAGCTCCAACGGTCCCATAGGATGGTTGCAACCAAGCTTCATAGCCGTATCTATGCCCTCGATATCCGATATTCCCTCTGAATAAACGAATATGCCTTCGTTGATGAGCGGGATAAGTATCCTGTTTACTACAAAGCCGGGAGCCTCGTTAACCTGAACGGGAGTCTTGCCAAGCTTTACGGATATATCCGTAACCTTCTTCACAAGTTCATCAGGCGTATTCGCTCCTGCTATGACCTCGATGAGCTTCATGCGGTCAGCAGGATTGAAGAAGTGCATTCCGATGATAGGCTTCGGAAGCCCTGCGCCTATCTCCGTGATAGAAAGCGAAGACGTATTTGACGCAAAGATACAGTTCTCACTCTTCACGACATTCTCCATGAGATCCTTGAAACAGTCCTGCTTGATCTGCATTACCTCAAGAGCCGCCTCTACAACGAGGTCAGGATCCGTAGCTATTGAATTAAGTCCGGGAACGAACTTCGCAATATAGCCGTCCGCCGCTGACTGCTCCATCTTGCCCTTTGATACGAGCTTCTCATACCCCTTCTTGATCTTCTCAAGTCCGCCCTCCGCGAACTCGGTCTTGATGTCGCAAAGATAAACCTTGTCAAAATCATCGCACTGCGCAAATGCCTTTGCGATACCCTGTCCCATTGTACCGGCGCCGATAACTGCTACCTTCATTACTTACCCTCCTAAATAATTTTATAATAATTTACCTAGCCAGCCTCGAAAGCACTTCGTGTTTTCTCGGTGTTTGGCTTTCACCAAACATATTTTCAAAAAATCAGGCTTATAAAAGCAAGCTTTTAACACCTGATTTTAAAAATATACCTGGCTCAATGCTTCTACATGTTTTTGAAAACTACATGCTTAACCTTCGCGGGATCGTCCTTCTTTCTGAGGAAGTTCGCCATTCCCTCTCTCTGATCCTCGGACTCGAAGCAGGAGCCGAAAAGCTTCTCCTCTAACGCTATCGCCTCATCCATAGGAAGCTCCAAGCCTTCATTTATCGCCTTCTTGCATGCCCTTACCGCTATAGGCGCATTGCCTGCTATCGTGGATGCTAGCTTCTCTGCCTGCTCCATAAGCTCCTCTGCAGGATATACCGCATTCACAAGACCTATGCGAAGCGCCTCATCGGACTTGATGTTGCGGGCCGTGTATATTAGCTGCTTCGCCATGCCGGGACCTACAAGCCTTGCAAGCCTCTGCGTGCCGCCGAATCCGGGAGTGATGCCAAGGCCTACCTCCGGCTGTCCGAACATAGCGTTCTCCGATGCGATCCTTATATCGCAGCTCATTGCTATCTCACAGCCGCCGCCTAAAGCAAAACCGTTTATAGCCGCTATGAAAGGAACAGGGCAGGTCTCGATCTTACGGAAGATATCATTGCCCTTCTTTCCGAAAGCCTCGCCCTCTGCCTTTGTCAGAGTGCTCATCTCGCCTATATCAGCGCCTGCTACGAAAGACTTCACTCCTGCGCCTGTGAGTACTACCGCCCTTATCGTATCAATATCTATGCCATTGAGGGTCTTGTCAAGCTCGTCAAGCACCTCGGAATTAAGAGCGTTAAGAGCCGCCTCCCTGTTTATCGTGATGACGGCGTAATTGCCTTTTACTTCATAATCAATGAATCCCATATTGTATCTCCTCAAAATAGTTTTTATATGGCTTGCAAGATATTCTCACAAGCCACATTTTTTCAGCAAGCCTTAACAATAGTAGCGCAACCCATGCCGCCGCCTATGCAAAGCGTAGCAAGCCCTGTCTTCGCCCCTGTCCGCTTCATGTTGTAAAGCAGGGTAACAAGGATACGCGCTCCGGATGCTCCTACAGGATGTCCGAGAGCTATAGCGCCGCCGTTTAAGTTAAGCTTCTTAAGATCGAAACCGAGATCCTTGCCTACTGCTACGGACTGTGCCGCAAAAGCCTCGTTAGCCTCATAGATATCGAAATCATCTATTGTCATGTTAGCCTTAGCCATAGCCTTCTTAGTAGCGGCCACAGGTCCTATTCCCATGATAGAGGGATCCACGCCTGCAAGCGCTCCCGTCACGAACTCAGCCATAGGAGTGACGCCTAATTCCTTAGCCTTCTCCTCTGTCATGACTACGACCGCTGCTGCGCCGTCATTTATTCCTGATGCGTTTCCTGCCGTCACGACTCCGTCAGGATTGAGGGGCTTAAGCTTTGCAAGAGCCTCTATAGTGGAGCCCTGCCTCGGTCCCTCATCGGTATCGAACATTATCGTCTCTTTCTTCTTCTTTATCTCAACGGGAACTATCTCATCCTTGAAGTAACCCTTCTCTATAGCCTCGCAAGCCTTCTGCTGACTGGCAAGAGCGAACTCGTCAAGCTCTTCTCTCGTAAGCTTCCACTGCTTAGCGATGTTGTCTGCGGTTGTGATCATATGATAATCATTGAACGCATCCCAGAGCGCATCCTTGACCATGGTATCAACCAATGCTCCCTGACTCTGGCTCGGCCATGTCATCCTGTATCCGTAACGACCCTGAGGAAGTGCGAAGGGAGCCATTGACATGTTCTCCATACCGCCGGCAACGACTATATCAGCATCTCCCGCCTGTATCATCTGAGCCGCCATGTTCACACAGTTAAGACCTGATCCGCATACTACGTTCACTGTTACTGCAGGAGTCTCTATCGGAAGCCCTGCTCCTATGGAAGCCTGACGCGCGACATTCTGACCCTGGCCTGCCTGTATTACACAGCCCATATAGACATGGTCTACCTTGTCAGCAGGAACCTTTGCTCTCTCTAAAGCCTCCTTGATCACGATGGAACCGAGCTTTGCCGCCGGAGTCGTAGACAGCGAACCACCCATTGTGCCGATTGCTGTACGGCACGCACCAGCTAAGACGATCTTTTTAGACATTCAATACCTCCTTCATGCGTTAACGCTTTGATTTTACAGAATTGCATAGGATATTGGTTTTCATCAGAAAATCAATATCCGTATTTGACCAGGCGATCGGCTTGCCGATCGACGTGTCCGCTGAAAGCAGATTTTTGCGTACAATTACCTTGTTTGCACGCAAAAAGTCATAGCGAGAATAGTTTAACACACGAGGGGACGCTTTTCAATTACGACTTTCTGAATGCAAAATCGGAATTGCATTCAGAAACTCTGCGTTCCGCAGAGCACGCCTCTCACTTCGTGAGAGCCTGGTCAAATACGGATATTGACTTTTCGATAAAATCAATATCCTATGTCTTGTGGATATTTACCCGGTTTGATAAAATATTAAATAATAAGAGCTATGGAGGTGCGCTATGAACATGCAGGAAAACTCCCGATTCATAATCGGATTAAGAGCGGCCGGATGGACAGAAAAGCAAATAAATGATTTCATGCTTTATATTGAAAGCGGCGAAGAACAATATAAGCCAAAAAAGGAAGATAAAAAAGATTAACTAAAAGAGCTGCCAGGGAAATCCCATAGGCAGCTCTCAATTTATCTATATTTCCGGCTCAATCAAGCCATAAGTGTTAGCTTTACGTTTATATACCACGTTCACAGCGCCTGTTTCAGCATTATTGAACACATAGAAGTTATGTCCGAGAAGCTCCATCTGCACACAGGCATCCTCCGGATACATGGGCTTCATGTCGAACTGCTTCGTGCGGACTATCTTTATCTCGTCCTCGTCCTGATAATCCCTCTCAATATATTCCCTCTTAAATGACTCCGCGGCCTGCTCCTTGTCTATGATCTTATTCTTGTACTTCTTAAGCTGCCTCTCTATTATCTCTTCGACGAGGTCTATAGAGATATACATATCATTACTCACCTGCTCCGAGCGGATGATGCTTCCCTTAACGGGTATCGTAACCTCTATCTTATGACGCTCCTTCTCAACCGATAAGGTGACATGCACCTCCGTATCCGGTGAGAAATACTTCTCAAGCTTCCCTATCTTCTCCTCGATATTTGATCTCAATGCAGGCGTAACGTCCACATTTTTCCCGACTATGACGAATTTCATGATATCCCTTCCTCCTCTAATAAAAATGATGAAGTGTCCTAAGTATACCAAATGGACTTATTCTTTGCAATCAGGCTATAGCGGAAGGACTGCCACCATATTTGGCGACAGTCCCAATCAAATCGCTTAATAAAATAACAGCTTTAGAAAATACGTCTTACCGCAAGCACGTTCCTGTAGTTCGCATTCGATACCTTGATACCTGTGCTTGCCGTGGAAGCATGTACTATCTGTCCGCCTCCGATATAAATTCCAACGTGACCGGAGTAGCATATGATATCTCCCGGCTGTGCCGCCGCAAGACCTCCGCTTACACCGTATCCTACGCTCCTGTCACCACCGGAACTGTGAGGCAGGGATACGCCGAAGTTCCTATAAACGCTCATTACGAAGCCTGAGCAGTCCGTGCCGTTTGTCAAGGATGATCCGCCATATACATAAGGATTTCCTACAAACTGCAGCGCATAGTTAGCAACGGATGATCCTGTGCCAGAGCCTGAAGCCACATATGTGGCTCCGCCTGAGCCGGATCCTGATGAAGACTTCTTACCCGAAGACTTCTTCTGAGCCGCCGCAGCCGCCTTTCTCGCTGCTTCTCTCGCTTCTTCCTCGCGCTTCAGTCTCGCCTCTTCTTCGGCCTTGGACTCTGCTCTTATAAACTCTGTATGAAGCTTCACATATTCATCTGATACGAATCCGTCACCTTCCTCTATTGATACTTTAATCCATCCGGGCATCTCGGTCAGTACCTGCAACTCATCTTCCATAGGTACCATACCTATGACCTCTGAATCTCTCGTAGGCTCACTCCTGACATAAAGCGTAGTAGTCGTAACCCTTGCAAGTCTTATACCTACCTCCTGAGCAAGCTCCTGCGCCGCATCGCCCGTAACGCAGTACTCGGCCTTCACATATCCTGTACAGCTTCCTGATTCGATTTTATACCAGTCGCCCTCCTCCTCTATGAGGTCGCCTGCGGAATTATTATACAGCTTTCCTACTATCTCGCTATCCTCGGATGCCTCCGATCTGACATTAACATAGTCATTGACCTGCGCTATCACAAGATTCGTGAAATCCTCTTCCTCATCCTCATGTCTGTTGCCCGTATACACATCAGCAAGCTCGACATCATCATCAGAAGCTTTATTATCTGATACACTTTCCTCATCCTCATCATCCGATGCTTCATTCGAAGAAGCAGAATCCTCACCATCTTCTGAGGATGCAACCGGCGTCATCGCCATGACATCAACCGTCGATCCCGTAGAACCTCCGCCTACAGTAAGTATTTCAGGTTCTGACGAAGTCGTCTTCGTAACTCCTGATGAGCTTTCTACTTCTGCCTCTTCCTCATTTGTGGAAACATGAGAAAGCGAAGCCACTGTGGATGACTCCTCTCCATTCGTACTCGAACTTGTAGAAGTGCTGGATGAATATGCCTTAGCCGACATATTTATGCTTCCGCCTGCATGTGAAAGTACTGAATCAACTACTGCATCAGTGGATAGCTCTTTAGCAGACATCTTAGGCTGGCTTCCGTTCCTTTTATTCTTTATCTGTTCAGCTTTTATTGTGGTTACCGATACTCCCTCATTAAGTGCTCTGGCACTGCCGGCTGCAGGGAATATAGAAGAAAGTGACTCGGATGCCAAGGCTGTCGTAGAACCCGTTACCAATAGAGTCGCTACGAGAGAAGCACATATTATCTTCGTGAACTTTTTTTTCATTAAATACCTCTTAATTTATAAACCGTTAATCTCTACGCTTGCGTAGAATTGGTTTTGTTACAAAAATGTTAAATCCCGAGGTTGAATATAACATCAATTTCACAGCTTGTCAACTTTAAAATCCTTTAATTTCAAGGCTTTCCGTTTGTTAATTTTCGTAACATTTTAACAAATAAACCACAATATGTTGAGCCTTTTGTTGACATAATGTATAAAATATGGTAAACCAAAGCGTTTTCTGGTAAAATGCAAAAAGAATCGCTTTGGTTTAGAAAGGAAGGTACATCATGAAAAAGGCACTAATAACCGGTGCGTCCAGAGGCATAGGCAGGGCAATCGTCGAAAAGTTAAAGGACGAATATGAATTATTTCTAATATGTAAGAATAACTCCGACCTTATGTCAGACCTCCCCGGAAGGCATTATGCAGGAGATGTCGGTGACCAAGCCTTCGTAAAAGGAGTTTTCAAGGATATAGACGAGCTAGATCTTCTTATTAATAATGCCGGCATAGCATATTTCGATATTATTCAGGATATAACCTGCGACAAATGGGACGAGGTGATACGCACGGACCTGACTTCTGTATACAATACATCCCGCCTTGCGGCAAGCCTCATGGTTCCCCGCCACAGCGGGCGGATAATAAACATATCCTCTGTATGGGGCTTATACGGAGCTTCCTGCGAATCCGCCTATTCCGCTGCCAAAGGCGGAGTGAACGCTTTCACGAAAGCCCTCGCAAAAGAGCTTGCCCCCTCCGGCGTAGCCGTGAACGCCCTGGCATTAGGAGTTATAGATACAGATATGAATAAGCACTTCTCTGATTCCGAAAAGGAAGACCTGATAAACCAGATTCCCATAGGTCGCATGGGCACCCCCGAAGAAGCCGCAGAAGCCGTGTATCACCTATCCAAAATGCCCCTCTATCTCACCGGGCAGATAATAGCTGTTGATGGAGGGTGGAATTGAAAGTGCGGATTGCTCCATGCCTGCGGCACTCCCGCAATCCTTGATGTGAATTCGCAATCCGACCTATCGGCCTACTTGTTCATTCACATCAGGTTCTCTCATTGAAAGTACACTACTTCTTCTTCCGGGGGATCGGTGATTTCTATGGCATCGGCGTAGAGGACGGGAGCGACACCCTCGTTTGTCCTTGTCTCTCCTACGTGCGCCGTCACATACACCGGAGTTTTCTCCTTTAAGCGCTTCGCATCCTTCCACTTGCATGGGAAGCCTACGAACTGGATATCTGCGGCGCAGCAGGTCATAGCGAAGCGTCCCGGCACGAATACATCGTCCTGGCTTCTCTTCGGCTTATAGACCACGCCCTTGAACTTGACGGTCTTTCCCTTGTAATTATCGAGATTATCGAATACGTCTATATACCATATGCCATAGTCATCGTCCTCGACCTTGATGACGTCAGCGTTGATATCATAGGGGAGCTCCTCTTTGACATTATTATTTATCGTGCCGTCCTTCATCTCGAATACGACCTGCGACCTGCGGTTTAATGCTCTCACCGTGCGCTTGAACATAGGCAGATCCTGAGCCTCGTCGCATCTGTTGAATATTACAAGATCTGCATACGTGAACTGCCTCGTCATCATCTGCTTCATATTCGCAAGGTAATCCTGATAGGTACTTGCGTCTATCGTGCATATACCCTCGGCAAGAAGCCAGTTCTCAGGGAAAGCTTCAAGCACCTTATCCGGCTCCCATGTGCCGTTGTACTCTATCATCACCCTGTCCGGATCGTAATCAAGGTCAAGCTTCATGAACGTGTCAAAGGATATGTCTTCCTCATTCTCGATAGTGACAGGAACGAACATATTATCGTCAAGCGCCGCCTTAGGTATCTCCTCGACACCCTCCTCGCACATGATGTAAAGGGTCTTATTGCCGTCCTTGAACTGCCCTTCCTTCAGCGTCTCTATGATGAACTGCGTCTTCCCGCTCTCTAGGAAGCCGGTAAATAAATAAATCGGTATCTCTTTCTTCCTGCCAAACATAGCTTATTAAACTCCGAATAACTCCTTAACCTTATCTTCCTTCAAGTCAGAGCCTATAACGCAAAGCCTTCCCGTATAATCAGCACTGCTGTCCCTTATCTCATACTCATCCGGCGTAAGATCGAACTCATGCCACTGCCCAGCCGCATCCGGTACCATGCCCTTAGCCCTTAGAATAATTCCGTACTCCCTGCTCTCAGCATCAGCCAGTTTCTTCAATATGTCATCAAGCTCAGACTTCTCATATTTGTGCGCCGTCTCCGTGCCCCAGCTCTGGAATACATCATCTGCGTCAAGCTCACCCTCATGGTGGTGATGGTGATGATGACCGTGATCATGACCATGATGATGCTCATGCTCCTCGTCGTGGTCATGGTGATGCTCTCCGTGCTCATGCTCGTGATGATGTCCGTGGTCTTCATGCTCATCGTGGTCTTCATCATGTTCATGATGCTCCTCATGCTCCCCATGATGGTGATGATGGTGGTGATGATGCTCGTGCTCGTCCTCATCGGGCAGCTTCTTCATCTCTTCTATCAGGGAATCTACTAGAGTATGTCCTTTCTCCATAGCCTCAAGTATCTGATCTCCTTTTATATCATCCCAGGGAGTAGTGATTATGACCGCTTCCTTATTATGCTCACGGACTAAAGACATAGTCTCGTCCAGCTTCTCCTGCGTCATATCCTGTGTCCGGGAAATAATGACCGTGCCCGCCGACTCGACCTGATTATTGAAGAACTCGCCGAAGTTCTTCATATACATCTTCGTCTTCTTGCCGTCAACTACCGTTACGAGTGAATTTATAACGACAGCTTCCTCGTCCTCATTCACTCTCTCCACAGCCTTCGCCACATCAGAGAGCTTGCCTACTCCCGAAGGCTCTATAACTATCCTGTCAGGAGAGTACTGCTCTATGACTTTCTTCAGAGCGGTCTTGAAGTCGCCGACTAAGGAGCAGCAGATGCATCCCGAATTCATCTCGGTTATCTCAATCCCTGCTTCCTTAAGAAAGCTTCCGTCTATGCCGATCTCACCGAACTCATTCTCTATCAGCACGACCTTCTGTCCCGCAAAGGACTCCGCTATGAGCTTCTTGATAAGAGTCGTCTTGCCCGCTCCTAAGAATCCTGAAATAATGTCAATCTTTGTCATCTTCATATCCTCCTTCATTTATGATCTCATCTATCCTCTGCATGATCTCATCCCTGCCTGTCTTCTTCAAGGCAGAGAACAAATACATATCCGTGTCCCCCGTAACACGCAAAGCATTCTTTATATCAAGCGACGCCTTCTTTATCTCAGACTTTTTCGCCTTATCCGCCTTTGTCACGATTATGACGGGCGTGAACCCCGCATTGACCATCCACTCATACATCATGGAATCGTCTTCATTCGGTATACGCCTTATATCTATAAGAAGAAAAACCGCCTTAAGATTAGCAGAGCCATTAAGATACCTCTCTATCATGGGTCCCCACGACCGTTTGTAATCGACATTGACCTTGGCGTAGCCATAGCCCGGCAGATCTACGAAACATACATCGTCGTTTACCCTATAGAAATTCATAGTCTGCGTCTTGCCCGGTGTGGATGATGTGCGCGCAAGAGATTTTCTTTGAATAAGAGCGTTTATAAGCGAAGACTTTCCTACGTTCGACCTGCCCGCAAAAGCAATCTCGGGAAGCCCGATATCAGGAAGCTCCTTTGTCGTAACCCCGACTACGTGCGAGAGCTCTACATTCTTTATTATCATGACGGCTCTCCCTTATTTACAGACTAAGCCGTAGGCTGGCTTGTCTTGGAATCAAATCTCACCTCAAGCGGAGGCGTACCGTTCTCGACGGACTCCTTGGTGATCACGACCTCGCTTATCGACTCATCAGACGGAACCCTGAACATTATGTCTGTCATTGTCTCCTCTATGATAGACCTGAGACCCCTCGCTCCGGTCTTGCGCTTCACCGCCTTATCAGCTATCGCCTCGACTGCCGCCTGATCAAAAGAAAGCTTCACTCCGTCAAGGTCGAGCAGCTTCTTATACTGCTTTATTATCGCATTCTTGGGCTCCGTGAGTATCCTGACCAATGCGTCCCTGTCAAGGTTGTCAAGTGCCACAGTCACGGGAAGCCTTCCTATGAACTCCGGTATGATACCGTATTTTACAAGATCCTCCGGCTGCACATGATGGAGCGCCTCGTTCATCGTCTTTTCCTTATTCGCCCCTATCTCCGCCGCGAAGCCGATGGACTTCGTGTCAAGCCTGGTCTCCACGACCTTATCCAGCCCCTCAAACGCTCCGCCCACTATGAAAAGGATATTCGTGGTGTCTATCTGTATCATCTCCTGATGCGGATGCTTCCTTCCGCCCTGCGGGGGAACAGATGCGAGCGTTCCCTCGACGATCTTAAGAAGAGCCTGCTGCACGCCCTCGCCGGACACGTCCCTCGTGATAGAGACATTCTCGCCCTTCCTTGCGATCTTATCTATCTCGTCGATATAGATAATGCCTATCTGCGCCCGCTCGATATCGTAATCCGCTGCCTGTATAAGCTTCAGCAGGATATTCTCGACATCCTCGCCGACATAGCCTGCTTCCGTAAGGCTCGTAGCGTCGGCTATAGCGAAGGGAACGTTTATTATCCTCGCAAGAGTCTGTGCAAGAAGCGTCTTTCCCGAACCCGTAGGACCTAAAAGCATTACATTACTCTTCTGCAGCTCCACTCCGTCATCCTGAGGGGCGAGTATCCTCTTGTAATGATTATATACGGCTACGGAGAGAACCTTCTTCGCCTCGTCCTGCCCTATCACGTACTCGTCAAGGAATTCATTTATTTCCTCAGGCTTCAGCAGATTGATGTCAAGCGTTCCGCCGGGATTAGCGTCCTCATCGTCCTCTTCGATTATGTCCGTGCATATCGCCACGCACTCATCGCATATATACGTGCCGCTGGGACCCGCTATGAGCTTGCGTACCTGATCCTGCGACTTCCCGCAGAACGAGCATCTTATATCTTCATCTCCGAAACCTATCTTCGTCGCCATGATTTATTTATTATCCTTTTTATCTTCTTCGGAATCAGACTCCGGCCTCTTCTCTATGATCTTATCGACCAGCCCGTATTCAAGCGCTTCCTCTGCAGTAAGCCAGTTATCGCGCTCCGTGTCCTCTGCTACCTGCTCCACGGGCTTGCCCGTATTCTGAGCAAGGATCTCGTTCAACTTCTTCTTCGTCCTTATTATATGCTCTGCGGCTATCTGTATCTCCGTTGCCTGACCCTGAGTGCCGCCTGACGGCTGATGTATCATGACCTCAGCGTTCGGCAGGATCATGCGCTTTCCCTTAGCTCCGCCCGCAAGCAGGAAGGCTCCCATTGACGCTGCCATACCTATACATATAGTAGATACATCACACTTTACATACTGCATGGTATCGTATATAGCCATGCCGTCCGTCACCGATCCTCCGGGAGAATCAATGTAAAAATGTATGTCTTTTTCCGGATCTTCCGCTTCAAGGAATAATATCTGCGCAACCACAAGTCCCGCTGTGTGGGCGTTCACCTCATCACCAAGGAATATGATCCTCTCCTTTAAAAGTCTTGAATATATGTCATAAGCTCTCTCGCCACGGTTAGTGGTCTCTATGACGGTAGGTACTAACATATCCCAACCTCCTTAATCCATGCTATCCAAATAATGCCGCCGGCTCGCCGCTTTTATTATTCAGCGGTCTCTTCCTTCTTTTTCTTCGGTGCCTTCTTCTTGACTATCTTCTTCTCTATCACGTCGTCTTCATCAGCAGTCTTCACAGTCTTCTTAGTCTTATCCTCGACCGAATTCTCGATGATTATATCGACCGCCTTACGAACCTTGAGGTCGGTAACTATCGCCTTCCTCTCGCTCTCCGTGATGAGATTTTTCATATTGTCTATAGGCATGCCGTAGTTATCCGCCATCGTCTGGATCTCCTTCTCGACATCCTCATCGGGGATCTCGATATTCTCTTTCTCTGCGACTGCCTCAAGCACCAGGCGACTCTCAATATTAAGCTTCGCCTGCTCCTTCATGTCGTCCTTAAGCTTGTCAGCCGTCATGCCCGTGTACTGCATATACTGCTGAAGTCCGAGTCCCTGAGCCCTCATCCTGTTGTCATAGCCTTGTATGAGCTGATCTGCCTCCGTATCTATCATAGGCTGAGGTATCTCCATCCTCGAATCCTCGACAAGAGCCTTCACTGCCTCGTCTTCCTTTTTATTCCTTGCCTGAGCCTTCTTCCTGTCCTCAAGCGTCTGCTTTATATCCGCCTTATATTCGTCTACCGTGTCAAACTCGGACACATCGGATACGAACTCCTCGTCAAGCTCCGGTGCCTGTTTCTCACTTATTCCCTTAAGCTTCACATGGAATACAGCCGCCTTGCCCTCAAGGCTCTTCTCATGGTACTCATCTGGGAAGGTAACGTTCACGTCAAACTCTTCGTCTATATTGTGCCCCTCTATCTGCTCCTCGAAATTATCTATGAAGGTATGCGAGCCAAGCACGAGCTTCTGATCCTCCGCAGAGCCGCCCTCGAATTTCTCTCCGTCCACGGTTCCCGTATAATCAATAAGCACCGTGTCCTCATTCTTCGCTGCCCTGTCCGTCACGTCAACCATGCGGGCATTCTTATCAAGCTCCTTTTGTATCTCTTCGTCAATCTCCTCATCGGTAACGGTCGTATCCACAGGCTCGACCTTGATACCCTTGTATTTGCCAAGCTCCACAGGGGGCTTAAGCGCAACCTCCGCGGTATAGATGAAGGACTTGCCCTTCTCTATCTGGGTAATATCTATCTGAGGTCTCGAAACTATATCCTCTCCGGACTCTGTCACCGCATCGGGATAGGATTCATTCACCATGGTTTCTGCGGCTTCATCAAAGAAGACCTCCTGACCGTACATCTTCTCGATGATGGGTCTCGGAACCTTGCCCTTCCTGAAGCCCGGGATCGCTATGCGACTCCTCTGCCTCATGTAAGCCTTCTGTATAGCCTTCTCCAGCTCTTCTGCCGGAAGCTCTATCGTAAGCTTCGCCATGCTGCCTTCTAATTTCTCGACCTGTACGCTCATTTCTATAATAATTCCTTTCAACGTATGATAATAACCGTGCCACCTTATAAACACAGCACAAAACAAGTCTGCCTTACGGCAAAACAAGAGTTATCATATCACAGATACAGCATTGTTTCAATTAAATTCTTATGATATTAGGTGCAACAACTCTGTTTACTCTGCCGTATACTGTATCGCTTTAAGGATCTCGTCAGCTTTGTCTGCGCTGATAAGAGCTGTCACTATCTCTCGTCCGAACTCTACGGCACAGCCCATTCCTCTCGCGGTTATTACATTTCCATCCGTTACAGCCTGTGCTTCCTTATCATAGTCTGCATTCTTCATATAAGCATCGTTTCCCGGATAAACTGTAGCCCTCTTACCATCTAATATCCCAAGGCTTCCGAGCAGTCGGGGCGCTGCGCATATCGCAGCAAGATACTTGCCGTCCTTATTTGCTGCTGTCAGCGCATCCTTCACCCTATCGGATGCTTCCAGATTAGTGGTTCCGGGCATCCCGCCCGGAAGCATAAGCATGTCATATTCTTTAGTATCAATGTCTGACAGCAGAGCATCCGCCTTGACCTGTATGTTATGGTTTCCTGTCACGTATATATCCTCCGATATGGAAGCTGTAGTAACCTCTATTCCTGCCCTCCTTGCTATGTCTATAGGCACGATAGCCTCCGCCTCCTCGAATCCATCCGCTAAGAATACCGCTATTTTTTTGCTCATTATGATCTCCTCCTTTACGAAAAGCCTGTTTATCTAGTATCATTAGTCTATACCTTGATGTCGAGGTCAAGCCCCGATATCCGGAGCGTTCCGCACTACGTGCTCCCACGCTCCTCCCATTATACCCATAAATCGGAGATATGTGTAGCTATGAATAATATTGAAATAGAAAGAAAATGGCGGGTGGCAAGGCTTCCCGAAAATCTGTCCCGATACGAGTGCATAGACATGGAGCAGGCATATCTTAACGAGCATCCTACCGTGCGCATCAGGCGAGAGAACAGCGACTATTTCCTGACCTACAAGGGAATAAGCGATAACGACGTGTCTCATACGGAATATAACCTGCCTCTCACAAAGGATGCTTTTGAACACATGCTCCCGAAATGCGATGGCAGGATAATAATAAAGAAAAGATACGTGATACCGCTCGAAGGCACGCAGCTTAAAGCAGAGCTTGACATATTTGCAGAGCCTTTCGCTCCGCTTATGATAGTCGAGGTTGAATTCAGCTCGTTAGAAGAAGCCAATGCTTTTTCAGCTCCCGAATGGTTCGGAGAGGACGTGACTCACGACAGGCGCTTCAAGAATGCTGTTATGGCGATAGATCCTGATTTTGATCCGAAGAAAATGCTGTAATCCGCACTAATATATTCCGCTTCGGTTTAGAAGCTCAGCATACGACAAATGCTCATTGCCGCTATGAACGGCTTCCGATCATTTACCGACTATGCAATGCCATATATATTTCGTATTCGTCACAAAATATCTCTTCGCCAATCTCTTCGGATCGGTTATAAGCCTGTGAAGCCACTCAAGAGACATCCTCTGCATCCATAATGGAGCTCTTTTCACGGTGCCCGCCTGATAATCAAAACCTGCTCCCACGCCTACCATAAGCCCGCTTATCTTATCCTTATGATGATACATGAACATCTCCTGCTTCGGAGCGCCAAGCCCTATCCAGACTATGTCAGGGTTCGCCCCATTTATTGTCCGTATTATCTCCCTGTCCTCATCAGCAGTCAGGCGTCTGTACGGCGGTGAATATCTTCCGACTATATTCATATCAGGATACTTTTCCCTGATATTTGCCGTAAGCCGGTCAAGCGTATCCTCGGTGGAGCCGTAAAAGAAATGCCTCACCTTTCCGTCAGCCGTAGCCTTAAGCAGCGCCTCCATGAAATCAGGACCCGCTATCCTCCTTGCCATCGCCTTACCCTTTTTCCTAAGCTTCTTTGCTATAGGCGCGCCGTCAGGAAATGTAAAGGACGAGCCGTTCAAGGCATCCTTATATATGGGCTTATCCAAAGCCGTCGCCACGGTGAATACGTTAGAGAAGCAGATATATCCCCTGCCGAGGCTCTTAAGGCTTCCCAACACTGCGGACACAGCACTCATCACGTCCCCGACGGCGTATCTTATTCCAAATATTTCCTCAGTTTCCATCATCTATATCAATCCGTTATCTATCAATTCTTCCTGCACGATCTTAGAGGCAGCCTCATCTATGGATTCCCCTGTAAAAGCCGCAGCGCTGAAATCCTCCCGAAGCCTCTTCCTCATGCCGGAATATTTCCTTATTCTATCAAAAAGCTCCCGGTAAGTCATGTGGAACATCTGACCCTTCACGATACCCTCGTATATCACATTATTCGGGCTTATATTATGGTCCAGCATAAAATAATTAAGCCACTCGTCAAAATTATCCGGTTTCATCTTGTCTCCTCGCTTGGTCACAAGCTATGCTCATTGTATTCAGTCTATTGAACGATTAATGTCCCATTTACTTGACATACTTTCTTTTGTAATTGTATAATATCGCTTGCATCTTGTGAAGTGCAAGCATTAATTGCGAGGTGTTTAGAAGAAAAAATAAATATGGCGAGATAGCTCAGTTGCAAAAACAGCCAGTGGCTGTTTTTGAGAGCCGTTTACAAGCGCTATGCGCTTGTGGCTCCGAAAGAGCACGTAGCGTGCTCAATAGATTGACTGCATAGTTGAAAACTGAGTTATAAGGCAAAGTATGGCGAGATAGCTCAGCTGGCTAGAGCACGCGGTTCATACCCGCGGTGTCGAGGGTTCGAGTCCCCCTCTCGCTATGACAAGAAAACGGGTCTTTATGACTCGTTTTCTTGTCATAATGAAGCTGAACACAAATTCTGGATGGTTAGTGGGTATCTCATACCCACGGTGCAAAAACAGCCCTTTGGCTGTTTTTGA
>JAFTAP010000022.1 GCA_017455525.1 Lachnospiraceae bacterium
AGTAAGCGAAATATGTAATTTCGCTTACTATAAAGCCTCCGGCGGATGCGCTCGGATTTTGTAAGGAAATATGCCGCTTTCAGCGGCCAAAATCCGACGCAGTAAACGCCAAAACGAAAAGAGTTTTGTCGTTTACTATACCTAATTGTTAAGAGGCGTAGCGTTAGCCTGGCAAATGACTGCGAAAACGAAAGAAGGACTTTATTTGAGAGGAGCTATCCATGAAGATCAACAGCAACATCACGGCTTATATTACTAATAATGCGTATTCGCAGAATGAGATGCGGATGGGACTTTCAACCGCAAAGCTTTCCAGCGGATACAAGCTCAATACATCCGGTGATGATCCGGCTAACTTTGCCATTGCTTCAAAGATGCGCTCCATGATAAAGGGACTCGAGAAGGTTAAGGTAAATACGACGACCGGTACATCCGTAGTGCAGACAGCAGAATCAGCGATGGTTGAGAGTCAGGCCATGATACAGAGGCTTAACGAGCTTTCGATACAGGCTGCGAACGGCACTAACTCCGCTAACGACCGCCAGGCGATACAGTATGAGGTGGATCAGCTCTTAAAGGAGATAGACCGTATAGCTGAGACGACTGAGTTTAACGGCATGAAGTTACTTGACGGATCCTTCCAGGATAAGGGATATATAGAGAATGTCGCATATAAGAACATAACCGTCATGGACTATTCGGAAGAGACCATAGCGGGCAAATACCAGCTTAATCTCACAAGGTCGGAGGACGGATATTACACGATAGCGAACAGCACGGGGACGGTCATTCCCGGCTATAAGACAGCGACCTTCCTTTTCGGCAGCGTGGACAGCGCGAAGGTTAAGACGAGCAGGGAGACCGTGGCGTACGATGACGGAACGGCGGCAGACTATGTGACAGTAAGAGGTCTCAGGGGCTCCGAGGTCAGGTTCAAGATAGAAGAGAGCAAGACGGTTCAGGATGGAAATGCTTCCATAGAGATTTCGTCCAGCGCAAAGGCGGCACTGAAGGTTCTCACTTCAAATAGCATATTTACCAGCTCGATGGATGGGAACACAAAAACTATTACATTTAATAATATGTTCAAGGTAGGCGAGTACAAGCTGACCGATTTAGGACTTGGCGTGGACGAGGATGGCGTGCCGAAGATAGAGAAGACTACCGTAACCTACATGCTTTTCGGAGAGGAGCCTGAGGTCAGGGAGTTGGATGACGGCAAGGTTCAGATAATCGGAAGCAACGGAGCGGAGCTTACCTTTGCGGATAAGGATATATTCAGCGACATGACCAAGCTTAAGGATGCCTTAGATCCCGATGATGAGGAGGCGGCAGAGGCATTGGAGGATATAAAGCTCAGGATAAGATATGACGCTCCGATGGAGATCACGGATCTGCAGGTCGATCTTACGGGTATGGGTTCCATGCGGTTGCAGGTAGGTACGGAGCAGGGCGAGGTCATAAATGCGTCGATACCCCTGATGACAGCCGAGGCAATGGGGATCATGAATCTTGATCTCACTACCGAGGCAAGCGCTACGGCATCCATAACCAGAGTTTCCAATGCTTTGGAGTACGTGAACCGCGCCAGGTCAAGGATGGGCGCTTATGAGAACCGCTTAGAGACGACGACGGAATTCATAGACGCCTATAACGAGTCGCTTACAGGTTCGCTGTCCCGCATACAGGATACCGACATGGCAGAGGAGATGACGGAGTTCACGAACACGCAGATACTTACGCAGGCAGGCATAAGCATGCTGGCTCAAGCGAATCAGGCACCCCAGCAAGCCCTGCAGCTACTACAGTAATTATACGAAAATAGTACTATAATTATAAGGAGCGAGGTATGACATCCGAGAAGAAGCAGGAATATACGAGGCGCATAATAGAAGCTAACCCTACCGGCATAATAGCCATCACATACGAGATAGCGAAGGGATATTACGAGGATGCGGTCATAGCACTCAAGGCGGGCGACAAGGATACATACAGGCTTGAGATATCCAGAGGGAATAAGTGCATAGAACAGCTTATAATGGCTCTTGATCCTAAATATGCGATCTCGATATATCTGCTTAGGATATATAATTATATACTCGAATGCGCAAGACGGGCGTCTTTCAGATATGACACGAGCGAGCTTGACGAACCCATGGATATCCTCACGAGGATCGGAGGCACCTTCGAGGAGATAGCTCCGCAGGATACGCGCGGGTCCGGCGTACAGGGCGGAGAGGAAGTCTACGACGGCCTCACATACAATGCAAAGGGAAAGACAAATACGACGGTTAAAAGATAAAAAATATTTCAACACCCTGCATTTAGAGGGCATGAGCTGGGATTTTGGTATATGTAGCGGTTTTTGGATTGTATGCAAAAAAGTACAATGCTTGAACTTCATTTTTGTATTATGATGACGATATAATTAGCGAGACGAGACTTCACTGTGATTTATTGCTGATGAAAGGAGGAATTGCATATGAGCTTGAGGATTGGCGGAAATATTTCTTCTCTGTACAATGCTGCAAGGATCAACCAGCCCCAGGAAGTAGACAATACCTCTAAGATAGATCAGCAGTCAGCAGTAGCGTCCGAGCAGAGAGACGGACGAGGCAGCGCCGGACGGTACGTATCACAGGAGCATGGCGGAGTCGTACAGACCAGAGTATCCGATACCAATGCCTTCAAGAAGGCTCAGCTAGATGGCAACCGTGAGCGCATAGAGGAGATGGCGTCGAAGCTCTATGACAAGCTCCCGGATATTTTTGCGGACATGAGGAAGCTTCCTTCGGAAGAGGACGGACAGCAGGCAGTGGCATCCCGCGTTTCTGTCAACGAAAGGAATGTAGCGGCGGTTGCGGACAGGCAGGCGGCAGAGCAGGATCAGCTCATGAACTTTGCGCTTTAAGCTTCAGGCTACGCTGGTAATTTCAAAAAGGACTACAGACCCTGTGTTATGCGGCACAGGGTTTTTCTTTGCCTTAAAGACGTGATAATGTTACAATTAATCATTAAGACATAAAAATAAGCAGGAGGAAGATCATTTCATGGCGGATAAAGGACCATATTATATAACTACGGCGATAGCCTACGCTTCGGGTAAGCCCCATATCGGCAATACCTATGAGATAGTTCTTGCGGATGCTATAGCAAGGTTCAAGAGGCAGCAGGGATATGATGTTTATTTCCAGACGGGTACCGACGAGCACGGCGTCAAGATAGAGGAAAAGGCGGAGGCGGCAGGCGTCACGCCGAAGCAGTTCGTGGACGACGCTTATAATGAGATCCGCAAGATATGGGATCTCATGAATACCTCATACGACAAGTTCATACGGACTACGGACGATTATCACGAGAAGCAGGTACAGAAGATATTCAAGAAGCTCTATGATCAGGGAGATATATACAAGGGTTCATATGAAGGCATGTACTGCACGCCCTGTGAGTCCTTCTGGACGAAGTCCCAGCTTGTAGACGGCAAGTGCCCCGATTGCGGAAGGCCTGTCGAGCCTGCCAGTGAGGAGGCGTATTTCTTTAAGATGAGCAATTACGCTCCGAAGCTCATACAGTATATAGAGGATCATCCTGAGTTTATCCAGCCGCCCGCAAGGAAGAATGAGATGATAAATAACTTCTTAAGGCCGGGGCTGCAGGATCTCTGTGTTTCAAGGACATCCTTTACATGGGGCATTCCCGTTACCTTTGATGAGAAGCATGTAGTCTATGTATGGCTTGATGCGCTCGTTAATTATATCACGGGCATAGGCTATGACGCTGAGGGAGATCATGGAGAGCTGTATAAGAAGCACTGGCCTGCGGATCTCCACCTGATAGGCAAGGACATAGTCCGTTTCCACACGATATACTGGCCGATCTTTCTGATGGCACTGGGAGAGCCGTTACCGAAGCAGATCTTCGGGCATCCGTGGCTTCTTGTCGGCGACGGTAAGATGAGCAAATCAAAGGGTAACACGATCTATGCCGACACGCTTACGGATATGTTCGGTGTGGATGCGGTAAGATATTTCATGATACATGAGATGCCCTTCGATAATGACGGAGTCTTCACCTGGGACACGATGGTTGAGCGTTATAATTCAGACCTTGCCAATACCCTCGGAAATCTCGTAAAGCGCACGATATCAATGGGGAATCAGTACCTTGGTGGCGTGATAGAGGATAAGGAAATAAAGGATGCCGTAGACGACGACCTTTATGCGACCGTGCTTGCGACTAAGGGTAAGGTAGAGGAGCAAATGTCCACGCTTCATGTGGCGGACGCCATCACGGATATATTCGAGCTTTTCAAGAGATGCAATAAATACATAGACGAGACTACCCCCTGGATACTGGCGAAGGAAGAGGATAAGAAGGACAGGCTTTCCACGGTACTTTATAATCTGTGCGATTCCATAGTGATAGGGGCTACGCTGCTTGCGCCCTATATGCCTGATACGGCAAAGGCTATCCTTGAGCAGATGAATACAAGCGAGAAAGCTTTTGACGATCTTGATAAGAGAGGAGCTTTTGCTTCGGGCACTAAGGTCACGGAGGAGCCTGAGACGCTTTTTGAGAGGAAGAAGCTGCAGGATGTGCTTAAAGAGGTCGATAAGCTCTATCCCCCGAAGAAGGTGAAGAAATCCTGATGAGAGAATTCACGATAGACAGCCGTGATATGAAGACGAAGCTCGCATGCTACGAATGGGAGCCTAAGTCTGATGCAAAGGCGATACTCGTGCTGGCTCACGGCATGCAGGAATATCTGCTAAGGTATACAGAGATGGCGGAGTACATGGTGTCTCAGGGTATAATATTCGCAGGGCTTGATCATTTAGGACATGGTAAGAGCGCAGTGAATAAAGATGACTTCGGGTATTTTTGCGAGCAGGATCCGGCGACTGTACTGGTCCGTGACCTGCACCGGCTAAAGAAGACAGTGCAGGCGGAGCATCCGGGACTGCCTGTATACGTGATGGGACATTCTATGGGCTCCTTTATTGTAAGGAATTACATAGAACGTTACGGCACAGGCGTACAGGGAGTCATCATACAAGGCGGTAATGCGTCGCCGAAGAGACAGGGGATAGGAGGCAAGCTGCTGACGTCCTTTATTGCTTTGTTCCATGGATGGAGATACAGGTCGATGCTGTGTACCGAGGTTGTGCTCGGGCCATACGTAAAGGCTTTTCCCGATGATCCTACAGGATGGCTGACAAAGCGTATGGAGGTGAGGGATAAGTATCAGAACGATGAATACTGCAACTTCATGTTCACGCTGAACGGATACTATACCCTTGCGGAGCTTGTCCTGAGAGCGGGTAATAAGAAGCTCATAGCGAATATACCCAAGGATCTTCCTATGTTTATAGTATCAGGAGCGGAGGACCCCGTCGGCGAGATGGGCAGGGGCGTGCAGAGGATGTACGAGCTGTATAAGGCTTGCGGTATCAAGAAAGTAAAGCTCGACATCAGACCCGACGACAGGCACGAGCTTCATAATGAGGAAGACAGATATCAGGTTTTTGAGGAGATAAAGGACTTTATATTATGAAGAAGATAGGTTCTATTATATTGATGGCTGCGCTTAGCTTTATATTTGTGATATCTGCGCTTCCGGCAAAAGCATTTGCGGATGTCGTCTCTCCGGAAATCATTTTTCCCGATGAAGACAAGGAGGTTTCCGAAAATGAAATAGCCGGCTCGTCATCTGATGCGCCCGTGATAAAATTCGGAAGCGACACTAAGGACAAGAGCAAGCCGTATCTTGCATTAGGCTCTGACCTTACGGAGCAGCAGCTTGCCGCGGTGCTTTCCGCTATGGGACTTTCGGGGACGGATATGTCGCAGTACAACATAGTCTATGTGACGAACGCCGAGGAGCATCAGTACCTTGATCCCTATATAAGTCCTGCGGTGATAGGCACCAAGTCCCTGTCATCGGTGCTTGTGAAGCCTGCGGAGTCGGGGCATGGCATAACGGTGAATACATATAATATAAACTACTGCACTACGGGCATGTATAAGAATGCCCTGCTTACAGCAGGAGTAGAGAACGCCGATATCGTCGTTGCGGCGCCGTCGCAGATATCAGGCACAGCGGCGCTTATCGGGGCGATGAAGGCTTATGCGGACATGAAGGATGAGAAGCTTGACACCAAGGCTCTCGATACCTCGCTTAATGAGCTCGTGACTACAGGGCAGATAGAGGAAGCCCTTGAGGGCGTATCCAAGCAGGATGTTGAGGAGATGATAGCCTTCATCAAAGCGGAGATAGCCGGAAAGAACCTTGATACGAGGGAAGAGATCGATGCGGCGGTAAGGAAGGCAATAAATGATTACAATGAAATGGAGAAATCAAACTGGTCGCTGTCGGATGACGAGATAGATCAGATAGTAGACCTTATGGTTAAGATAAAGGCCCTTGGCATAGATTATAATACGCTGCTGGATCAGGCGGCGGACATATATGAGAAATTTGGTGACAAGCTCACGGCGGATGACTTAAGCTCGCTTGCCGCAAAGGGCGTGGCGGATACTATCAAGGAGAAGGTAGGCGGGGTATTCACCGGGATTTATGAGGGGATAAAAGGCTTCTTCTCTAAGATATTCGGCGGGTAATGCTGCCATCCCAATGTTTTCGCACGCAATCCGCGGCAAGCGCGTATTGCTGTACTGAATGGTTACGGGAAAGCTTCATATCGGGGGATGAAGGAGAAATTTGAGGTCAGATTCATAGGGCGGGAGGAATACAGGCCTGCTATGGCTCTGTGCTGGAGAGTCTTCTGTGAATTTGAGTCAGGGCTTGTAGGACTTCAGGGCATGGAGAGCTTCAGCAGGTTCATAAATGACGATACCCTGTATACCGTCTTCCTGAATGGGGGCTTCCCTGTGGCGGCGGCGTATGACAAGGATGTGATGATAGGAGTCGCAGCGGTGAGGATGGGACCGCACCTGTCCTTATTATTCGTGGAGGGCGCATACCAGCAGATGGGAGTAGGCAGGGCGCTCATTGATTTCTTTCATGAGTGGCTGCTTGCAACGAGGAGCTGGCTTGGAGGAGAGAAGCTTACGGTTAACGCATCGGCTGTGGGAGAGGGCTTCTATCACAGGATAGGCTTTAAGGATACGGGGGTTAAGACTATAAAGGACGGCATACCATACACGCCGATGGAATTAGATCTGGCGGAGCGTTCAGATTAAGAAACGGGGGACAAGATGATAACTAATCAGGTGCTTCAGAAGACAGTAGATGAGATGAAAGAGATCACGGGAGTAGATCTTGCCGTGATGGAGCTTAACGGTTCTCAGGCGGCTTCGACCTTTCCCACGGACGATATTTCTTCTATAACGGTCAGAGCATTTATTGATTCCGGAGCGGATGATGAGGTCGCCGGTAAACTTCATTTGTATAAGATAGAGGATGATGGAGTAACAAATTATGTATTAGTGGTTAAAGGCAATGATGACAGGGCTCAGATGGTTGCGCGTCTTGCGATTTCCGAGATCATGGCTCTGTCTGTAGCTTATAAGGAAAAGTTTGATAAGAATGCCTTCTTCCAGAATCTTATCATGGACAATATGCTTGTCGTTGATATATACAGTAGGGCGAAGAAGCTCCGCATACCGACTGACAGCGTAAGATGCGCTTTTATAGTAGAGACCGAGAGTAATAACGAGATATCGGGAATAGATGTATTAAGGTCCGTATTTCCGACCGGCTCTGATGACTATGTGACGGAGGCGGATGAGAGGACTTATGTCGTGATAAAATCGCTCGACCCTATGGAGGATGAGGATCAGCAGGCAAAAGAGACGGCGGAGATGCTGGTTGATACTATGAATACCCAGGCGATGGTCAAGGTAAGAGTGTCGTATGGAAGGGTAGTATCGGAGATAAAGCAGGTCTCGGCATCCTATAAGGAAGCGAAGATGGCTATGGAGGTTGGAAGGATCTTCTATCAGGAAAAGGCAATAGTATCCTACGCAACACTCGGTATCGGACGGCTCATATATCAGCTTCAGCCGTCGCTCTGCGAGACCTTCCTTCATGAGATATACGGCGAGGACATACCGGATCATCTTGATGAGGAGACGCTCAATACGATAAATAAATTCTTTGAGAATAACCTCAATGTATCCGAGACCTCCAGACAACTTTTCGTGCACAGGAATACTCTCGTATACAGGATAGAGAAGCTGCAGAAGATGACAGGGCTTGATATCCGCATATTTGACGATGCGCTGACATTTAAGATAGCACTCATGGTAGTAAATTATATGAAGTATATCAAATTACACGAGTTCTGATGCACATAGGTGGAATAACGAAAAGTACATTACTCGATTATCCCGGACGGGTTGCGGCGGCCATATTCACAGGAGGCTGCAATTTAAGGTGCTTATTCTGCCAGAACAGCTCTCTCGTGGAGGGGCTTATCCCTGAGATAAGAGAAGCGGACATCCTTGCTTTTCTTGAAAAGAGGAGAGGTCAGCTCTCAGGCGTGTGCATAACGGGCGGAGAGCCTACGCTGCAGCCCGACCTTGCGGGATTTATCAGGGAAATACGGGAGATGGGCTATGCCGTAAAGCTGGATACTAACGGCTTCGAGCCAAAGGTTTTAAGAAATCTTGCGGAAGAAAAGCTTATTGATTATATTGCTCTTGATATAAAGACCGGCAAGGCGCAGTACAGGGAGCTCTGCAACACGGACATAGACATAAGCAGGATAGAAGAAAGCGTGGAGATCGTAAAATCGGGCATATTCCCTGATTATGAATTCCGTACTACGGTAGTGGCTGAGTATTATGATAAGAATATAGCGCGTGACGTAGGCGAATGGCTTGCGGGAGCTAAGAGATATTATCTGCAGAATTTCGTTGACACGAATACCACCTTTGTCGGAAGAGGGGTTCTGCACGGACAGACAAGAGAAGAAATAGAAGCTTATGCTGAGATATTAAGGAAGACCATATCGGAGGTATCGCTGCGTGGAATCGACTGACGGGATCAATGAGATAACCGGGATAAATGAAAAAGACATAAAATACATGAAGGAAGCCATGAAGCAGGCGAAGAAGGCTTATGAGGCGGGAGAGGTCCCCATAGGCTGCGTCATCGTGGAAACTGCCACGGATACTATCGTTGGCAGGGGATATAACCGCAGGAATACAGACAAGACGACGCTTGCCCACGCAGAGATCACGGCTATAAAGAAAGCGTCCAAGGCTATGGGCGACTGGAGACTGGAAGGATGCACGATATATATCACGCTTGAGCCCTGCCCTATGTGTTCCGGCGCCATCGTGCAGGCGCGTATCGACAGATGCGTCTATGCCGCTCCGTCGGATAAAGCGGGCTGTGCGGGCTCTGTAGTGAACCTTCTTAATATGTCAAGCTTCAATCATCAGGTGGAAATCACGAAGGGCGTCATGGAAGAAGAATCTCAGGCTCTTATCAGGAAGTTCTTCAAGGAACTGAGAGAACGCCTGCAATAGAGGGCTGCTATGCAACATTTTTTTGCAGACCCGTCAGATATCATAGATCATGACATATATATCCGGGGTGAGGATTACAATCATATAAAGAATGTCCTTAGGATGAAGCAGGGCGAGGTCATATCCGTGTCCGACGGCGTATCGGGGAATGAGTACCGTTGTCATATAGAGGATTTTGCGGATGAGACGGTTCATTGCAGGCTTGATTTCATAAAGGAAGCCGACACAGAATTGCCGGTAAATGTGTGTTTATTTCAGTCGCTTCCGAAGGGCGACAAGATGGAGCTTGTGATACAGAAGGCCGTGGAGCTTGGCGTTACGGAGATAGTTCCTGTAGCTTCAAAAAGGTGCGTGACAAGGCTTGATGCGAAAAGAGCAAAATCCAGAGTAGAGCGGTGGAACTCCATATCAGAGGCAGCGGCGAAGCAGAGCGCAAGGCGGATGATACCCGCGGTGCATGACGTTATGGATTTCAAAGAGGCCTTAAGATATGCTGAGAAAGCTGATATAAGGCTTATCCCCTATGAGCTTGCGGAGGACTTCGGGAAGACCAGGCAAATCATTGATTCCATATCGGATGGTCAGTCAGTCGCTATATTCATAGGGCCGGAGGGCGGCTTCGCGGAGGAAGAAATAGAGGAAGCGAAGGATAGTGGCGTAACTCCCGTAACGCTCGGACGCAGGATACTCCGTACCGAGACTGCGGCGCTTGTCGTGCTTTCGTGGCTCGTATATAAATCCGAGGAGTCCGGCAGACTGCCCGAAACCGGGTCTGCCCGGTTTGCGAGTGAAAATGACGAAAGCCCCGGTCACATGGCAGGGGAGCAGCGATGAAGGACTTCGCTCAGAAAAAGCTTGTAGTTATCATAATCATATTCATGGCAGTCGTGACTCTTATCACGGCGGGCTTTGTCATTTATTACGGAAGCAGGATATTCCATATTCTTGAAGATGACGAACAGGACAGCTTTAAGGGGAAGCACTACGCCTTTATATGCGAGAATGCTCAGGATGACTTCTACGGGGCGATCTTCGAGGGAGCAAGTAAGACGGCGGCAGAGGACGGGGATTACCTTGAAAGCATGGGGATAAACCTGGCATCCTCTCTTGATAAATATGAACTCATGGAGCTTTCGATAGATGCGGGAGTTGACGGCATCATAGTCGAGGCGGGAGAGAGCGATGAGATGAGGGAGCTCATAGACCGCGCCGATGCCGAAGGAATCCCGGTCATAACCGTGGGGAGTGATAATACTTCGTCTGCGAGGAAGTCTTATGTCGGCTTCGGAAATTATGATCTCGGCGTGAATTACGGCAAGGAACTCTTAAAGCGGGCGACGGATGATGAGAAGCGGGTATTGGTGCTTATGAGCCCTGATGCGGAGGACTCCAGTCAGAATATCATCTTCCAGGGAATGAGAGAGACAATAGAGCGGGCAGAAGCATCGTCAAGCTTCAAGCTTGAGACTATGGCGGTGCCCGATACCTCCGCATTCGGAGCGGAGGAGAGCATAAGCGCCCTTATTGTACGGAATGACAAGCTGCCGGATGTCATTATCTGCTTAAATGAAATATATACAACCTGCGTCTGTCAGGCACTCGTTGATTATAACAGGGTGGGGGAGAGCGTGGTCTATGGCTTTTACGAGAACAGCACTATCCTGTCCTCCATAAGCAAGAATATAATCTACGCGACCGTCACGATGAATACGAGGCAGATGGGAAGCTATTGCATAGAAGCGCTTAAGGAGTATGAAGAATCCGGTTATATAAATGAATACATGCCTGTGGACGTGAGGGTAGTGACGGCTGATAATATAGACGATTATCTGAATGAATCCAAGGGGGAGGATGCCGATGAAGAATAAAGGTAACTCCCGCAGGGAAAAGTCCACGGTGCAGGCTAACATGGTAATGCTTTCGATTGTTACCTCAGGGATAATCCTCATAGTCAATATCATACTTTTTACATATATAAGCCGTGCTATAGATGTGATTAATAAAGTATATTCCACTAATGTCACTATAGGCGAGATGTCCCGTGCGCTAAGCCTTGTAAGGAACAGCATGACGGATTATCTGAATACGAAGTCAACTGACTCGATGGAGCAGTACTATGATGCCTGCCAGTTATACAGGGACTATCTGTCAGAGATCACTCTTAACGGGCAGGATAGGGATACCGTCGCTATCCTGCAGGATATAGAGGGGCTTTCCGATACTTACCTTTCGACCGCGGACGAGACGATACAGGCAAAGAGGGGACGCGTCGTAGAGAGGTATAATGCGGGCTATGAGAGGTCGGAGAAGATATACGGCTATATCAACGCCTATATTAACAGCCTGAATAACGAGCAGTTCAGGAGAAATTCGGAGAAATACGAGGTCTTAAGGACATCCTTAAGGTCGCTTGCGATAACCATCATGGCTGTCATCGTGGTGATTGCCTTAATAAACATCTTGCTTACCTCTGTGATGACGAAGAACATACTTGATCCTGTGCGTCAGAAGGAAATAATAATGGAGACGCATCTTAAGGATGCGGAGCTTAAGTATCTGCAGGCGCAGATAAATCCGCATTTCTTATTCAACACGCTGAATGCCGGGGCGCAGCTTGCGATGCTTGAGGATGCGGACAGGACATCGGATTATCTGCAGAACGTGGCGGCCTTCTTCCGTTATAAGATAAAGGGTGAGGACAAGGAGACCACGCTTGAACAGGAGATAGCTTTGGTGGATAATTATATACATATACTTAACGTGAGATTTTCGGGCGACATACATTACTCAAAGGAGCTGGAAGAGGATTGCCTGTCAGTCAGGGTTCCGGGCATGATCCTGCAGCCCATTGTCGAGAATGCCGTTAATTACGGTATAAGGAATATTGAGAGGGAGAAGCGCATAATCCTTAAAACCGAGAGGCTGCCGGAGCTTATCAGAGTGAGAATACAGGATAACGGCATCGGGATGAGCGAGGAGAGAATAAGAGAAGTCATGGAGGGGCGCGCCGGGGAGAATCCCGTGATGAAGGATTCAAACGGAGTCGGGATAGCGAATGTGACGTCAAGGCTTAGGCTCTTTTATGACAGGGACGAGGTAATGCATATTTTCAGTGAGGGCGAGGATAAGGGAACGATAGTGGACATACTTATCCCGATACAGCAGGATGAAGCTTAGAGGAGACAGGCAGTAAATGTACAGGATAATGCTTGCCGATGACGAGGGCATCGTCACGGATTCACTTAAGTTCATAATAGACAAGGAATTTGCGGGGCTCTGCGAGACAGAGACGGCAAAGACAGGAAGGGCCGTTATCGAGACTGCGGAGACCTTCAAGCCGGATATCGCTTTCATGGATATACAGATGCCCGGCATAAACGGCATAGAGGCTATGAAGGAGATACGAGAGAATAATTCCTCTATGGTATTCATAATCTTAAGCGCATACGATAAGTTTGACTACGCAAAGGAAGCGTTAAGTCTTGGCGCGATGGATTATATCAATAAGCCCTTCAGCAAGGAAGTAATAGTTGATGTTCTTAAAAAAGCCATGAAAAGCATAGATAAGGCGAGGGATAAGCGCAGGCAGGAGCTTTCTATCCGTGAGAAGATAGAGACTGTCACGCCTGTAATAGAGAGCGGGTTCATATATTCGCTGCTCTTTCAGGAGAGTCCTGCCGTCACGGAGAATTATAAGAACCTGCTGGGAATAGAGGAAAAGTACGGATATATGATGGTGCTGTCCGTAATAGATGCGGACTCCGATACGGAAAATCCCGTGGGCTCCGGGATAAGGGTGCAGTCGGAATACACGAAGCTTAGGGACATGATAAGGGGAAGGCTCAACTGCCTTACTGGACCTCTGCTTTCCAATAAGATAATCTGTTTCTTCCCCGCTAAGGAGAGCCGCCTTGAGTATGACGACAGGGTGAAGCTTATAGGCAGGGCAGAGGAGCTCTTAAAGGAGATGCTTGAAAAGACAGGCTTCACGGCACGCATAGGCATAGGCTCAGTGCAGCTTTTGGAGGTGGCGTCTGATTCCTATAAGGATGCTCTGGGAGCGCTGCATTTTACCAAGGCGGAGGTGGCTCATGCAAGCGACCTGCCTGTGGGCTGTGTCTACGAGCCTGATTACCCGGCAGAGCTTGAAAAAAAGCTTTTCTCGGCGGTAGCTGCCGGAGATGTAAGCGCGACAAGGGAGTATTCGTCGAGTTTCTTCACGTGGATGAGGGAGGCCCATCCGGATGCGTTGATCGACGCAAGGCTTAAGAGCCTGGAATTCGTACTCTGGGCCGAGCATCTGTCCTATGAGTCGGGAGGAATGACATACCGTTTCCTGCACCGCACCGATTATCTGCCGACGGTCATGGGCTGTGAGGGCTTTGATGAGCTTGAAGACTGGTTCCTCAGTAAGATGAGCGAGGCTTCGCGCAACATTACGGTGAAGAAGGAGGAGAAGCTCGGGAGTCTTGTGGAGGAGGCTAAGCATTATATAGAGGATAATTATTCTAATGACATCTCGCTGGACGAGGTATCGGGCAAGGTGGATGTGAGTCCTTATTACTTCACAAGGCTTTTTAAGGAAGAGACAGGGGAGACCTTCCTTGAATACCTCACGGGGCTTAGGATAGAGAAGTCTAAGGAGCTTATGAAGGATCAGAGTGTCTCTGTAAAGGATATATGTGTACAGGTAGGTTACTCCGATCCGAATTATTTCTCACGGATCTTTAAGAAGGCGGTAGGAATGACTCCTACGGAATACAGGGCGGAGACTACGACGGCGTGAGCGTTTATATGAGGGATCTGATATTAATGAATAAGATAAAAAGAATAATACATTCGATAGCTCTGTTACTGTTAGTGGTTTTTATTTTGCAAGGCTGCGGTAATAAAGCCGAGAGCGTGACTGCGTCTGTAGATAAAGATGACAGCAAAGAGGAGATACAGATAGGCATCGCCTTTGACAGCTTCCTTATTGAGCGCTGGGAGCGTGACAGGGATATCTTCGTGTCGAGGGCGAGGGATCTGGGAGCGGAGGTCAACGTCCAGAATGCCAACGGCGACGTGCAGAAGCAGAAGGATCAGATAAAGTATCTCATAGATAAAAAAATGGACGTGATAGTAATCGTCGCCGTGGACAGCTCTGAGCTGAAGAAAGAAGTCGAGGAGGCGCAGGACGCAGGTATAAAAGTGGTCGCATACGACCGGCTTGTGATGGATTCGCCGGTCGATCTCTATATTTCCTTTGATAACGAGATGGTAGGCAAGTTCATGGCGGACGCCATAATGGCGGAGCTTCCTGACGGCGGGCAGGTCATGAAGATAAACGGACCGTCGAAGGATAATAACGTATCGCTGGTGAATAAAGGCTTTGATGATGAGATAAAGGGACACGGCATAGTGGTTTTCGATACATATTATGCCGCGGAATGGAAGGGCGAGGAAGCCTTCAATTATCTTACGGAGAATCCGCAGAAGGCGGATAAGGCGGATGCCGTGATGTGCGGCAATGATTCGCTTGCGGGACAGGCGGTCAGGTATTATTCGGAGAAGCGTCGCGCAGGGAGGATCCCGATAGTGGGACAGGATGCGGATCTTGACGCCTGTCAGCGGATAGTCGAAGGCACGCAGACGATGACGGTCTATAAGAGCATAGAGCAGCTGGCGAAAAGAGCGGCGGAAGCGGCGGTTTCCCTTGCTAAAGGGAATAATATAGCCGATGCCGCAGAGATAGAAAACGGAAGCTTTGAGGTTCCGTATGTGAGTATTCCGCCTGTGATGGTGACTAAGGACAATATTGACAGCGTCATCATAGACAGCGGGTTTCATCTGAGGGAGGATGTGTATCTGAAAGAAAGGTGATATACCGCTACTGCGGAACTGTTTTTATCTGGCAGTTAATTTTGGTCGTGAGTATAAAAGCATTAGCACAAATTTAACCTTCCGATGTCAATTTTGTGCTACTCCGTTTTTGTGATTCGCTGATCTTCTTCGCAATTATTTCCTGTTTTTTTCCATGAAATTGTGTGATAGCATTTTACATGTAAAGTATTTCGGGCATAGCCCGGTTAAATCAAAACTCTAAAGGGAGGATAAGAACATGAAGAAAAAGTTACTCAGCGCTATTCTTTCAATGACGATGGCAGCAGCTCTGCTCGCAGGCTGTGGAAGCTCAGCTTCTACTGATGCGGCAGCTCCTGCGGCGGAGGAAGCGGCACCGGCAGCAGAGGAAGAGGCAGCACCTGCGGCTGAAGAGGAAGCCGCTCCTGCAGACGATGCGGCAGCAGAGGAAGCAGCACCTGCGGCGGCAGCAGGACAGAAGGTTGGCGTTTCCATGCCTACCAAGGATCTCCAGAGATGGAATCAGGACGGCGAGAACATGCAGAAGGAGCTCGAGGCGGCAGGCTACGAGGTTGACCTTCAGTATGCTTCAAACGATGTCCAGACACAGCTTTCACAGGTTGAGAACATGATCTCAAGCGGATGCAACGTTCTCGTTATAGCGGCTATCGAGGGTTCATCACTTGGTGAGGCTCTTGACATGGCTAAGGAGTCAGGCATACCCGTCATAGCTTATGACCGTCTGCTCATGGATTCAGATGCAGTTTCTTACTATGCTACATTCGATAACTACATGGTTGGTACCGTTCAGGGCACATACGTAAAGGATACGCTTGATCTTGACAACGCTGAAGGACCTTTCAATATCGAGTTCACAGCGGGCGATCCCGGTGATAACAACGCAGGTTACTTCTTCAACGGCGCTATGGATGTCCTTAAGCCTTATATTGAGAGCGGCAAGCTTAACGTAGTATCAGGTCAGAAGACATTCGACGAGGTTGCTACTCCTACGTGGGCAACAGAGACAGCTCAGTCAAGGGCAGAGAACATCCTTTCTTCTTTCTACGCAGATGGCACGAATGTTGATGTATGGCTTTGCTCTAATGACTCTACCGCACTTGGCGTAGAGAACGCTCTTGCAGCTAACTACAACGGCACATATCCTATCATCACAGGTCAGGACTGCGATATAGAGAACACGAAGAACATGATCGCCGGCAAGCAGTCAATGTCAGTCTTCAAGGACACCCGTACTCTTGCAAGCCAGGTTGTTAAGATGACAGGTCAGATCCTTACAGGCGCAACTGTTGATGTAAACGATACAGAGACTTACAACAACAACGTCATAACGGTTCCTTCATACCTTTGCGAGCCTGTATTCGCTGATGCTAATAACTACAAGGAGATCCTTATCGATTCAGGCTACTACACAGAGGATCAGCTTAAGTAATAAGACAACCCTCAAACTTTAACTAAGGTTAAAACGGGGCGGGCAATGCCCGCCCCGGATTTTTTTCAGGTAATAACTTGGGAGTGTAAAGCGGATTATGAAAACAGTAAACGGCATCAGGACTCCGTCTGCTGGCGCAGACACCTCATGCCAAATGAGAAGGTATTGAGAGAGGAGGGAGCAGCTTTGGCAAAAGAATTATTGAGAATGGATCATATAACCAAGGTCTTTCCCGGCGTAAAGGCTTTGGATAACGTGAACCTTTCGGTCGAAGAGGGAGAGATTCATGCTCTGGTCGGGGAGAACGGAGCAGGGAAGTCCACTCTTATGAATGTCTTAAGCGGCATATATCCGTATGGGACATACGAAGGCGATATCGTCTATGAAGGCGAGGTCTGCAAGTTCCAGAAGATAAAGGATTCCGAGAAGAAAGGGATCGTCATCATACATCAGGAGCTTGCGCTTGTGCCGCAGATGTCGATCGGTGAGAATATGTTCATCGGAAACGAGAGAGGCACGAAGAATGCTATAAATTGGAATGAAACGTACAGCGAGGCAGATAAATACCTGAAGATGGTAGGACTCTCGGAATCCTCGCATGTGCTTATTAAGGATATAGGAACAGGTAAGCAGCAGCTTGTCGAGATAGCGAAGGCGCTTGCGAAGCATGCGAAGCTTCTGATCCTCGACGAGCCTACCTCGTCACTGAATGAGACTGATTCAAGGGCGCTGCTTGACCTCATGCTTGAATTCAAGAAGCAGGGCATGACGATGATAATCATCAGCCATAAGCTCAACGAGGTAGTGTATGTGGCTGACAAGATAACAGTCATCCGTGACGGCTCCACGGTTGAGACTATGGACTGCCACAGCACGAAGATAGATGAGGACAGGATAATCCGCGGCATGGTCGGACGTGAGCTTACGAACCGCTTCCCCAAGAGGGAGGGAGTCGCTATCGGCGATATCAATCTTGAGGTTAAGGACTGGACGGTTCATCATCCTCTTTATACTGAGCGTAAGGTAGTTGACGGCGTGAATTTCAACGTGCGTAAGGGCGAAGTCGTAGGAATATACGGACTCATGGGCGCAGGGCGTACAGAGCTTGCGATGAGTATCTTCGGTAAGTCTTACGGCTCAGAGGTTACGGGAACACTTACGATCAACGGACAGGAGGTCAGCCTGAAGGATCCAAGGGCCGCTATCGAAGCGAAGATAGCATATGTCACAGAGGATAGAAAAGGCAATGGCCTTGTCCTTAGCAATCCTATAAGAGTCAATACCTCGCTTGCCAACATGAAGGGCGTAAGCGACAGGGGTATCATAGATCAGGATAAGGAATACCAGGTAGCAGATGAATACAGGGAGAAGCTTTCAACCAAGACTCCTTCTGTAGAGCAGAATGTCGGAAACCTCTCCGGAGGAAATCAGCAGAAGGTGCTGCTTGCTAAATGGATGTTCACCGATCCCGATATACTTATCCTCGACGAGCCTACGAGGGGTATCGACGTAGGAGCTAAGTATGAGATCTACTGCATAATAAACGATCTCGTGAAGGCAGGTAAATCAGTCGTCATGATATCCTCAGAGCTTCCCGAAGTCCTTGGGATGAGCGACAGGATATACATAATGAATGAGGGAAGGTTCGTTGGTGAGCTTAATGCGGCAGAGGCTACTCAGGAGCTTATCATGACGAGCATATTACAGTCGGGAAGGGGTGAATGACATGAGTATAAATATCAAAGATGTTCTTAAAAAATACACGATGGTATTTGCTCTTTTAGCAGTTATCATCTTCTTCCAGGCGATAACGGGCGGCAAGATGCTCCTTGCGCAGAACGTGAATAACCTTATCTCGCAGAATGCGTATGTGTTCGTTCTTGCGGCAGGCATGCTCCTCTGTATCCTGACCGGCGGTAACATCGATCTTGCCTGCGGTTCCGTGGTCTGCTTCATAGGCGGTATCGGAGCGGTCATGATGGATAAGGATATAAGCTGGGTATTCGCCGTGATAGTCATGTTTATAGGCGGTATCTTAGTCGGAGCATGGCAGGGCTTCTGGATAGCGTATTTCAAGGTTCCGCCCTTCATAGCTACACTGGCGGGCATGTATGCTTTCAGAGGACTTTCCAACGTAGTGCTTCAGGGCTATACGGTAGGCATAAGGAATCAGGTCTTCCTTAATGTATTCGGCGGCGGCGCTGACTGCTATATACCGGATCTTTTCGGCGGACAGAATTTGAACGTGACCTGCCTGCTTATCGGTATAATTCTTGCAGTTATCTTCGTTGTAATGACGGTTACAGGAAGGGCAAGGGCCATCAAGGCAGGAAATGACGTAGGACCTTTCTACGGCGATGCGGTTAAGATGGTGGTAGTAAGCATAGCAGTTATATGGTTCTTCTACAAGCTTGCTAATTACAAGGGCATACCTACATCCCTTATCTGGATAGGAGTAGTGCTTTTAGTTTATGCTTATATTACTTCTAATACTAGGATGGGGCGTTACCTCTATGCGGTAGGCGGCAACGAGAAGGCGACTACGCTCTCCGGTATTGATTCGAGGAAGGTTTATTTCTTCGCCTATGTGAACATGGGGCTTATGTCGGGACTTGCGGGCATACTTACGATAGCGAGGGCAACGCAGGCTCAGCCCACCTTCGGACAGGGCTATGAGATGGACGCTATAGCGGCCTGCTTCATCGGCGGAGCGTCGGCTTACGGCGGAGAAGGTAATATATTCGGTATAGTCATAGGCGCTTTGCTCATGGGCGTCATCAACATGGGAATGAGCATCATGGGTATGGAAGCGAACTATCAGAAGGTCGTCAAAGGTCTGGTCGTCCTGATAGCCATAATTTTCGACGTCGTGTCTAATTCGAAGAAAAAGTAAGGGAGGAGGAGAGTCATGAATAATAGTAAAGTAATAAGCGTATTAAAGAAGAATGCGATGCTCATCGTCCTTGTCCTGGTATACATTTTCTTCACTGCTATGACAAGCGGACAGATGTTCCAGCCTATGAATTTCAATGCGCTGATAACGCAGAACGCATACGTATTCGTGCTGGCTACAGGTATGCTGATGTGCATGCTGACAGGAGGAAACATCGACCTGTCCTGCGGCTCGTTCGTCTGCTTCTTAGGAGCGATAGGCGGCATACTTATGACTGTGAAGCAGATCAATCCCGGAGTATCCATCATAGTGATGCTGATCGTGGGATTAGTCTATGGAAGCGCATTAGGTTACATCATAGCTTACGTCAATATCCCCCCGTGGATAGCGACGCTTGCAGGCTATCTTGCTTTCCGTGGCTGGGGCACGGCTCTGCTTTCTGCCAACAGTACGACAGGAAGTATCTCGCTTGCGGCACAGAAGGGCTTCCTTGCTATATTCTCAGGCAAGGTGTTCTCTACTCCTGTTAATCAGCTTAACGTAGTATGCCTTGTAGTAGGTATTGTCGCCAGCGTGATCCTCGTTGTGACCTCCTACATGAGCAGGGCGGCTAAGGTCAAGAAGGGCTATGAGACGGAGTCGATGGTATCCATGCTTGTAAGGTGCGTGCTGGGCGTAGCTGCTATAATGCTCTTTGCATATAAGCTGGCGCTTGCAGGCGGCATACCGACCGTACTTATATGGGTGGTCGTGATCGTCCTTATCTATAACTTCATCACATCAAGGACGACGCTTGGGAGATACTTCTACACCATCGGAGGAAACGCGGAGGCTACGAGGCTTTCAGGTATAGACACGAAGAAGATCATGTTCTTCGCATACCTCAACATGGCGTTCCTTACCGTGATAACTACTTACATAGTAACGGCAAGATTCCAGGCGGCGAACTCAACCGCAGGAACCAACTATGAGATGGACGCTATCGCGGCCTGCGTCGTCGGCGGAGTATCCGCATACGGCGGAGCCGGTAACATCTTCGGCATGGTAGTCGGAGCAACCCTCATAGGCGTGATAAACCTCGGCATGTCCCTTATGGGTGTCGACGCGAACTGGCAGAAGGTCGTAAAGGGCGTAGTCCTTTTAGCCGCAGTAGTCTTCGACATAGTAGCAGAGAAGAAGAGCAGCACGAAGTAAGAAGATATAAATCTAAATATCAGAACGGATAATATGATGCTAGGGTCAAAAGGTACAAATCCGATTGTGCTTGCACAAATAGGATTTGGAACTTGTGACCCGCCCGAACATGAGGAAGTAGCAATTTGCGTAGCAAATTAGCGGATTCCGAATGGACGGAGCATGGCGAGA
>JAFTAP010000023.1 GCA_017455525.1 Lachnospiraceae bacterium
CAGTACTGCCTTCAGGGTCACCTTCTTGCCTGCTCCTACAGTCTTAGTTCCTGTGATCTTTGTGATCTTTGCCTTTACACTTGCCTTGTTGATCTTGAAGGTTGCAGTCTTAGCGTCTCCTGAATAGCTTCCTGCAGGTGTTACCGTCACAGTCGCTGTGCCTGCATTCTTGTTATTCTTGTAAGCTACCGTATAGTCTGTTCCGGACTTAAGGGTTGTCTCTCCTATAGTCACGGTCACCGCAGGCTCCTGAGCCTTGCCGTTGTATGTAACAGCCTTTATTGCAGCTATCGTGGCGCCACTGAAGTCGTTGCTTATGGTAAACTCGCCCTTGAGTGTTCCGGTGTAGTTCCCTTTGCCGGTTACCACGTAGCTTGCCGTACCAACCTCAACATTGTCCGTATACTCAACTGTATAATCTGTTCCTTTTGTAAGCTCTTTATTGTCAGCTGTCTGGATGACCTTAACGGGCTCTATAGCAGAGCCGGTATACACCTGTCCATCGGCTGAAGCCGTAGCATATTTCTCAAGGTCAGCCTCAACTATATTGAAAGTCGGTGAACCCGCATAATCTCCGGTGTAATTCCCTGCGCCCGATATCACAACAGTTGCCACACCAACCTCTACGTTGTTCTTATACGACAAAGTATAATCCGTATCCTCAACAAGCTGTGTCGTTCCATTTAATACAGTCAAACCGGTCGGCTTTATAGCGGAACCCGTATAAGACTGATCTTCAATCTTCTTAATAGTAAGATTAGCCGGCAGTTCAATTGCTTTAATTTTGAATGTTATAGTTTTTGTTCCAGTTAAATTATTTTTTCCAGTAGCCGTAATTGTAGCAGTACCCACGTTTGTGTTATTCTCATAACTGTAGGTATAATCTGTCTGATTCAGAGCTTGCTTAGTATTCTTATTGCTAATCGCAAGATTTAGATTGTTGTTCCCCCCCGCAGTCTTTAAATTGTCTACCTCTATAGCATCTCCGTTATAGCTCTGATCCGGGATAGTCGCCACACTCCATGATGCTATCTCGTCAATATCTGCCTGTGCAATCTTATACTCTGCCTCAACTGACCCTTCATAAGGATCTGCCCCTACAGCAGTAATCTTTACCGTCCCGACATTCGTATACCCACCACTAGAAAACGCACCAAAGTCCGTCGCAGCAGCCAAGTTACTACTACCACTAATAGTAAGAGTCGGTAATCCGGATCCGTTAAGTGTGATCTCTTTCACATTCTCTGCTATACTCGCATCATCCGTAGTGTCAATCGTCGCTTCTCCGGTATATGTAACTTCACTGTTTTTTAAGGTCATTGCGCCATACTTCGTCAAATTTGCACCGGTTGTATGGAATACATATGTATACGTTCCCGTATATCCTTTTTCCTCATTACCCGTAATCACTAATGTATTATCACTATCTTCAGCAATCGCAGCACCATTGTTATACTCAACCTCGTAATCCGTACCCTTAACCAATTCAACCCCATTTGCTACGATCTTTAAATTCGTAAATCCATCATTAGTGCTAAACCCCAAATCTTCATTAGTCACATACCATACTTTGCTGGATAATCCTGTTATAGTCGCATCATTTATATCGAACCCTGTGATCACATATGTAATCTCGTCCAGCCCCGCAAGAGCATTCTCAGTAAAATTATTGGCTGCCGTACTTTGCATCAATGCTAATGTATATGTTCCTATGTCCGATATTTCCGTCCCCTCAGACTCACCGTCCTTGTCAATCCACTTATAAAAAATATCTCCATCCTCAGCCACATTAAGATCAACGTCGCCTAATTTCATCGTAACGACAGGAGTATACCCTGCACTCCTCCATTTCGCCGTAGTTCCTTTTACAGACACCTCCGGAGTTTCCGTACATTTAAGAACCTCAAAATCCGCCGTCTGCGTCTTCCCATCCTTATTTGTGACGATTACAGTCTTTTCTCCCACATTAACTGACTCTGTCTCCCCATCTTTATCAACAATATCAATCGTGTATTCACTAGAATCAACAACAGTACCAGCGACCTTCACAGTCACATTGGGTTCTGCGGCAGCACCGGTAAAATATACATCACTTACCGTAACAGTGGCGTCCTCCCATGCATTCGCAGCAAAAGCCTTAACCGTTCCAACACCGGGGACATTAAAATTACCGGGTACGAGAGCAAGACCGAGTGCGGTCAGTGCTATTGCCCCAATCTTCCCAAATAGTTTCCAGTTTCTCATAAATTTCTTCCCTCCTTCTTGATAACAGATCCGATATTCTCTATCCTCGACAATTTTATTTGTCCTGCAGATAGTTAAATTGTCTATGATTATAGCACCCCCCCATTTTTGTCAAGCCCCAATTTTAGCCCGTGTTTTCGGGCTTTCCGGACATCCGTGGTTCTCGGGCTTATTATTTCATGACTTCTATGCGTACATTATTTTCTTAGGATTGGGATGGCGCTATCATAGCGGAAGCTATTCCGGTACTGCAAAAAAGCCGACACATTTCTGCATCGGCTTTTATGGATATTCTGTTATCTAAGGCTACTCTTAAACCTTCAGCTGGATCCTCGCGTTCCTCTGATAAGGATGCTCAGCCACGGCAAGGTATCTGCTCGTTCCCGCTTAATTTTTAGCTGTGATTATCGCCGCTCTGATTGGTCTTGACGTCCGACCTCGCTCGCAGAGCTTCCAGCTCCTCCTGCATCGCCGCCATTTCTGTTTGCATTGTCGCAATCTCTGTCTGTCTCGCTGCCATCTCTGTCTGCATTGTCGCTATCTGGTTCTGGTATCCGCTTATGGTCTCTGCGTCCTCTAGCCTTTGTTGTTGTATTCCTTGCTGTATTCCTTGCTGTATTCCTCGCTGTATGCCTTGTTGTATTCCTTCATCATAGCCATCCTCATGCAGCGCCCATTCATGCGCTTCCTGGTCATACTGGAATATGCTCGTCTCCATTATCTCGTCCCTCCTCTCCGTGAGAAGCTTCTCTAAGATGCCGTCTGCTATGCACTGGTCGATGACTTTATTCATAGCCTCCCGCCTCTCTTCATCTGTCCTCTTACCCTCAAGGGCTTTCCTTGTCCTCTCCACAAACTCCGTATACTCATACAGTGTGCGGCTCTTGTTCAGAACATCCTTCCCCTTGTCGGAGTTTATATTATATACCGTGACCTTAAGCTCCAGATCAGGCTTGTCCTGCCTTACTTCATACTGATCCGATAGCTTTAGCTCCGCCTTCGCCGGCATCTTTGCAGTCCCGTTATAGAACACCGCAAATCTTGGTGCCGGCAGCCCTATCGCCTTCTCACGGTACAGCTCCTTCCTCGATATCATGCTGTACATCAGCCTCGCAACGTACAGCAGCATGCGCAGGGGTATGTTGCTGTTCACCGTACTTTGATGCTCGTAGAGGTTTAGATAGGAATCGAAGATGAAGGACACGTCGTTCTTCACCTTCATGAATATCCCGCTCTCCACCCCGTCCTTGTCCGTCAGCGTGTTCACGGTTATGTCGTCAGCATTCGTGAGGCTCTTACCGTTCACTCCGTTGTACAGGTCAAGAAGGTTCTCCTTGTCCTCATACAGCATTGCGAACACGCTTGATTTGTACTCCCTGTTGTAACTCATATAGCTTCCTCCTGTTAGATTTTTGCTTCGCAGGAGTCCTTATGAGTTAATATTTCCTCTCTCCGCTCCTGCAGTCCTATGGTTTTAGTGATCTGCATGAGCTTCGAATACATCTGAACCGAATGATTATTCCTTATGTCCATGCCACGGGCGAATGCCCTTGATCTGTCTTAGATTTTACTACCGCTCTTCATTTATTGCAAACGGATCTTCGGGGCGCACGTTACATATTGTGCAACTCAATTGCTGTAGCATCCAATCCCGGAACCCGGCAATGGTAGTTTGGTCATTCTTGACCGCTGTTTTTTTCTTTGCAGGCTTTTTACAGATCCGATATTCTCTATCCTCGACAATTTTATTTGTCCTGCAGATAGTTAAATTGTCTATGATTATAGCACCCCCCATTTTTGTCAAGCCCCAAATTTAGCCCGTGTTTTCGGGCTTTCCGGACATCTGAGGTTCACGGGCTTCCTGATTTCGTCCATCAAAGGAAGGTTTGCGGAGTTAATCCGGGGGGCACTGGCTGTCTATCGACCCGCAACAGGCGCGTGGCTCGGTACTAAACAATAACGGGTGATCCTTTGATTGACTTGCCGGTCTTTTTTGATATAAACGGATAGTGTATAATAAAATTTACATAGGGAGCATACTTGAAAGCACCGCAGCGGGTAAGGATGGCAGGAGGAAAGAAATGGGGATATATCTTAATCCGGATAATGTGAATTTCACGGAAGCAGTCAGGGCACGGATCTATGTGGACAAAACCATGATGATCCGTGAGATGAATCAATTTATGGATGAGGGAAATAAATATATCTGCATTTCAAGGCCACGCCGCTTCGGCAAGACCATCGCAGGAAATATGCTGGCAGCCTATTATTCCAAAGGATGTGATTCGAGAGAACTTTTTGCCCCGTACAGGATCGCTGCTGATCCGTCCTTTGAGGAGAAGCTAAACAAATACAATGTCATTCAGATCGACGTGAACGGAGCATACCAGATTACGGAGAATAAACCCGCTTTTCTGAAGAAGCTCACCAGAGCGATAAAAAAGGAAATGGGAAAGGCATTTCCTCAGGTGGATTTTGACGAGGATGATTCCCTCGCAGAGAGTATCCTGAAAGTCTATACGGAGACAGGTGAGACCTTTGTCATTATCATGGATGAGTATGACGTACTTGTCCGGGAGAGAGCAGATCAAAGCCTTCTCGATGAATACCTGGGCTTCCTCAACGGACTATTCAAAAGCAATATCCTAAGACCTGCCATTTCGCTCGCGTATCTGACGGGGATTCTTCCCGTGGTCAGGGACAAGATACAGTCCAAGCTCAATAATTTTCAGGAATATACAATAATGGATGCAGAAGAGCTTGCAGAGTATATAGGCTTTACCGGAGATGAAGTGAAGGAGCTTTGTAGGGAATACGGCGTTGATTATGAGGAATGCCGGAGATGGTATGACGGCTACCGGCAGCACGGATATGAGATATATAATCCTAAATCCGTTACGGAAGCAATGAGAAAGAAAGCTTTTGCAAGCTACTGGAATATGACCTCCACATATGAGGCAGTGGCGGAGAGAGTGCGACAGAATTTTGCAGGAACGAAGGATGCCGTGATAAGGATGATCGCGGGAGAAGCAGTTGAAGTCAATGCGCTCACCTACCTGAATACCATGGACTCATTTGTGGTCAAGGATGATCTGTTCACCTATCTGATACACCTCGGGTATCTGGCGTATGACCTTGATAAGCAGGCCTGCCGCATACCCAATAAAGAGATACAGCAGGAATGGTTCGCAGTGGCGGCGACGAATCCGGACTATGCGGTAACGGATGAGATAATCAAGGCCTCAAAGGAGCTGCTCAATGAGACTATCCGCGGCAATGAAGAGGCGGTGGCCGAGGCGCTTGATAAGAGCCATATCCATGTGACCTCTAACAGGAGCTATAACAATGAGGACGCGCTGCAGAGCGCGATATACCTTTCATATATCTATGCCCTGAATGAATATGACTGCTACAGGGAGCTGACAGCCGGGAAGGGCTTCGCAGATGTAGTCTATGTGCCGGTCCGCCCGGATAAGCCTGCGCTGATCATAGAGCTCAAGCATAATAAGTCAGCGGAAAGCGCCATCGATCAGATCAGGGAGAAAAAATACTATGAAGCTCTCGAAAGATATAAGGGAGATCTTCTCTTCGTCGGCATCGATTACGACGAGAAGACGAAAGCCCACATCTGCAGGATAGAAAGATTCGAAAAAAACTGATTATTCAAGGCATGAGAAGACATGTCTTTTCCGTGTCTTCCCAAGCAGAGAAATACGCAGC
>JAFTAP010000024.1 GCA_017455525.1 Lachnospiraceae bacterium
AGATCGAATATCCTGAATGAGCATTGCCCTCACTATTTATGATTTGCTTCTTCTAATGACCAGTGAACAGCCGGCATGCCTTGATTTATGCTTCTTTCGACTGATTACCGGAAATGTATCGCGGAATTGGTTCCTCCTCCGATGCTTTCTAATAAAAAATCTATTTTCTGCCTAATCGTTCCTTGATAGATATCATTACCTCTCATGGCAAAAATCAAAGCTTCTATAATTGTAAATACATTAAAATAAAATCCGATACCGCCCTGTTCCTTTTTATATGTGTCGTCATTAGGTCGTCATTATATAGCCTCAAATGACTTGTTTCAATCGCATTACGCTATTGTGACAAGGTTTATAGTGTATGAAACACTCTATACAATAATACAGGGGTGCGGCTTTGAAAAAGGAATATTCTGAACTCTATGAAAAATTCGGGCTGAACGTCGTTTATTACAGAAAAAGACAAAAGCTCACTCAGCTTCAGTTAGCAGAGCTTGTAAATGTAGACAGAAGCCATATAAGCGCAATCGAACTCGGTAAGGTCGGGGTTTCGTTTGATGTGATTTTTAAGCTTTGCGATGTCCTAAAGGTGACACCAAAAGAGCTGTTTGATTTTAGATAAAGCTACAGCATCTTCGCCACTTCATTAAACCGTGGCAGTGCAAGCGAGATATATCCGTGGGACTCAGGGGGTGCTTCCCGAATGTCAAAGCAAAAGGGTTATATTCCATATTTCACCATAATTCAACCTTATCCATCAGCAGCTTTCTCAGCGTGTTCCTGTCGGTTTTGTGGTTATTCCGCAGGTTGTCCGTATATTCCTTGAACGCCGCGCACATCAGAGGATGCGTGAAGGAAATAAAAAACTGCGGTCTGGTGGAGCTCGTTACCGTCACGAAATCAGATCCTAAGACGATCTTCATATTGTGAAAAGGCGTATCAGGCAGTAGATATAAGCGGTAGTTCGGGTATTCCTTAAGCATCTGTACTATATGCCTGACATGCTGCGCATACTGCTCCTTAGTATAATAAAGTTTTCCTGTGCCGGGCAGAGACTCCACGGTGGCATTACCTGAGACTATGGCTTCATCATCCGCAAGAGGCAGGCACTCATACACATAGTACTCCTTCAGATTGCCCATGAGCGTATCTCTCCTGTATTCCCATTCCTCTATGAGTCTTTTAGAATCAAAGCTTCGGACAAGCTCCTCCGGCATAGTCGCAACAGACAGGGTATTCTGGATCGCAACCAGCCCACTCCACGGAGACTTCCTGAACTTGGGTTCCGTCACCGATACCAGCGAAGCAGAAAAAGACAAAAGCTTCTCATAAGATTTCCCGACAATATCAAGCAATGCTTCCTCGGTGTAGTAATGATATATGCCCTCACTCTCTGTGCCCGCCACATGAAAAGCCTCTATGCATGCATGCCCGGGACAGATATAAAGCGAATGCGAAAAGCGACTCCCGCCATGCTTCCTACAGTAATAAGCCTCAATCATGCCCGACATATAAAGCGGGAGCCAGCTTATTATCGCATCGCTCATCTCATCAAAGCCCCGGTCTATATTATGGATTATGCGGATTTTTATATTATTCCTCACACAGCTCGTCATTAGCGCGACCCATTTCATATGAAATTCGGGATCGCCCGTCATCCATTGCATATTCTCATCAGAATAAAGCCATAGCTCATTAGCCCCGGAACTAACCGCATTTCCAAGAAACCGCACTACTGCTTCCCTAAGCCCAGTCGCGCCTATATACATATCTTTCTCATCAGCAGGAATTTCTATCTCTACATCAGGAAGCTCAGGCAAGGTTTCCTGTGCCATGGAATAAGAATCAAACGCTGCCATCAGCTTTTCTACCGTGGCCGTATTTCCTTCCTGATCTACCCCGAAATCACAGAGCCATCTGCCGAATAAATCCGCATCTATATCCTCCTTTTTCATCTGCATAAGCTTAGACAGGCTCTCCATCTGCTCAGGGCTTTGCATCCTTTGCCACAAGGTTTCCGAAAGCCTTGACGCCATCTCAGGATTAGATCTTGGAATGCGGATTCCGCAGCGGTAACGGCTTATAAGAGATGAATCCACGTTTATAAGCTGGCTCATACGTGCATTTGAAATATCAGCAAGCGTCATCGAAGCATCCAGCCTCTCACCGAAGGAGGCCGGTATATCATTGCGCTTTCCCGGTCTTCTTTCAGATTCCCCCTGTATGCCATCGTACAGCCATGCACGTATGGAGTCCTTTATTTCATCAGCAGAGCCGTCGGGATTCCCACCCGTGATGCGGCACAGCGTTTCGAGCCCGTTCTTATTGTCCGCAAAGAGATAGATGCCGTTTATAAGCTTCTCTGCGGCTTTGCCCGAAGCCTTAGGAAATCTGCCCCCGCTCCGGATACGGCTCACATTCGTGCGATCTAAACCGCCGTATCTTGCTATAACGGCATTATTAGCATCAAGCTCCTTCATTATAAGATTAAGTTTTTCATTGAACTGCATATCTGTATCCCTGCCAAAAACCTTCCTTACCTACATGATAGCTTATATGCGTGACAAAAAGTTGTCAATGCCAGGATCAAATAAAAACATTCAGTATGACTAGCTATGACTGCTAAAACATGCTAAAAATTATATTTAGACTTGACACTTACAAAAAAAATATATAGAATGGACTACGCTGTTGTCGGGGTGTGGCTCAGTTTGGCTAGAGCGCTACCTTAGGGAGGTAGAGGCCGCAAGTTCGAATCTTGTCACTCCGACTATTAAGAAATCCCCCAATCCATTAAAATGAAGGATTGGGGAATTTTTATTGTATCAATTTACCTTGATTGCCCCAAGCACTTCCCCTATGGGACCATTTATTACAAGATCCGCTCCGGACTCCCTGCCTGTCGTGCCTTTATTTATCAGGACAAGCTTGTGTCCCCTGTAATAATCAATAAGCCCCGCTGCCGGATAGACAACGAGCGACGTGCCGCCTATTATCAGCATGTCTGCATCCGTGATAGACTTGATAGCCTGCTCCATAGTATACATATCAAGTCCTTCTTCATACAGCACGACATCCGGCTTCACTATCCCGCCACAGGCATCGCACACAGGCACTCCGTCCGCCGCCTTCACGTATTCCACATCGAATTCCTTATCACAGTCCATGCAGTAATTCCTCGTCACGGTGCCGTGAAGCTCATATATCGTCTTAGAGCCCGCCTTATGATGAAGCTCATCTATATTCTGTGTGATGACCGCCTTAAGCTTGCCCGCCTTCTCAAGCTCTGCAAGCTTTAAATGCGCCTTATTAGGCTGCGGATCCATGTCTGAACCCACGAGCAGAATCTTCTCTTTATAGAATCTGTAAAATTCTGCCGTATTTCTCATAAAGAAGCTGTGAGACAGTATGGTCTCCGGCGGATAATCATACTTCTGATTATATAACCCGTCCTGACTCCTGAAATCAGGTATCCCCGATTCCGTAGAAACCCCTGCGCCCCCGAAGAACACGATATTATCAGACCCGTCGATCATCTCCTGAAGCTGTTCGATTTTCTTTTCTAATTCCTTATCCATCATTTCGCCCCCTTTGCATAGCTTTATTTTTTATCCCGCTTAACGTCATCTTACCAATATATCCATGCTGCCCCGCAATACCTTATCGCCCTTATCATTCCTCATAGTAACCTTAAGCACTACCATATTGAAGGTATCATTCTTCTCCTTGACCTCGCCCTCGACGGTTATGGCATCTCCGGGATACACAGGCTTTGCGAATTTTATCTTAAGCTCCTTGATAAGCGATCTCTCCCCCGGAATATATACGCCCGCAAGCGTAGACATGAAGGACGCCGTGAGCATCCCGTAAGCTACCCTGTCCTCATAACCCTCCGCTTCTGCATAGCCGACATCCGAATGCAAGGGATTAGTGTCCCCCGTCATGCCACGGAAGTCATCCAGCATCTGCCCCGTGATCTTAACTTCAAAAGACTCTGTCTGCCCTACCCTTATCTCATCATAAGTATATCTGTTCATAAATCAATGCTCCGGATCAATCCACTATCTCAAAAAGCCCGCATTCCAAAAGCTTATCAACCAAGGGCATCAGCAATCCCACAGGCTGCCTTATAAGCTCCGATATACGGATAAGGTCATTCGTTCCATCTGCATAGGCAATAAGATCTTTTAACGCCAGGGTCTGCTGATAAGTCTCCTTGCTTGACATGGTAGGCACTAGACCTCTCTTTCCAAGCTGTGGTTCACCAAGAGTCGTCGTGCGGTATTTATTGTTATGCTCCGCAAGCTGTATACACTTAGTCATCACATCATACGAGCCCTGCAAGCCCCTGGGAGATATAAGGTCAAGATTATCCGCGCTCGTATGATACTCCGGATAAATATGGTATTTGCTCCGGCAGAAGCAGACCATAGGAATATCAACTCCCGGAGCCTGATACTGCCTCTCATCAGACCCTCTCTTGATGTACGGGTACTCATCGAATTTATTCCCCGATTCCGCAAGCACATGCGTAAGAAGCCTGTCCGCATATGTATCCGCATATCTTGAATGAATGATGCTGTAAGCCCTGTCATCTCCGCAGCAGGTCAGGTTAAACGCCGCCTTTACATGCTCCTTAAGATATGGCAGGTTCTTCTCTATATAAGTAAGCGCGCCTATAGTCTCAGGAGCAAGCACCAGCCTGTAAGTATAACGACGTTTCGGCATATCCGTGATATACCTTGCAAGCGCCACGATAAGTGAGGGTCCGCTGCATTCATTATTCGCCATAGACGGATGACAGGTATATGAAGATAAAAAAATCTCATCCTTAGTATCACCGGGTATCAGTATCTCCCCGTAGGTCAGCGAACCGGGCGCAAGCGTTGATTTTATCACCGCATGATAATTACCGGGCTTTAAGCTCTTGAACTGCTCATAGCTCATCGAGAAGCCCCACCTCGGAGAATAATAGCTCGTCACATAGGGAAAGACCTCAGGCTGCTCCTTCAGATAATAAATATGCTCCGACATCTCCTCTAGCGGCAAGGTAATATCTGTCGGCAGAGAATACCCCATAACATGCAGATTGGAATCCTTCATGTCGACGATCCTCTCACCGTCAGGTCCTTCTAAATACGCTTCCTCGCAGTTCCATTCATCGGGCACAGTCCAGTCGCATACCTTCGTCCCACTTAAAACCTCGTGCATATCAAATTTAATATCAGGTATATAGTTCTGCAATATACGGAACGTCTCCCTGACTGCATCACCTGTAATGCTGCGGTTTAACGGAAATATCTCCTTGCAGATATCATACATCCTCCGCCCTTCGGTCATTAGCTACTCCTATACCAGTATTATGATGCTTACGTAAAGCTGCGTCGCTAAAGCACAATAGGCCTTGTGCCTCTTGTTTCTTGCTTCATATTATACTCAATCTTGACACTCTTTCAAAGTGCGGATATAGTTGAAGCTTAGATGCTACAGTTTTACAGGCATGCGATAGGCAAAGGACCTGGAACCGGCAAGCAGCGGAATAAGCAAGTTGCATCGGAGAAAAACTATGACCAGAGATGAAGTGTTTGAAGAAGTAAGGAAAATATTCAGAGATAACTTTGATGACGAAGACCTCATCGTTGTAGACGAAACCAATTCAAAAGATATAGAAGACTGGGACTCCATAGAGCATATCAACCTCGTGATTGCAATGGAAAAGAAATTCGGTCTGAAATTTAATATAAAAGAAGTGGGAAAGCTTGCTAATGTGGGAGAGATGGTAGATCTGATATTAAGGATGCTGTCTGCCGGGTAATCCCTCCTCTATACAACAAGTAAAAAATTAACTGCGAATCAGATCTTAATTTTATATTCACACAGCTTGCTGCTGTGATGGTATCTTACGTCGTCAGCTATTATATCATAGGTCTTGCCCATTGATATCGTCTTCATAGGGATACCGTTCACCTCATACCGCCTTGATGCGCCTGCCTTTATGAAGTCCTCTTCGTAAGGATATATGGTCACGAAAATGTCAGCATTTAAGTCCCGCACATGCATACAATAAGTACGCTCGCTCATATTCCCATCCGCATCTATGTAACCTGCCGTGAAGTTCTTCAGGTAGCGGTAGGGAACGCCTATCATCTCCTCGACATAATGCACGAAGGTGTAGCTGTGCTGGCACTCCACGTCTATGAAGACGTTCTTGGTATTATGCTCCCTGCACCACGAAAAGGGGCTATGGCTTCCAAACGATGAGCGGTTCTCCATGGCTATGAGTTCGTCCGTGCCCTTACCCCATACCGCAAAGGAATAAATAGGGTGCTGCGTCCTCTTAAAGTCTCCCCTTTTTAATGCTACCTTTCCTATGGAGCCTGTCTGTGACGGCGACTTCCTGATGTCAAAGGTCTTGCCCTTGCAGAAGTCCCAGTTGAAAGTGGGAATAAGAATAGTCCCCTCAGATCCTATGATATCCTGCACCGAATCAATAAGCACGTTAAAATCAGTATCGTCCTCATGCTCTATGCAAGTATAGAGAAGCTGCTTCACGTCCGACGCTATCCAGACGGAATCGCCTCTCTCCAAGCCGAAATACTGCGGTATGTCCTTTAGCTTCACATAACCGTCCATCAGAATAAAACCTGCCAGGCTTAGTCCTTATCGAGCAGCTTGAGCCTTGTAAGCGCCCTTGCAAGCGACATCTGCAGAAGCCTGTATTCTCTGTCGGAGAGCTTATGCTGCAGCTTCTCCTCGGCTCTCGCCTTCGCATCCTCTGCCCTGTGGACATCTATGTCCTCCGGCTTCTCGGCAGTGTCCACGACTATCGTACACCTATTATTGGCAAACTGGATGGTCCCTCTGCCTATCGCCGCCTTATGCCATACGTCCTTAGTATCCTGATATCTCAAGATTCCCTCGGTAAGGGCAATTATCATCTCCTCATGCCCCGGAAGTATGCCAAGCTCACCGTCCACGGCAGGAATGATCATATTCTTAAGCCTGCCGAAATAAAACATTCCGTCAGATGAAATTATCTGTGTCGCAAAGGCATTCATAGAGTCTTCGCTTTCTCCGCTACGTCGTCTATTGTTCCCACGTTAAAGAAAGCCGCCTCGGGATATCTGTCCGCTTCGCCTGATATGATGGCAGAGAAGCCCTTGACCGTATCGCTTATATGCACATACTGTCCGGGAGTTCCCGTAAAGTTCTCCGCAACGAAGAAGGGCTGCGACAGGAAACGCTGTATCTTCCTTGCCCTGGTCACGGTCTGCCTGTCGGCGTCAGAAAGCTCCTCTATGCCGAGGATCGCTATGATATCCTGCAGCTCCTTATATTTCTGCAATATAGCGAGCACCTCGTCCGCAACCTTGTAATGCTCCTCTCCGACTATCTCAGGTGTCAGTATCCTTGACGATGATTCGAGAGGATCGACCGCCGGATATATTCCCTGCTCGACTATGCGCCTTGAAAGCACTGTAGTAGCGTCAAGATGCGCAAAGGTCGTAGCCGGTGCGGGATCGGTAAGATCGTCCGCCGGCACATATACCGCCTGCACCGATGTGATAGAACCGTTCTTTGTGGATGCGATCCTTTCCTCCAAAGCTCCGAGATCGGTGGCAAGCGTCGGCTGATAACCGACCGCTGAAGGCATGCGTCCTAAGAGTGCCGATACCTCCGAGCCTGCCTGTATGAATCTGAAAATATTGTCTATGAATAAAAGAACGTCCTTATTCTCTTCATCACGGAAATACTCCGCCATCGTAAGCCCTGTCTCCGCAACCCTCATCCTGGCTCCGGGGGACTCATTCATCTGACCGAAGACGAGCGCCGTCTTTTTGATAACCCCGCTCTCGGTCATCTCGCTCCATAGGTCGTTACCCTCTCTCGACCTCTCTCCGACTCCAGTGAATATCGAATATCCGCCGTGCTCCGTCGCGACATTCCTTATAAGTTCCTGGATAAGTACGGTCTTTCCCACGCCCGCTCCACCGAAGAGTCCTATCTTACCGCCTTTCGCATAAGGAGCTATGAGGTCTATGACCTTAATCCCCGTCTCAAGTATCTCCTGCACCGGCGACTGATCCGCAAATTCCGGCGGCCGCCTGTGTATTGACCATCTCTCAGCCTTATCAAGCTCATCTGTAGGCAATCCGTCTATGGCATCGCCTGTGACATTAAACAGTCTGCCAAGCCCTGCTTCACCGACAGGCACGGTAATAGGAGCGCCTGTAGCCTCTACCTCTATGCCCTTCGCAAGTCCCTCTGATGCAGCAAGCATGATGCAGCGCACGGTGTCCGACGCTATATGCTGTCTTACCTCCATAGTACACTTGGTGCCGTGATTATCTACGATCAAGGCATCCGATATGCGCGGTAATTTCGTAGTATCAAATTTTACGTCCACGACAGGTCCCATGACCTGTGAGATATGACCTTTAATCCTGTCTCCCATCTATTGGCTCCTCTATAAAACAAAGCTTTATATCTGACTCGCACCGACCGTATGCCGATACCACAGCTAAATTCTATATTGCGCTAAGCGCCTCCGCTCCTGCAGAAACCTCTGTAATCTCCTGCGTGATAACTCCCTGACGGGCACGGTTATACTGCACATTTAAGTCCTTTATCATAGACGACGCCGCATCCGACGCTGTCTGCATTGCGAGCATTCTCGAATTCTGCTCAGCGCAGAAGCTCTCTATCAGCGCGCTGTATATGTATCCGTTCATATAGTTCGGGACGACTGCGCTTATTACCTCATCGGGCGAGGGCGAGAAAATAAATTCCTCATTATAGATATCCTTGGGTATCTGCTTATCAAGCTCCGCCTCTATGGATGACGCAAGCGGCAGGAGCTGTCTCACCCTTACCTCCGCCTCCATAGCTGACTTCATAGCCGTATATATGATGCGCAGATCGTCTATCTCGCCATCCCTGAAAAGCGGGAGCAAGTAGCTCGTTATCAGTCGTCCTACATGATGGGACGGGTTCTCCGAGGAATACTCGAAATCCTCTTCTATCTCCTTGCCATGATTCCTGAAGTATCTGCGTCCTGTCTCTCCTACCACGAAGATCCTTGATCTTCCGCCATCCTCCTTCATGAATCTCTCGGTTTCCTTAAGGATGTTTTGATTGTAGGCTCCCGCAAGTCCTTTATCGGCGGTTATCATCAGGTAGCCGTGAGTCTGCTGATCCTTCGGCTTTGACGATATCCTGAGGTACGGATGATCCGACTGAGGCAGATGTCTCAAGAGCCTCTCCATCAGATTCTTCAATGCACTAAAATAAACGGCGTTATTATCCCTGCTCTCCCTTGCATGGCGAAGCTTCGTCGTGGCGATCATATACATCGCCCCGGTTATCTTCTGCGTGCCCTGTATGCTGTTTATCCTGTCCCTTATTTCCTTTAGCTGAGCCACTTATTTGCTGTAATTCCTCTTATATTCTTCCGCTATCTCTGCTATCTTCTTGACAAGCTGATCGGATAGCGACTTCGTGCTCTCAAGCTCCTCGATTATTTCCTTATGCTCATGAGCCACATGCTCTAAAAGTCCCATCTGGAACTTCTTCACGTCCTTGGTGTCTATGCCGCCGAATATCTTCTTATCAGCAGCGACAAGGGTTATGACCTGCTGCGCCATAGAAAGAGGAGCCGCTCCGGGCTGCTTCAGCACTTCCATGAGCGCCCTGCCATTTTCAAGCTGCGACTGCGTAGCATCATCAAGGTCTGCGGAGAACTGCGTGAAGACCTCCATCTCCCTGTACTGCGCAAGGTCTATCCTGAAAGAGCCCGTAGCCTTCTTCATAGCCTTGGTCTGCGCTGCGCCTCCGACACGGGATACCGAAAGACCCACGTTCACGGCAGGCCTCTGTCCCTCGGCAAAAAGGTCGCTCTCAAGGAATATCTGTCCGTCGGTAATCGATATTACGTTCGTCGGAATATAAGCGGACACGTCACCCGCCTGTGTTTCTATTATAGGAAGCGCCGTGATCGAGCCTCCGCCAAGCTCCTCTGAAAGCCTGCTCGACCTCTCAAGAAGCCTTGAATGCAAATAGAATACGTCACCCGGATATGCTTCTCTGCCCGGCGGTCTCCTAAGTAATAGTGAGATTTCTCTGTATGAAACCGCATGCTTGGAGAGGTCGTCGTAAACTATAAGCACGTCCTTACCCTTATGCATGAAGAATTCCGCCATAGCCGTAGCCGAGTACGGCGCAAGATACTGCAGAGGCGCCGGATCTGAAGCAAAGGATCCTACGACTATTGAGTAGTCCATAGCTCCATGTTTTTTCAAATTCTGGGTAAGAGCAGCCACTGTAGATGCTTTCTGTCCTATGGATACATAGATGCAGATAACACCCTTGCCTTTCTGATTGATAATAGTGTCCGTGGCGATAGTCGTCTTGCCTGTCTGCCTGTCGCCTATGATAAGCTCTCTCTGACCTCTGCCTATAGGAAACATGCTGTCTATCGCAAGGATTCCCGTCTCCATAGGGGTTGCCACCGGCTGTCTGTCTATGATACCGGGTGCAGGAGACTCCACAGGCATCTTGCCCTCTGTCTCCAACGGTCCCATGTCATCTATTGGATCTCCCAGAGCATTCACGACTCTTCCAAGTAAGGCGTCTCCTACAGGCACGCCCGCTGCCGCTCCGGTGCGGACTGCCCTTTCGTCCTCGTACACTTCGTCATCAGTACAGAGCAGTATGCAGCCGATATTATTCTCCCTGATATCGAGCACCATGCCCCTGACGCCGCTCTCGAATATGACTATCTCCCCGTACTCCACATGAGAGAGCCCCTCGATACGGGCTATGCCATCGCCGCAATAAATGACGTGCCCGGTCTCGTAACCCTTCGCCTCGAATACATGAGCATCAGCGGCATTCTTTATCACGGAAATGATATTCTGATGGGAGCCGGAAGCCGCCATCTCCCTGTCGATGTCAGACTTTATCTCCTGCGCCCTGCCCTTAAAGCTCCAGTCATACTCGTCCTCCCCGACATAAAGTATGAAGCCGCCGAGGATATCAGCGTCTTTTATAAGCTTCAGGTCTATATTTTCCTTTTGGATTTCATATTTTGAAGCAATGAAGTCCTTAAATCTGTCTGCCTGCGCGCTAGTTGGCGGCATGACGAATTTAAGCTTCGCTCTTAGCATATCGCTCATCTGTCTTTACCTGCTCCGGAGCCTGCGGCCTGTGATAAGAACTTGTCGTAAAGCTCGCTGTTTGCTTCCTCCGATATAGCCTGTCCCGCAAGACGGGCAGCCACGTCGAATACGATCTCCTCCACCTTCTTGTCGTGGTCTATCTCCGCCACGCTCTTTATGTGGGAAGCTTCTTCTCTTGCTTTCTGAAGGATCTCCTCCGCATCAGCGTCTGCCTTCTCGATTATCGCTGCCTTCCTCTCGTCCGCTTCCTTCATTGCCTTGTCCAATATATCGGACTTATCCTTCTCAAGCTCGGCGATCTGCATCTGATACTCGCGCCTGTTTTCCTTCGCTTCCTTCGTCACCTTGTCAGCAGTAGAATAAGAAAGATTTATCTCCTCCTGCCGCTTCGCTATGATCGCATTCACCCTGCCGAATAAGAACTTCTTCGCTATGAAGAAAAGGATCAGGATATTTATTATCATGCATATGAAATTAACCGGATCAAAACTAAGCACTTGTCGTTCCTCCCTGATTTACAGCACGAATATGATAAGGATCGCTACGAGAAGACCGTATATAGCGGTCGCCTCGGCAAGTGCGCATCCTAAGAGCAGCAGAGTCATTATCTTGCTCTGTGCCTCCGGCTGGCGAGCCGTAGCGTCCACGGCCTTTGCCGTTGCGATACCTATGCCGATACCTGCGCCGATGCCTGTAAGGGCTGCGATTCCTGCGCCTAATGCTACCATGTCAATTACCTCCTAATGTATCATAAAGTTGGAGAGAAAATGCTAATTATTTTATTGCAATCAGCATTTTCTCGTAAAATGTTCATTCTACTGCCTCGTTTATATATAGCGATGTTAAGAATACGAATACATACGCCTGCAATAGCCCGTCAAAGAGGTCAAAATACAGGCAGAGCGCCGCAGGCAGAACCACCGGCACTACCATCTTCACAAGCTCCATTATGACGAAGGCTGCGAATATGTTTCCGAAAAGTCGCATGCATAATGACAGCGGCTTGATGAATAATTCGAGTATGTTCATCGGAAGCATGACTCCTATGGGCTGTGCGAAGCTCTTGAGCCAGCCGCCGACCTTCTTCTCCCTTATTCCCGCAACCTGCACGAGTACGATGCTCATAAGCGCAAGCGCTACGGTCGTCCTTAAGTCCTTCGTGGGCGGGGCTATATTGAAGATTCCGATTATATTGGATACTCCGAGGAAAAGTAATATGCTGCAAAGATACGGCGCATATTTCTGCGCTTTTTCATTCATATTGCTGCTGACCAGATCCTGGATCCATACCACGAAAGCCTCGACCAAAGCCTGCCTCTTGCCGGGATTCTGTGTCACGAAGCCCCTTGTGAGTATAAGGATCAAGACAAAAAGAACAGCGATGATACACCATGTTATCACCACTGTCTGGTTAATAGCTATACCTCCCCCTATAGGAATCGTAAACGCTGTGGGTATTTCAAGCTCCGCCTGGAGCTCCTCTGCTATGTCCATCTCATGCCTCGATTATTTTTATTATATGATCCGCCGCCGTCTATGGCTTACGCCTTAACGACAGGGAATAATCCGATTGTACCACTATTTCCCGTAATGTCAAAGCGATACCGACTCGTCCAAACCATCGGATCAAAATCTTATAATCTCCACCATCTGAAGCCGGTCGCTTTTAAGTCCGCAACCCCATACAAGCCCTTAACGTCTATAATAACCTTCTCATCATCCGGAACCTGTCTGTATAATTTCTTTATCCCCTCTAATCCCAGCTTCCTGAAATCATCATGAGCGACCGCCACTATCACACAGTCCGCATCACGAATATCCTCCAGCTTTTTAAGGCTTACGCCGTATTCCCTCATGGCATCCTTCTCATCCGCCCAGGGATCGACTATCTCCGGCACTATCTCGTATTCCGCAAGCCTCTTTATGATATCTTCAACCTTGCTGTTCCTCGTATCGGGACAGTTTTCCTTAAAGGTAAGTCCCAAGATAACAACTTTAGATGCCTTCGGTGCCTGTCCGGCAGCTATCATCTCTTTTACCGTCGCATCGGCAATATAGGCTCCCATGCTGTCATTCACTATACGCCCGTTCAGGATTATCTGGCTGTGATAGCCAAGCTTCTCTGCTTCATATGTAAAATAATATGGATCGACGCCTATGCAGTGTCCGCCGACTAAACCCGGTCTGAAGCCCAAAGCGTTCCACTTAGTATTCATACCATCCACGACTTCGCCCGTATCTATCCCCATGCGGTCGAATACCATAGCAAGCTCATTCATGAAGGCAATGTTTATATCACGCTGGCTGTTCTCAACGACTTTTATAGCCTCCGCTGTCTTTATCGAAGAAACGGGATATGTACCTGCCTCTATCACAAGGTCATATATATTCTTTATCTCCTCAAGCGACTCGCTATCCATGCCGGATACCACCTTTTTGATATTAGTAAGAACGTGCACCCTGTCGCCTGGGTTTATCCTTTCGGGCGAGTATCCGACCTTGAAGTCTTCTCCGCACTTAAGTCCCGAGCTTCGCTCCAATATCGGTATACAGACATCCTCCGTAACTCCCGGATAAACCGTTGATTCGAATACCACGATAGAGCCTTTCTGCAGATTGCGTCCCACGACTACGCTTGCTCCCTCCACGGGTGAGAGATCCGGCGTATGGTCAGTATTCACGGGGGTAGGCACGGCTACTATGAAAAACCTCGCCTCACGAAGCTTCTCTTCATCACTTGTGAATAAGACCGTAGTCTTCGCTATAGCGTCATCCCCTACCTCATTCGTAGGATCCACGCCGGATTTATACTGCTCTATCTTCGCATTATTCGTATCGAAGCCTATGACGTCTATCTTCTTTGCAAACTCCACGGCGATAGGCATACCCACATAGCCGAGACCAACCACGGCAAGCTTTTCTTTTTTACTTTTTATATCCTCGTATAGCGACATTTCCTAAATAATGCTCCTTCCTTATGTTTCTGCTATCCCCAATACAGCATTATATATACTGCTGCCGTCGATGCTGTAAATATGATGGTATCTATAAATAATATCCTTTTTAACATCAGTCCGCAATTCGTCAGGTAAAGTCCTGCCATCAAAGCCTCTATCGGAATAAGATACATCACATATCTGAAATCCATCGAGCTGTAGTAAGGTGCCTTTATTATAAAGCTGATGTACATTAAAAGGGACACCACATATATTACTGCAATAAATGCTCTGATTTCTTTTGATGTGATAATCCTGTCTGTGATCAATACCCTCACGGTAAAATACAGACAAAGAACAGCAAGCACCGCTCCCGATATTAAAAGCAACCATCCCAGCCCCGTCATAAGCGTCGCTCCCGTTCCGCTATGTCCTGCCTCCGCTAAGGCAAGACTGAAATTCTCATCACCGAAAAGCGAGGTCTTCATCATGGCAAGGAATACATTGAACTCGTCATAGGGATCTCCGTTACGTATCCTCGACACGTATGGTATAGAGCATCTTATATCAAATATGCAAGCAACAAGCGACGCCTTTATTTCCTCTCCCACTTCAGGTGAGTAGTTTACAGGCACGCCGAATTTAATATGATTCCTTACAGGCGACCAAAGCGCCAGTGGGAAGCATATTAATCCGAATACAACAAACTTTTTCATATATTGCACAAAGCTGTCTGTCCCACCCTGTATCATCTTTATGATAAATATTAAAGCCACGGCAGGAGCTACGAGCGCTGCCGAGAGCTTCGCCATCATTCCCAGACCTATCGTAAGAGCCAGTATTATCGTATATTTCCATGAGGGCTCATCCTTCCATCTAAGTCCGAAGTACATGGTCATGACCGTCAGCATTATCGCAAGCATGTCATTATTTATCGAGCCCGCCATCAGAATGAAGCCCGGATGAACGGCGGCTATCGTGAAAGCAACTAAAAGCGACAGTCCTTTAAGCTTGAAATATTTGAATATGAGGTATGCAAAATATAGTGTGATAAGGCTGTAGATAAGAGTCAGCACCTGCACATGCTCACATGCCGCATTATAACTGATGCCTATAAACTCTTGTATATGTATCCATAAGGCAGCAAGCATATGATGAAGCGGCGGCTGGAAAAAGCCCCATTTTTCTCTCGGATCGAAGTCAAGCAGCAGATGTCCCTGATGGAAATATTCGATAAAGGGAGCCTGTCCCTCATCCGCACCGAAATCTATGACATCATGCTGCCTGCGCCATACAGGTGTATAATAGATGTAAAAAAGACGAAGCATAGCCGCCAGAACGCCGACGGCTATGGTGCATATCTTTGTTATCTTCTCATCTTTTGATATCTTCATGCTATTTTCAATATAACAACCACACAGGACTCTATGTCTCGCACTATTGCAATATACTTCCTGCTATCAATGTATATGTCACATCGCTTCCGGCGCTTCAAAACCCAGAAGGTCTATACTCGTTTCCAGCACGCTCAACGTAAGCTTTATCAGCGCTATCCAGCTCCCCTGTCTTGCCTTGTCTTCCTCCGATATGATCTTCGTCTCGTGATAGAACTTATTAAAATCATTGGCAAGCTGATAGATATATGCGCAGATCCTGTGCGGCGCAAGCCCTTCCCATGCGCTCTCTATCATGGGAGCGAAGCCTGCAAGCGTCATCATAAGGGATTTCTCTGAAGCATTCGCCGGATAAAGTATTTTCATATCATCCGCCTTACCACCGTTTTCCTGATATTTACGCAGGATTGATTTTATCCGGACCATTGTATATAAAATATACGGTCCTGTGTTACCCTCGAAGGAAGTGAATTTATCTATATCAAATACATAGTCTTTCCTCGCTTCATTCGAAAGATCGCCGTACTTTATGGCAGCAAGCGCTATCTTCCCTGCGGCATCCTTTAATTCATCCTCCGTCATGTCCGAGCCGTTTTCTTTCATTCTCTCAAGGCACTTCTCGTAAACCTCGTCAAGCAATGATTCAAGCCGCATGACTCCGCCGTCTCTCGTCTTGAAGGGCTTGCCGTCCTTGCCGTTCATCGTGCCGAAGCCTAGGAATGAAAGCTTCGTCTCCTCAGGCACTATGCAGCATTTCTTCGCCGCCCTGAATACCTGCACGAAATGAAGATCCTGTCTCTTATCCACGACATATATGACGGCGTCAGGGTCATAATCCTGCTCCCTCTGCACAAGAGTCGCTAAGTCGGTGGTAGTATAGAGCGAGGCACCGTCTGATTTCAGTATCATGCAGGGCGGGACTTCCTTCGCATCACCCTCCTCCGATACGTCAACCACGAGGGCTCCCTCTGATTCATATGCTAAGCCGTCCTTCTTCATCTTCTCCACCATCGGAGCGATATAAGGGTCGGCATCCGCCTCGCCCTTCCATATCTCAAAGGAAACATTCAGTTTATCGTAGTTCTGCTTAAGGTCAGCGACCGATATATCCATGATATGCCGCCATATCCTTAAGTATTCTTCATTACCATGCTGCAGACCGAAGGTGATATCCATCGCCTTATTTTTGAAGGCTTCATCCGACTTTGATTTCTCTGATGCGGCAGGATATATCTCGGAAAGTTCGTCAAGCGTGGGCATCCTGTCCATTCCTCTCTCCTTCATCTCCGCTATGATAAGTCCCATCTGCAGGCCCCAGTCGCCCATATGGATATCGCCCAGCGTATCATTGCCGACATATTTTGATATGCGCTTGACCGCCTCGCCTATTATTGCCGCCCTCAGATGTCCTATATGAAGGGGCTTCGCCACATTCGGTCCGCCGTAGTCCACGACCACCTTCTTTGACGCCTTATTCTCCAAGCCAAATTTATCAGCCGTAGCTTCCTCCGATATATATGAAGCAAGGAAATCATCGCTTATATCCAGATTAATAAAACCAGGCTTCACGCACTCTGCCTTGCTGAAATACCCAGAGCCTTCAAGCCTTGTGACCACTTCCTCTGCTATCATGAAAGGTGCCTTATGAGCTTCCTTCGCTAATGCCATTGCCCCATTACACTGATATTCACATAAATCAGGTCGGTTCGAGGCTGTGACGATTATCTTCTCATCATCATATCCAGCTTCCTTAAAAGCCCTCTTTAATTCATCACTTAGTATGTCTAATAGTTTCTTCATTCCCTGCCCCTTCTATCAGTATTTCATGCAGATACTGTCTCATTGCTGCAATTCAGCGATATCGGTGCCGTCTCTTTTTCACTTACGTTCCTGCTATATTCGCATCCGCAGTAATCCTGCCTGTACAGATTATATTCCTTTGAAAGCTCGATAGACCTCTTATAACCATTTTTTTTCTTAAAATCCGATGGCAGATGAGGCACGCCGTACTCCCTCGCAAGCCGCTCCCCGATCTCATTTATCCAGTCAGCATTCTTATAGGGCGATATGGAAAGTGTCGTCGTAAAATAATCAAATCCATTATCCCTTGCGTACTCCGCAGCCCTTCTCATGCGAAGCTCATAGCACTTAGGACATCTCTTCCCGCCTTCCGGCTGATCCTCAAGACCCTTTGCAATCCTATCGAAGCTCTCCGGATCATATGGGCATATCATGATATCTGACGGGAAGTCTGCCTCATCCGCAAGTCTCCTAAGCTCATCCACCCTTTTAGCATATTCCTCAGCCGTATCCATATTAGGATTATAAAAAAAGAGCGTGATATCAAAATATTCCGTCAGGTACTCCTGTACATAAGATGAACAAGGAGCGCAGCATACGTGCAGCAGCAGTCTGGGCTTTGTTCCCTTTCTGCAATTACTTTCTATTATACTATCTAATTCCTTTTGATAATTTCTTTTATTCATAATACGATGCTGGGGTCAAAAGCCCCTTTGCGTTGTTTATGATGCTTACGCATGGCTACGCAGCAAGCTGCTCTCGCCATGCTCCGTCCATTCGGAATCCGCTAATTTGCTACGCAAATTGCTACTTCCTCATGTTCGG
>JAFTAP010000025.1 GCA_017455525.1 Lachnospiraceae bacterium
CTCTCGCCATGCTCCGTCCATTCGGAATCCGCTAATTTGCTACGCAAATTGCTACTTCCTCATGTTCGGGCGGGTCACAAGTTCCAAATCCTATTTGTGCAAGCACAATCGGATTTGTACCTTTTGACCCTAGCATCATTTAATTGGCTGACTGACCCCAAGGCTCGTCTCCGGGTACCCTGCGTCACATGAAAGACACCTCTTAGTGCTGCTTCGTTCCCGACCTGACACGGTTCGTGGGCTCTCATTGCGCAGGACCGGAAAGTCATCACCCCAGACTCAGCCAGCCGAAATACATTCTATGATAATAAAGTTAAATGGTCAAATCATATTTGGGTTGAATTCTCATAATTTAAGAAATATGTTATCATGTGATGCATGCAAAGATTCGACATTATCTGCCCTTGCCATTTTGGGCTGGAGGCAGTGCTAAAAAAAGAGATACAGGATTTAGGATATGAGATAGCCAGAACCGAGGATGGACGGATCATATTTCATGGTGATCCTGATGCGGTTGTCATGGCGAATATCCATCTGCGCACAGCTGAGAGGGTGCTTATCTGCTGTGCGGAATTTGAGGCACGTACATTTGACGAACTTTTTGAGGGCGTGAAGGCTGTGCGGTGGGAGGATTACATTCCAAGGGATGGCAGATTCTGGGTTAAGAAAGCGTCTTCAGTAAATTCAAAGCTTTTTTCTCCAAGGGATATCCAGGCGATAGTTAAGAAGGCGATGGTAGATCATTTGTCGGGTGTATATGGCGTTACGCATTTTGAAGAGTCAGGAAATGATTATCCGTTAAGAGTTTTTATCAATAAAGATCATGTGACGCTGGGACTTGATACGACAGGCGATTCCCTTCATAAAAGGGGGTACAGGCCTGACGCCGGAGAAGCTCCTATAGCGGAGAACCTTGCGGCGGCGCTTATACTGCTGACACCGTGGAGGGCTGACAGATACCTCACAGACCCCTTCTGTGGCTCCGGGACATTTGCGATAGAAGCGGCTATGATCGCGAGAAATATCGCACCGGGACTTGATCGCAGCTTTACGGCAGAGGCATGGGATAATTTTATAGATAAGAAGCTATGGTATAAAGCAGTATCTGAGGCGCACGAAGAAATAAAAGAAGATATACGCTGTGACATACAGGGCTATGACATAGACAGCAAGGTGCTTGAGGCAGCAAGGGATAACGCAAAGCGGGCCGGCGTACTCGATACCATACATTTCCAGAAGAGAGCGGCATCAGAGCTTTCGCATCATGGGAAATACGGCTTTGTGATCACGAATCCGCCTTATGGTGAGAGGCTTGAAACGGCAAAGACCCTGCCGGGGATATACGGTGATCTGGGCAATGCGATGAAACGTCTTGATACATGGTCGTTTTATGTGATAACCTCTTATGCGGACGCAGAAAAGTATATAGGAAGAAAAGCGGAAAAGAATCGCAAGGTATATAACGGTATGATCCAGGCAAGATACCTAAGCTTCCCCGGACCGAAACCGCCAAAGAAAGTCAAGCCGGAATTATGAGAAAATACGGATTATTAATTACAACTATTATAGCTGCGCTTATCTGCATGCCCGTCATGCTGTTTTTATTTTTGGGGAATAAGGTATATGCAGGAAATATGCGTCTGGAAGATGTATCATACTATGACGGGAATGATGCCGTCAAAATGACGCTTGACGCAGAGAGTAATGCCAGCGTGGTCGAGGGAATCACGGATGATGTAGAGGTAAGCCTTGGTATCCCTCTCGATTACGAGACTGAGATAGATAAAATAAATGTATATGAAGATAAAGCGGCTTCTCTTATAAATATTTCGATTCCTACCGATGACAAGAATTATTATTACAGGAATGAGCTTACTGGTTCGCAAAAAGGTATAGCTTCACTTGTGTATGATTATACTGACGGGTACGCAGAATTTGATATTATTACAGCCGGCTATTATATTTCTACGGTTCATCTTACAGAAAGAGAGCTTTATCTTGAACTTATTTCACCGAAGGAACTTTATGGTCATGTATTCGTGATAGATGCTGCGCATGGCGGAGATGACGCAGGGAACAGCGCATACGGAGTTACAGAGAAGGATGTCGCGCTGAATATAACGCAGGCTATAGCAAAGAAAGCCGAGGAAAACGATGCCGGAGGTTTTTATTTTACCAGGAATACTGACGAGGCTGTATCAAGTGAAGACAGGGCAAAGCTTGTCTCGCTGCTTAACCCTGATATATTCATTTCTTTTCATGTAAATGCTGACGGAGATACCAGAGTAACGAACGGCATAAGTGCCGTGATAAATAATCCCGCAGATGAGGCAGAGGTAGCCAAACTTATAAGCGTGATTGCCACGGAGACGGGACAGCAGGATCTGGGAGTGACGATCAAGGCACCGGATGAGGGAAGCGCGGAGCATGAAATAAATATTTATACGGGCTATATCACTAATAAAGCCGAGGCATTGCAGATGGGGAGCACGCAGTACACTGACAAGATTGGTGATGTGGTATATGCGTGGGTGGTGCGTTTTGACGCATAGGCGTAACCTATGTATCAAAATCCTACGAAATACGGTCCGTGGGTCACGCCTCTCATTTCGTGAGAGCCCGGTCAAATGTAAACAGCAAACGCAACAAAGGACGATCTGCTATGAAGATAATATTCGCCACAGGAAATAAAAACAAAATGCGTGAGATAAATGAAATCATGGAAGGAACAGGATACGATATAATCCCGGCTTCTGATGAGGGAATAAACGCTGATCCCGATGAGAACGGGATGAGTTTTGAGGAGAATGCGCTTATTAAAGCGCGCGCAGTATACGAGCTTTCTGATAAGAAATCTATCGTGATGGCGGATGACTCCGGCCTTAGCGTGGACGCTCTTGGCGGTGAGACAGGCGAGCTTGGCATACATTCAGCGAGGTTCATGGGGCACGATACACCGTATGATGTAAAGAATAAGGAAATTCTTGACCGCCTGAAGTCTGTACCCGATAAGGACAGAACGGCAAGATTCATATGCGCTGTTGCGGCAGTGCTTCCATCAGGCAGGGAGATAGTCGTAAGGGAAGCCATGGAAGGTTTTATTTCACATGAGATAGCGGGTGCAAACGGTTTTGGATATGACCCCATATTTTATCTGCCGGAATTTAATATGACCTCAGCGGAGATATCATCGGAAGCGAAGAACCTTATCTCGCACAGAGGCAAGGCGCTTAGGCATATCAGGGCGGTGCTCGGCGAATTAAAGGATAAGATATGAAAGTCCTAATAGTGAGCGATACCCACGGCAGGCATGATGCGCTCCTAAAAGTTTTACGGAGGGAAGAGCCTGTAGACATGCTCATACATTGCGGCGACACCGAGGGAGGGGAGGATTGGATAAGGCAGCATACACAGTGTCTTTCAGTCCCGATAGTGAAGGGAAATAATGATTTTTTCAGCAATCTTCCACCTGAACTGGAGCTAGATATAGAAGGATTCCATGTATTTATCACTCACGGACACGGTTACGGCGTATCGATGGGCATAGAGAGATTGATAGAAGAAGCCCTGTCGAGAAAGGCTGATATAGTCATGTACGGACATACTCACCGTCCGATGATCCGAAATGAAGGGTTATGGGTTATTAATCCCGGATCATTATCTTATCCGAGACAGGAGGGACATGAGCCAACATATATTATTATGAATGTATTTGAAGGAAATAAACCGGAATTTAATTTATATACCTTATGAGCCGCTTAAGGAAAGCATCTCATAACCCGCTTTCAGCGGGTACGCACTTGTGGTGCTAGGAAAATACGGTTTCGAAATTGCTGATGCAATTTCAAAACCTATAGAATATTGATTTTTATCGAAAAATCAATATTCGTATCTGACCAGGCTCTCACGAAGTGAGAGGCGTGCTCTGCGGAACGCAGAGTTTCTGAATGCAATTCCGATTTTGCATTCAGAAAGTCATGGATTATGATGTTGGAGTCAAAAGGTGTTTATAATGCAATATCCGTTCCGGAAATGAGAACCCGGAACGGATATTGTATTTTTATTAATTTATAGTAAGCGAACAAAGCAATTGCGGATTGAGCTTGCTCAAAGCCGCAATTATTCTGCGAGCGGGGATATCGTAAACGAAATTATTTATTTCGTTTACGATATATGTGCTACGAGTACGCCATCGCCCTGCGTCCTGTCGCAGTCTATATTTATGACGTCTCCCTCGCCTGCGCCGTCTGAGAGTATCGCTCTCGCCGCAAGCGTTTCCACGTTCTTCTGCATATAGCGCTTGAGAGGGCGCGCACCGTATATCGGGTCGTAGCCGCCATCGACTATGAATTTCTTCGCATCATCGGTAAGGCTTATTGATAACTGCTTATCCGCAAGCCGCCTGTTGGTATCTGCGATCAGAAGCTCTACTATGCCCTTGATATTCGCCTTGGTGAGCGGTCTGAACTCTATTATCTCATCAAGCCTGTTTAAGAACTCCGGTCTGAAATGAGAGCGAAGCTCCGCATCCACGGCATCGTGTGCGTCACGGCTTATATGTCCTGTATCGTCTATACCGTCTAAGAGATACTGCGAGCCGATATTCGAGGTCATGATAAGTATCGTGTTTTTGAAGTCAACGGTGCGTCCCTGCGAATCAGTGATCCTGCCGTCGTCAAGCACCTGCAGCAGCACGTTGAATACATCAGGATGAGCCTTTTCTATCTCATCAAAAAGCACGACCGAATAAGGGTGCCTCCGCACTGCCTCGGTAAGCTGTCCGCCCTCGTCGTAGCCCACGTATCCGGGAGGAGCTCCGATGAGCCTTGACACGGAGAATTTCTCCATGTACTCTGACATATCGATCCTTACGATATTATTTTCGTCATCAAAGAGGGCTTCCGCCAGAGCCTTTGCAAGCTCGGTCTTACCAACGCCTGTAGGACCTAAGAATAAGAAGCTTCCTATCGGCTTCGTCGGGTCTTTTATTCCCGCCCTTGACCGGATTATCGCATCAACTACCTTGTCAACGGCGTCATTCTGCCCGATCACTCTCTTATGCAGGGTATCGCCTAAGTGAAGAACTTTTTCTCTTTCGCCCTCGTTTAACTTCGAGACTGGGATACCAGTCCAGCGGGATACTATCGTCGCTATCTCGTCCTCGGTGACAGCTTCATGCACCATAGAGATGTCCTTGCTGTGAAGCGCTGATTCGGCGGCTTCAAGCTCTGACGTAAGCTTCGGCAAGTCGCCGTATTGCAGCTTTGCTGCTTTCTCAAGGTCGCCCTGTCTCTGTGCAATCTGTATTTCATTGTTCACGGACTCTATCTGTTCGCGAAGCTCTGACAGCCTGCCTACGCTCTGCTTTTCATTGTCCCACTTCGCCTTATCGTTCTGGAACTTCTCGTTAAGCTCGGAGATGTCCTTCTGCAGCTCCGCAAGCCTCTGCTTTGAGGCGGTATCCTTTTCCTTCTTTAAGGCTGTTTCCTCTATCTGCATCTGCGTGAGGCGCCTTCGCATCTCATCAAGCTCCGCAGGCATCGAATCCATCTCGGTCTTAATAGATGCACAAGCCTCATCAACAAGGTCTATCGCCTTATCAGGTAAGAATCTGTCGGAGATATACCTGTGCGAGAGCACCGCTGCGGCTACGAGTGCGGAGTCAGCGATCTTCACGCTGTGATATACCTCATATCGGTCCTTCAAACCTCGGAGTATCGATATGGTATCCTCTACCGATGGCTCGTCCACCAGCACAGGCTGGAAACGCCGCTCTAAAGCCTTATCCTTTTCTATGTATTCCCTGTACTCGTCAAGTGTTGTCGCGCCTATGCAATGCAGCTCGCCGCGTGCAAGCATGGGCTTCAGCATATTGCCTGCGTCCATGGCGCCGTCGGTCTTGCCTGCTCCTACTATAAGGTGCAGCTCGTCGATGAATAATATCACTCTGCCGTCTGATTTTCTTACTTCTTCGAGTACGGCTTTAAGTCTCTCTTCAAACTCGCCTCTGTACTTCGCTCCTGCGACTAACGCGCCCATATCGAGTGAGAATATTTCCTTATCCTTCAAGGCTTCGGGGACGTCGCCTGCAACTATCCTCTGTGCCAGTCCTTCTACGGCAGCGGTCTTTCCTACGCCGGGCTCGCCGATTAATACGGGGTTATTCTTCGTCTTTCTGGACAAGATCAGGATCATATTCCTTATCTCGGAATCTCGCCCTATGACCGGATCAAGCTTCTGCTCCCTTGCCCTTGCGACAAGGTTCGTGCCGTATTTTTCAAGCACATCATAGGTGTCTTCGGGGTTGTCGGTGTTAACGGTCTGATTCCCCCGCACCTCGGAGAGCACCTGCAGGAAGTGATCGCGGGTGATCCCATAGTCCTTTAATATCTGCTTCAGCTCCTTGCCGGGGTGCTTGATGACGGAGAGGAATAAATGCTCGACCGACACATAGGAATCCCCCATAGCCTTCGCCTCGTCTGAGGAATCAAGCAGTATCTTATTAAGCTCCTGTCCCATGAAGGGCTCGCCGCCCTGCACCTTGGGACGCTTCTCTATGACCTCAAGTATGGTCTGCGTGAACTCATCTGCGTCTATCCACATCTTCTCGACAAGCTTGCGTATCAGCGACTCGTCGATAGTAAGCAGCGAATAAACGAGGTGCGCCGGTACTATCTCCTGATTGCCGTAGTCAAGCGCGACCTTCTGGCAGTTATTAACCGCCTTTATCGAATTCTGAGTGAACTTATCTATATTCATGGTCTCACCTCCTTTGAAATCCTGCTGTCGTTCCTTTTTATCATCCAGAACCGGCAGCATATAATTTCCTATATGGTATCGTTTCCCGACTTGCACAGCGACCCGTCGTGATTGAAATCAAGGCGGGTCAGCAGTCAGCCAAAATCTAAGGACCTGTCACAAATTAATTTTGTGACAGTTCCTAAGTCTGAAAGTATGCTAACACGAATTGTTAGCACTGTCAAGAGGTGAGTGCTAATTTTTGTTATGTGGTAAGATGACTTCAGTGATTAGGTCGCAGATACTTGTGATGCTTCCAGATCAAAGAGCTTTCCCATTTCCGCGCTGGAATCATACTTGAAGGTAGTGGACTGCACTATGGGTATCTGCCTCGGATCGCCGTTCCCCGGTCGATAGCCTGCCTGTACGCATTTCGTGTCAATGTGATAGTCTTTCATTTTGCGCCTCCTATTGTAATAAATACATCATCGTAAACTGCAAAAAAGTTAGCGTCAGAGTCAAGCTCCTCTGAAGTCATATTCTGCCCGTCCCAAAGCTCTTTATTGAAGCCGGTATAAAGCTCCTTAACAAAAGCGCTGTATACGCTTTCAAAGGCTTCCTGCCTGCTTCGCTCAACCATACGTACCTTATGTGCATCCGTCTGCTCCATATCGTATGAGCTTACGCACTTTACAATGGATACGCCTTCCTTGCTGACTATGGGTGCGGAGATCTCATCCGTTGAAAGCTCGAAGCAGGCGTTTACGAATTCGGATGAGAACTCGTCTGTATCCTTGCCGAAGGAATACTTCGACTGAGTGTCTTCATTATAATCATCTGCCAGCGAATCAAAGCTCATGCCGTCTGATATCATAGCATATATCGAGTTGGCAGTCTGCATTGCTTCGCTTTCATTTTCATTTTTTATAAGTATGCGCTGTATCGTGATGATACGGGCTTCATCATCAGAGATCTCAGGATCTATGCCACTCGTTATGTCTGCATAGACTTTATTGGCAAGAGCGTAGTCCTCATACATCTTAAGAAGCAGGTCATCCGTTATGCCAAGCTCGTTCACATCCTTTTCTGTTAAGGATTTCATATATCTGTCCGCAGCCTGTGCGCATTTCTCCGTTTCGGTACTGTCAAGTGTTATGCCACGCTCTGCCGCGAGAAGCCCGATGGCCTTTACCTCGGCAAGTCTTGACAGGGCAAGGGACGAGAGCTTATCGCTGACCGCTGTGCCGCCTATGCTTCGATCCATGAAATCATCTCCGTAGACCGACTCGTACCCTTTGGCCGTATTATTTATATAGAGCTTTGCTTCCGGCAGATAGCACTTGCTGTCTTCTATGAAGAAAAGCTCGTTCTCTTCGAAGCCCGTGGTGAATATGACCTTGCGGTCTTCCTTTTCGTCCTTATTTCCGCATCCGGAGAATAAGAGAGCGCACACTATTATGAATAATATAAGAGGCTTTGCTTTCATGGTCTTTATTTTACCATAGGAAATGTGTTGTGAACTTTTTTTTTTCACAAAGGAATAGTATAATATATCGATTAAGAAGTTGTATTTTTTTGATATTTAGTAGGACAGGGAGGTACGGTATTATGAAGAAATTTCTTAAAGGACTTTTTGGCTTAGCCATTGTAGGGGGCATAGCAGCGGGCATTTATTATTACCTTACGGGGAATAAGTACTCTGATTTTGATGACTTCGATGATGACGAGGCGTCTAATGACGACCTGCAGGATTTCCTGGATAACGAGAAGGACGGAAAGCCTGAGGATCACTACGTCTCGCTTGATCTCACCAAGGAGAAGGCAACGGAGGACGATAAGATAATTGGCGATGTGCAAAAGGATGACGAAAGCAAGGTAGTTAAGGCGGATTCGGAAGCAAGCGATGAGGTCGAGGGCTTCAGCTTCAGCGACCTTACAGACTGACACTTGCGTGAGGATTAAGAGACTTGAATTATAGCCGCAGGGGAATAGAAAAGAGACGGAGAGAGCTTCACGCCAAGATGCCGAAGCTCACGAACATGCTGGGTGCCGGCTTTTATATGGCGGCTATCGTGGTGCTCGTGGCTTTAGTCCTTGCGGGCAGCTTTGCGGCAGTCGGCGTGTTCAGAGGCATGCTTAAGACTGCGCCGGACATATCCACTATCGATGTGAGGCCTACCGGCTATTCAAGTGCCGTCTATGACAGCGATGGCAATCAGATAACGAAGCTTGTCGCTACCAATTCAAACCGTATCTATCAGACCATAGATAAGATACCGATAGACATGCAGCATGCCTTTGTCGCTATGGAGGACGAGAGATTCTATGAGCATAACGGCATAGATATCAAGGGTATAGCGAGGGCTGCGTATATCGTCCTTTCGACCCGTGATATGTCGCAGGGCGCGAGTACGATAACCCAGCAGCTTATCAAGAACTCCGTGTTTGATAAATGGGCTACGGGCGAGTCCAAGTTCGAGAAGATAAAGAGAAAGATACAGGAGCAGTATCTTGCCGTGCAGCTTGAGAGGCAACAGGGCATGACGAAGGATAATATCTTAGAGCTTTATCTGAATACGATAAACCTCGGACAGAATACTCTCGGGGTGCAGGCGGCGTCGCTAAGGTATTTCGGTAAGAACGCATCTGACCTGAATCTGTCCGAAGCCGCTGTTATTGCTGCTATAACCAGTAACCCCAGCAGATATAATCCGATTTCCCATCCGGATAATAATGCGAGAAGGCGTAAGATAGTCCTCGATAATATGCTCGACCAGGGTTATATCACGGATCAGGCATATCAGCAGGCAATGGCGGACGACCCTTATGAGCGCATACAGGTCGTGAACTCCCAGACCGAGCAGAATTCTATCAATACTTATTTCGTGGACGCACTTGTTGACGAGATAATGGAGGATTTTCAGAATAAGCTTGGTTATACGGAAAATCAGGCGTACAACATGCTTTATTCCGGCGGGCTTCAGATATTCGCGACGCAGGATTCTTCTATTCAGAAGATATGCGACACGGCGACCTCTGACCCGGAGCTTTATCCCGAGAAGACGGAATACCTCCTTGATTACAGGGTTACGGGAGTCGATAAGGATGATAAGGTGCAGAATTTCTCTTCCCAGATGATGGAGGTGTACTTCAAGGATCAGGGAAGGAACGGCTATGACCGTCTTTATTCCTCGGAGGAGGATGCGAAGGCTGATGCGGAGGAATATAAGAAATATGTAGAAAGTCAGGGCTACAGCGTGGAGGCGGAGACGATATCGATAACTCCGCAGCCGCAGATCTCCCTTACTGTAGAGGATCAGTCTACAGGTTACGTGAAGGCGATAGTAGGGGGCAGAGGAAGGAAGGAAGCTTCGCTGACGCTGAATCGTGCTACTGATACGGTGAGACAGCCGGGATCTACCTTTAAGATCGTATCGACCTATGCGCCGGCTTTCGACCTGGGAGCGAAGACGCTTGGTACGGTGACTGTCGATGAGCCCTTTAACTATGCGAACGGAAGGCCTGTGTCCAACTGGTATTCATCGGGCTACAAGGGACCTGTTACTTTAAGATATGCGATAGAGCAGTCGATGAATATAATCGCGGTCAAGACGCTGACTGACATCACGCCTCAGGTCGGATTTGATTATCTGCTTAATTTCGGCTTCACAACTCTTGTCGATAATGAAGTGCAGTCCGACGGCACGGTGATGTCCGACGTGCAGCAGGCGCTGGCTCTGGGCGGCATCACTCATGGGGTCAAGAATTATGAGCTTAATGCGGCCTATGCGACGATAGCGAACGGCGGTGTTTACCATAAGCCGATATTCTATACGAAGATATTAGATCACGACGGAAACGTGCTGCTTGATAATACGGGCGATCCGGGCAGGCAGGTAATCGGAGAAGCGGCGGCGTTCCTTTGTACCTCTGCTATGGAGGATGTCGTTACCAAGGGAACGGGAGCATCGGTGAACTTCGGCACACAGAAGATAGCGGGTAAGACCGGTACTACGACCGGAGAGAACGACGTATGGTTCGCGGGCTACACGCATTACTATACCTGCACGACATGGGCGGGCTATGATAATAATAAGAAGATGTACGACAAGGCACAGCAGAGACTTGCCAGAACCGTGTGGCGCGCAGTAATGGAGCCTATTCACGAGGGCTTGCCGGAGGTTGATTTCGTGCAGCCTCCCGACGTGACGACCGCAACCGTGTGTGACAAGACAGGAAATCTTGCGTCTGACTTCGACAGGGCGGTAGGCACTGCTCATTCGGAGTTTTACAGGGTCGATACCATACCTACGCAGACCTGTAACGGGGTGCACAGCACGTCGTATGGTTTTATCTGCGGACTCACAGGGCAGGCGGCGTCTGAGACCTGTCCCTTCAGGACAGCTGGAACCCCTATAAATGCGGGCTGGTGTCCTCATTCTCTGGATGCCACGGGAGCGCAGAGGACGGATCCCGCGCCTTCGGGAATAGGAGAAAGCACGGTTTCCGTATCGTCTAATGCCACTGAAGCTGCAGCAGGCGGTGAGGAAAATGGTGACATAGGAGCCATAGATCCTAATCTGCTGGCAGCTCTTCTTGCACAACAGGCGGCGCAACAAGCTGCGGGACAGTAAAATCCCATTAAATATTACAATGACTGATTCAGATATGCCTCCTGTTCGGGCGTCAGCACATCAATCTTCTTGCCAAGGAAATCAAGCTTAAGCTCCGCTACATGGCGGTCTACCTCTTCGGGTACATCTATAAGCTTCTTCTTAAGCTCTGCGCCATGCTCTACGAGATACTTGGCAGAGAGTGCCTGTATCGCAAAGGACATATCCATGATCTCAGCGGGATGTCCATCGCCGCAGGCAAGATTCACAAGCCTTCCTTCGCCAAGCACATAAACCGTCTGTCCTGTAGGAAGCTCATATCCCATGATGTTATTCCTTGCTTCCCATGACCTCTTAGCGTTCGCATGGATCCAAGCCATGTCTACCTCGCAGTCGAAATGTCCTGCATTCGTAAGGATCGCCCCATCCTTGATATTCGCAAGATCCTCACTGTCTATGACCTTGTCACAGCCTGTCACTGTGACAAAGAAATCTCCGTACTTCGCCGCCTCTTTCATAGGCATCACATCAAAGCCATCCATTATCGCTTCTATTGCCTTTACGGGATCTATCTCCGTTACTATAACCTGCGCTCCAAGACCTTTAGCCCTCATAGCTACGCCCTTACCGCACCAGCCATAACCTGCTACTACTACGGTCTTTCCAGCTACGATAAGATTCGTCGTGCGGTTTATGCCATCCCATACCGACTGGCCTGTACCATAACGGTTATCAAAGAAATGCTTCATCATCGCATTATTAACCCTTACCATCGGGAACTTAAGATCGCCGGCTTTATTCATCGCTTCAAGCCTTATGATGCCTGTAGTCGTCTCTTCGCATCCGCCTATCACGTCAGGAATGAGATCCTTGTACTTCGTGTGCATCCTGTGTACGAGGTCGCCTCCGTCATCTATTATGATATTAGGACCTACAGAAAGTACCGCATCAATGTGATTATTATATTCTTCCTCCGTGGTGCCGTGCCATGCGTGAACCTCAAGACCATGCTTTACAAGAGCCGCCGCCACATCGTCCTGGGTGGATAATGGATTAGAACCGGTAACATACATCTCTGCTCCGCCTGCCGCCATAGTAAGGCAGAGGAAGGCCGTCTTTGCTTCCAGATGCACGGAAAGCGCCACCTTCTTGCCTGCAAAGGGCTTTGTCTTATCAAACTCTTCATATAGAGTTCTCAGCAGGTCACAGTGCTGCCTCACCCACTCGATCTTCGTCTCGCCCGACGGTGCTAAGTTAATGTCCTTGATCTCGCTTGCCATTGTGTATCCTCCTTATAAGTATATGTTATTCTGGCGATACACGATTCCCATCGTTTCTCTAGTTAAAAACTCTGTATTATGATACCAAAGAGATGATTTCAGTTCAACAGAAAATCCCGGACGGTTTCGTCCGGGATTTCCATATATATCTTGTTACTAAGCTTTTGAATCAAAGGCTTGAAAGATATGAGTTAATCTGCTTCTGAACCTCTGCACGCTCCTCTTTCTGCGCATTCTCAGCATCCTTCTGTGATGACCAGAAAGATTCAAGTGCCTCCTGCCCCTTTTCAAGCGCTGCTTTGCCTGCTTCCTTAGCTGCCTCGCCCTTTGAAAGCTCACTGCTCTGGAAAGACTCCACTGCCGCCTTGCCTGCCTCTGCTGCTGCCTCACCTGCTGCCTTCGCTGCTTCACCCTTAGCAAGCTCACCACTCCTAAAGTTAGCTATTGCTTCCTGAGCTGCCTCATAAGCCGCCTGTCCTGCTGACTTAGCCGCCTCGCCCTTAGCTATCTCTGAATTCTGAAAGCTTGCCATCACCTCTTTGCCTGATGCAATCTTCGCATTACGTGCATCCTGTGCTGCCTGTGCCGCGGCTACCTCTGATGCAGGTGATGCGAACGCAGGAACAACCGTAAGAGCCGTGACTGCAAGTGTCGTCATTACTGCTACTAACTTCTTGTTCATTTTGTTCTCCCTTCAATATATTGATATTTTTGCGCTATTCAAATTCCGCACTCAAATAGCTCAATCTTGAATAACTCCGCACATTATACAACTTTATGTCAAGCAATGCAAGTATTATGTTTACCCAACATGTTGACCAGGGTAAAAAGTTTTATTTCCGAATGGGCGGAGCATGGCAAGAGGGCTATGCCCGGCATCATCTATACAAAATGCTCCTCCAATGCAGCCATAAGCCCCTTCTTCCCTAACGACTTCGGCAAAAATCCTTGCGGATTAAGCTCCTTTACCTTCTCCATACTCTCTGCGTCCTCTGCGCCGGTCAGGAAGTATACGGGAAGCTCTGATGTGTCGGCATTTTCTCTTATTGCCTTGAGAGTCGCGGGACCGTCCATCTCCGGCATCATGAAATCAAGAAGCACTAAATCAGGCTTATCGGACTTAAGATAATCTAATGCCTCTTGTCCCGATCCTGCTGTCGCTACCTCGTACTCCTTCTTAAGCCACCTCCCGGTGAGCATCATCATGTCCTGATCATCGTCAACCAATAATATTTTCTTCATATCATTTCCTCCTAAGTTCCGGCTCATGGATTCCAAGAGCCTACTGCTTGTAATACCTATCCAACGACTCCTTAAGCTCTCTATACATTCTCACAAGCTCTGGGGTCTCTTGCTTCACGGTGTCCGTGTCGCCCTCTTTGCCTGCAAGCTCAAGCCTCTTTGCAAGCTCCGACAGCTCCTCCGCTCCTATCGCAAGCGACGTACTCTTTAAGGAATGAACCTTCAGCGTGTACGCATCCATATCCATAGACTCAAGGTCTGCCTCTATCTGTCCTGCTTTAGTTTCTATAGATTTATGATATATCTCCAGAGCGTCCATATAATCCTCTGCGTCGCCACAGTATTCTATGCCCTTCGCTACATTAAGAAGGCGTATATCCCTTATTTCCTTAGGCAGAGTGGCAAGCTCCTCATCTATCTCCTCATCGGCATCAGCCTCAGCAGCCTCATCCTTTATCTGCACCTTATCGTCAGGCAGGTATTTTATCATCATCTCCTCCATCTCCGAAATATTTACGGGTTTCGTAAGATAATCTGTAAATCCTGCGTTAAGCATCTTCTCCCGGTCTCCCGCCACGGCGCTTGCCGTAAGGGAAATTATAGGCGTAGAGCCCGCCTTTTCGGGATACGCCTTATGAAGCTCCGCAAGCGTCTCTATCCCGTCCATCTGTGGCATGCGATAATCAAGGAACACCAGATCGTAATGCACCTTGCCGAATTTTTCAATGCACTCCCTTCCGCTTCCTGCCACGTCTATATCCATTCCGGCGTGCTTTAGAAGCCCGACTATGACCTGTATATTCATCGGAGTATCGTCTACTACCATAATGCGCGTTCCGGGAGCGGTAAATGATGAATGCGTCCGCTTCTTTTCCTTATACTCCGAAGCGTAATTTATCGCATCGAATTTCCCTATCCTGTTCCAGTCCGCAACCTTCTGCTTAAGCGTGAAGAAGAACTTCGAGCCTTCGCCGTAGGTACTTTCCACCTCAAGCCGGCTTCCCATGATGGAGAGCATGCTTCTTGATATCGCAAGGCCAAGCCCCGAACCCTCTATCGTCCTCGTCCGCTTAGCATCGAGCCTGTCAAAAGCCGAGAAAAGCTTATCCATCTCCTCCTGCTTTATACCTATGCCGGTATCAGTCACCGCCACATACATGGTCACGGAGTCCGCATCGAAATCCCTAACCCACATCTCAAGCTTCACGCTGCCACGTTCCGTATACTTGACGGCATTCGTGAGCATATTGGTGATAACCTGCTTGATGCGAAGCTCGTCTCCTATGAGCTTTACAGGGAGCATAGGGTCTATATCCGTTATAAGCGACAGCCCTTTATTTTCCGCTCTTAGATGTATGAGGTTCACGAGATCGCCTGCAAGAGACGTCGTGAGATACTCCGTAGGGAGAAGCTCCATGCGCCCCGCTTCTATCTTTGAGAAATCAAGGATATCATTAATTATACCAAGCAGGCTCGTGCCGGCCTTCTGGATATTATAAGAATACTCCAGCACGTTAGCATCCTCGGATTCACGCTGTATCATCTCGTTCATACCGAGTATAGCCGTGATCGGCGTGCGTATCTCATGCGACATATTAGAGACGAAGTCAGACTTGGATTTATTCGCAAGAGTTGCTTCCAGCGCCGCCTTATGAAGCCTCCGGTTATATAGGATCATCACGGTGAGGTCGAGTATGATCAGGATCACCAGGGCCACGGACACGAATATGACCATGGTCCAGTCAATATTAACTTCATGCCTGCTTCTTGCATAAAGGATCATGAATAATATTATCGCAAGAACTAAGAATAGATTGGCTATTATTATCCCGTATTTTTTAAGCAATATTAAATAACTCCGTTCCCGGCAGCCCTGCATATTGCCGTCCGACCGCCTGTCTGTCTGATGAATCGCAGCTTGCGCAAAAACATCCTGCCTTAAAGCGAAATCCTCATCCCACGATAAGTCTCTCCAACGTGCTATACAAGGCATCCGGCTCTATAGGCTTCGTAACGTGCGCTACCATGCCTGCGTCAAGCGACTGCTGCACATCCTCGTCAAAAGCATTTGCCGTAAGCGCTATGATCGGAACCTTAGCGGCATCTGGCCTTGCCATCGCCCTTATCGCTTTTGTAGCTTCAAGTCCGTTCATCTCCGGCATCTTTATATCCATGAGTATCGCATCGTAGGCGTTCTCATCGCTCTTTTCAAAAAGCTCCACAGCCTGTTTTCCGTTCTCTGCATGATCGCACTCCATCTCCTTCATGCGAAGGAGCTGCTTCATTATCTCGGCGTTTATCATCACGTCTTCTGCGAGAAGTATATGCCTGCCCTTGAGAGAAGCCTTATGCTCAGGCTCCTTTTCCCTCTCCTTGCGCCCCTCGGTCATTACCGTCTTGAACTGCTCCAAGACGCTCTTTGCAAAGAAAGGCTTCGGAAGGAACCCGTCCGCTCCCGCATCGAGAGCCTCCTGCATTATCTCATCCCAGTTATAGGTAGTAAGGATAATAACCGCCTTATCGTCCTTAAACCGCTCCTTAAAATGCTTTATAGTCTCTATGCCGTCCCACTTTGGCATCTTCCAGTCCACAAGCACAAGATTATACGGCTCGCCCTCTTCTTTCTTTTTCCCGAATATATCAAGCGCTTCCTCGCCATCTAAGCAATAGTCTGCCGTCATGCCCTTCTTCTTTAATACCATCTGCGCATGCTCGCAGGCCGTGATATCGTCGTCTATAATAAGAACCTTCATGCTGCCCGCGTCTATCTCAGCCTCTGCGCTTCCCTTTGCGCTGATTCCTAGCGATACCGTGACTATGAACTCCGAGCCCACGTTCTTCTCAGACTCAACGACTATCGTGCCGTCCATCATGTCAACGATATTCTTCGTTATAGCCATGCCGAGGCCGGTACTTCCGTACTTATTCGCTTTTCCCTCGTTCTCCTGTGAGAAAGCCTCGAATATCTTCGGAATATATTCCTTATCCATGCCTACGCCCGTGTCCTTCATGGAGAATCTGAGCACAGCCTTGTCCTTATTCCTTTCAAGCTCCTCTACCGTGAATGTCACAGAGCCCGGCGCTGGCGTGAACTTTACTGCGTTTCCCAATATATTGATTATTACCTGCTTAAGCTTCATGTCGTCGCCGATATAGTAATCATCCACATGTCCCTTGACTCGGCAGATATATTCAAGCTTCGCATCATCGCACTGAGCCTCTATCATCGTATTTATCTGCTCAAGCATCTCGCTGAAGGAGAACTCTTCATTGCGTATCGTCATACGTCCCGACTCTATACGGCTCATGTCGAGTATGTCGTTTATGAGCGACAATAAATGCCTTGCGCTTGCGCCGATCTTCTTAAGCTGATCCCTGGTTTCTGATGATAACTCGGTATTCTTGAGCGCTATGTTATCAAGTCCGATTATGGCGTTCATCGGAGTCCTTATCTCATGGCTCATGTTTGACAGGAAGGCTGTCTTCGCTACATTCGCCCTCTCCGCTTCCCTTAAGGCAAGAGCAAGCATCGCATTCTTCTCTTTCTCTTCCTGAGCTATGCGCCTCTCTGTAATGTCACTGATGAAAACATAGTAAACGTTGCCGAAGCCCGGCAGGTCGGCATAATGCCCATAGTCGTCAACCCACCTTATGCTGCCGTCCTTCTGTCTGATACGATATACCACGTAATCCGTATTATTATTCGCCTTATCCGCTATCTGGGCATCAATAGAAGATTGTATCGAAGCAAAGTCCTCCGGATGCACCATGCCCTTGAAGGTATTGCCAGTCAGCTCTTTGAATTCCTCTAAGGTCTCGCAGCCGAATATATTCCATGTAGCCTCGTTCACATAGAGTATCTCCTGCGAATCGTCCGCCCTGTATACGAAGAATCCTCCCGGCATCTGCTCCGCAAACCACTCTATCGCCGGTATCATCTGATCATCTGCAAGTCTGCTCATTTATTCCGCCCCTCAAAACTTCCCGCAATACGTTCATCATGTTATTCACGTCTATAGGCTTAGCTATATGTCCGTTCATTCCTGCGTCCTGTGCCTTCTTCACATCCTCAGAGAAGGCGTTAGCGGTCATCGCTATGATGGGTATCTTAGACAGCTTCTCATCAGGAAGCGACCTTATGGCTCTCGTCGCCTCATAGCCGTCCATCACAGGCATCTGAATATCCATTAGCACCGCATCATAATATCCCGGTTCAGATGCCGCTACCTTATCCACGCCCTCCTTGCCGTTCTCGGCAGTCTCTATCGTGAAGCCGAAGCCCTGGAGCTGCATGGTCGCTATCTCACGATTTATGGGCATATCCTCGACCAACAGAAGCCGCATCTCAGTGAAGTCAACTGTAAGATTATGCTCTTCTCTCCGCTGCTTCTCAGCCTCTTCATCGAGCTCCTCGCTTCCCTCTTCCTGCAGTTCAAGATTGATATTTATAATGAATTCCGTGCCCCTGTCGGGAGCAGTCTTTACATCTATAGTGCCGCCCATAAGGTCTATGATGCTCTTAGTGATGGACATACCAAGTCCCGTGCCCTGTATACCGCTGACGGTCGAGGTACGCTCCCTTTCAAACGGCTCGAAAACCTTCGCCGCAAACTCATCAGACATTCCTATGCCGCTGTCTGCGACACGTATCTCGTACTTACCGGTTTCCTTATCATTATCAGAGGTAAGTGTTTCCCATGCCGTGACCGATACCGTGCCGCCCGTAGGAGTGAACTTATAAGCATTGCTGACTAAGTTCAGCAGCACTCTGTTAAGCAGTATCTTATCACAGTACACCTTGCCGTTTCGTATATTCGACACGTCAACCGTGAAGTCTATATCATTCTCCGACATCTGAGTGGCAAAGAGATCCTCGACCTCGCTTATTGATTTCTTAAGGTCTATCGCCATCAGGTCAAGCTGCATCTTGCCGCTCTCGATACGGCTCATCTCCAATATATCGTTAATAAGTGCTAATAGATGATTGCTGGACCCCTTTATCTTGCCCAGATAATTCTTCATCTCATCGAAAGTGATGTCCTCTCTTTCGGCGAGATTCACATAGCCGACTATAGCATTCATCGGCGTCCTTATGTCATGGGACATATTAGACAGGAACACGCTCTTCGCCCTGTTGCCTTCCTCCGCCTTTATCTTCTCCGTCTCCATCTGTTTCTCGCGCTTCGACATCATCGTATAGATGCTGAACATTATCGCAAGGCTCGCCACGATGAAGCACATCTGTATGATGCTGTTGCGGGCAAGAGTCCTGTCAACGCGCGCCATCTGCTCGGTGATATAGGCTTCCGTATCCCTCACCTCCGAGGGATCCCGCTCGGAATTCTTTTCCTCATAGTATTCGCTTATATTGCTAACGACCTCCCTTGTCACGTCGTCAGTCGCCTGCCTTACCCACATGAGAGAAGTAAAGAAAATAAGGAATAAAAGCCCTATCCAGACGACCGTGGACTTGCCGAAGCGCCGCTCCGTATCCTTTGCGAATACATAGCGGAAATATACAAAGCCTAAGATGCTCCATGTCGCAAGTATCAGGTACGACTCCGTAGACATCGCTCCCGCAGACCACGCCATGAAATAGAAGAAAAATATTATCGACATCACTATACCGATGATGCCGGTGATCTGTATCGCCTTATTCTTGTCCTTTTTGGCCGTAGCAAGGGCTGATGCGGAGGTATACGCATAAGCTATCGTCGCCCCTACCGTATTGACATCTATGATCCAGCCTATAGTCGTCCTGCCTAGGAGGGGAACAAAGAAGGATATGCCCATCAGAAAAAGCGTGGCATTCTTAGGACTGTGATCCTCATTAAGCTCACCGAACCATTCAGGAAGGATCTTATCCTCCGCCATCGAGTACATGAGACGGCTTCCGGCGATAAAGTTTCCGATAAGTCCGGTCATTATGCCCCCAAGCGCCGCAAGCCCAAGGATGATAACGCCGGCCTGTCCTAAAGCCTTATGTGCCGCAAAGAAGGTCGGCAGTCCCGCAAGACCGTCTTGTCCGCCGAGGTCTCCGATATAGCCTATCCAGTCTCCGTAGCCATCAGGCTGTACCATGACGGATATTTGAGTAAGGAGAATATACGCCAGCGCTCCCGTGAATAAGGACGCTATGAATATCCCTTTTGTCTTCTTTAATGAGAACTTGAAGCCTTTTGCCGAGTTTGATATCGACTCGAAGCCCACGAAGGCCCATGGACACAATGCGACTATCGTGAATATCTGGCTTAAAGGCATCCCGCCTGTCGGGGAGAATGCCGGGATCCTCATTTCCGTATCATATGAGTTCGTAGCAAGCACTGCAGAAGCAACTATTATGACTCCTGCGATAAGCAGAACCGCAAATATGACCTGCAATGCGGCCGCAAGGCTTTTGCTTTTTATGCATATAAGCCCGCATATGACTATCGCTATCATTGATAGCAGAACTTCTCCCAGATACACGTCGTATCCCAGCACCTGATAATAGAAGCCGAACTGGAACGTAGAGCCTAGTAAGTTCTTGCTTATAAGTCCTAATGCCGTGGCGTTCGCCCAGATTATCGCTACATAGACGAGCATAAGAAACCATGAGCTCAGGAAGCCGTGATCGTAGCCGAAGGTTCTTACCGTATATGTAAGTGTTCCGCCTGCGTCGGGGTATTTATTCATCAGATAGTGATAGTTCATGCCGATTATAAACATGACTATCGCTCCGATCACCATGCCGAGGATCGTGCCTACGGGACCTGCTTTTGGAAGGAAGGTGGTTCCGGGCATGACGAATGCGCCCCAGCCGACTGCGCAGCCGAAGGATAGTGCCCAGACGGATAGCGGGGACAGATATTGTCCCAGTCCCGTTATTTGTTCTTGTTCTCCTTGCTCCATTTTATACTCTCCCAAATAACTATTTAATCTTCTATCAGACTCTCCAACGTGCTGTATAGTGTTTCCGGCTCGACGGGTTTGCTTAGGTGGGCGTTGAGACCGGCCTGCAGGCTGCGCTGCACGTCTTCATCGAAGGCGTTTGCGGTTAGGGCTATTATGGGTATCTTCTTTGCGTCCTGTCTGTCGAGGGCACGGATTGCGGTTGTTGCCTCCAGGCCGTCCATTTCGGGCATGCGCATATCCATAAGTATTGCGTCATAGTAGCCTTCGTGATGAGATGAGAAAAGCTCTACTGCTATCTTGCCGTTTTCCGCTCTGTCCGCCTGCACTTCTCTCGTCGCGAGTATCATCATCATTATCTCGGCGTTGATATCTATGTCTTCCGCCAGGATAACTTTGCGTCCTTTAAGGTCAGCTTTCGGTTTTTCGGCAGTATTCTCGCTTCTCTTTGTTATCGCCTGTCTGAACTCGTCTATAACATTGGCAGCAAACAGAGGCTTTGATATGAAGCTGTCTATGCCTGCGCCGAATGCCTCCTCTACCACATCCTCCCAGTTATATGCAGTGAGGATGACTATAGCAGATGAGTCCTCGCCTATGACCTCTCTTATCTGCTGTGCCGTCTCAGCCCCGTCCATCTCAGGCATTTTCCAATCAACTAATATCAGCTGATAGGGTTCCCGCCTGGCGTGTCTCAGCCTTACTTTTTCTATTGCCTCTCTGCCTGAGGATGCTGTCTCTGAGACTATGCCTACCTGATCGAGCACGAGCCTTGCATGCTCCAAGTCTACGGGATCGTCGTCTACTATCAGAACCGTCATATCCTGCGGTCTGGGTATGCCGTGCTCTTCTCCCCCGTCCTTACGGTCGGAGTCCGTGAGCGTCACTGTCACGGTAAAGGTTGTGCCTTTGCCCTTCTCGCTCTCTACCTTTATATTGCCGTTCATTATATCTACGATGTTCTTGGTTATCGCCATGCCAAGTCCCGTACTGCCGTACTTATTCGTCGCCGACGAATCTTCCTGACTGAAGGAATCAAAGATCTTCGGCAGATACTCCTCCGACATGCCTATACCCGTATCGCTCATTATAAAACGCATCGTGGACTTACCTTCATATTGGGCTATCCTGTCCACCTTAAAGGTAACTTTGCCCTTTTCCGTGAACTTTACGGAGTTTCCGAGGATATTTATGAGCACCTGCTTGAGCTTCATATCATCGCCGATATAATAGCCGTCAATATGACCGTCTATGCAAGTCACATACTCTATGCCCTTGTCCCGGCACTGTCCGCCGATGATGATATTTACCTGTTCAAGGAGCTTTGCAAAAGCAAACTCCTCATTTTTTATCGCCATACGGCCGGACTCTATGCGGGACATGTCGAGTATGTCATTTATTATGCTGAGCAGGTGCTGTGCCGATGCCCCTATCTTTTCCAGATATTCCTTTGTCTCAGCAGAAAGATCGGGGGCGTTAAGCGCTATGCTGTCTAAGCCTATTATGGCATTCATCGGCGTCCTTATTTCATGGCTCATGCTGGAGAGGAAGGCTGTCTTTGCCCTGCTCGCTTCCTCTGCGACTGCCAGTGCGTCCGCAAGCGCCTGACGCTGGGCTATAGTGTCGCGCATCTCCTTATCCACATCAGAGAAACCGACTCCGACAGCATGAACTATATGGTCATCCCTGTCCTCGGGTCTTCTGACCCCCGCCATGCGGAGCATTTCCCACGACTCGCTGCCACCCCTGTTTATCAGGTAGCGATAAGCTATTATGGCATCTGTTTCAAGAGCCTCCCGTATATTCTCAGGCTTTATGAAATCAAGGAAGCCTGCTCTGTACGCCTCCGCTACATACTTATTGGCGTATTCCTGAAATATCCTGCTGAACGAGAATTGCTCGCCCTGAGCAAGACCGCCTTCTATCTTGCTATGCGAGCGGTAGCATATGCCTTCGTCCGTATCCAGATTTATATAATAAATACTGCGATAGTCCGAAGACAGTGCCGTTATCATGCTGTTTGCCTGCGCTTCAAGGTTTAAGTTCGTGTTACCCGATGGTTTCTTCATATTACTTACCCATTCTTAATTTAAACCTGACAATAAAATATCCGCCGAATGCTTTATAGCAATCAAAATTCCATATTTTGCTTGCTATAATGTGCCTGCCGCAGACACGTTACGACAATCATCTCCTGCGAGGATTGAAGCTATGCCAGCCTCTCCATCATGGCGTTTGCTTCATGCAGGACTTTTTCAAGGTCTATGGTCTTTAGTTCCCTGCCCTCCATGAGTATCTCGCCGTCAACTATGGTCGTGTCAACCTCCGAACCGTTTGCGGAATAAGTAAGGCTTGAGAGCATATTATTCCTCGGAACCATGCTCGGCGTGTTGATATCGAGTATCGCTAGATCCGCCTTGTAGCCTTCCTTTATTTCTCCTACGTTCTTTAGTCCTAAAGCCTTTGCACCATTTTTAGTTGCAATATCAAGGGCTTCCTTCGCGCCTATGCAGACCGGCGTATCGTGCGTGCCCTTATGTATTAAGGTCAGCAGGCTCATCTCATGGAACATATTCAGCGTGTTATTCGACGCTGCGCCGTCTGTTCCAAGGCATACGTTTATGCCTGCCTCTATCATCTCAGGCACGGGAGCGAAGCCGTTGCCAAGCTTCATATTAGAAGCGGGATTCGTGACTACGGACACGTTCTTTTTCGCCATGAGCGCTATGTCCGATTCCGTAACCTTCACGCAATGAGCCGCTATGCAGGGCACATCGAAGCAGCCCGCCTTATCCGCATATTCTATTGCGGTAAGTCCGTATTCCTTTTTTAAGTTATCTACCTCAGTCTGTGACTCGGCAAGGTGGATATGTATGCCTAAGCCCTTTTCCTTCGCTATATCAACAATGCCCCTTATATAATCAATGCCTGCCGAATAAGGCGCATGTGGCGCGAGCCTGAAGGTAAGCCGACCGTTAGTGCCCTCTCCGTCTGGCATCTCTTCAAAGGCCTCCTTTATTCGCCTGTCTTCCTTGTCGTATTTATCACCGACAAGCCCGCGGGATATAACCGCCCTCATGCCGCTTTCTTTCACGGCTCTTGTTGTATTATGAATATGCATCTGCATATCGTTGAAGGTCGTCGTGCCGCAGCGTATCATCTCCGCCATGGCAAGCATAGCGCCCCAATAAGCATCCTCCCCTGTCATTCTATCCTCGACAGGATTCACTCCCTTAAGGAGCCAGTCCATGAAAGGCATGTCATCCGCAATGTTCCTGAGCGGAGCCATATAAGAGTGCGTATGTGCATTGATAAGTCCGGGGATCACGAGCCGGTCAGTGCCGTCTATCGTCTTCTCCGCCTTAAACCCTTCCGGAATATTATCTACTCCGGTTATCGTATCCTTTTCGATGTAAATACTATGCCTCTTAATCTCCCCGTCAATAAGGGCATAGACATTTTTAATTTCTATGTTCATACCGCCTCCTTGTTAAAATGGTCATACGAATATGATTATACCATAACCCATAAGCCCGTGAAAAACATCTTTAAAAAGCCGCTATCTATGAGACAGCATTTTCATACCCAGGTCTTTAAGCATATGTTATCATCGCCGGTTTTTTTAAATAATTATTCTGTTTTATTGTAATATGTGTAATGAACCGTCAGAATTTAACGGTCCCATTTACCCTGCTGTCAGAAATTCCTCTATCTTTGTGACTGCCTCGTCCTCGTCTTTTCCTTCTGCGGAGACTATGGCTTTGGTTCCGTTTTCAAGCGTGAGTGTCATCATACCCATTATTGACTTCGCATTCACATGTTTTTCCTCGCAGTCAATATAGATTTTTGACTCAAACTGGCTTGCTGTCTGCACAAGAAACGCTATCGGACGGGCATCCTTGACATCCTTCACGTTTACTACTACCTCACTCTTTTTCATAAATATCTCCTCTAATAACGCCAGTTTATTATCTGACTTCGTCCGTTCGGGGCTGATACCGTAACCGCCTAAAATACAGGCGCTAACGGTATCATGCTCCTAATAATAAAAGCTACTTCCTATATCTCAACCTTTCGGCAAACTCCCTTATTTTTCTAAGCCTGTGGTTCACGCCGGACTTGCCAAGCGGAGGATCCATATTATCGCCAAGGCTCTGTAACGTTGCATCCGGATACTCTATGCGCATCTCTGCCATATCCCTGAGTCCTGCCGGTAGCTGCTTCAGTCCCCCGTGTGATTCTATGTAGCGGATATCCTCAATATCCTTCATTGCGGCTCCTACGGTACGTTCTATATTTGCCGCCTCAAAATTCACCTTCCTATTTACAGAATTCCTCACGTCCTTCAGTATCAGTGAATTTTCCATAGCCATCATCGAGCTGACCGCACCGATGTATCCAAGAAAATCAGCTATACTCTCTCTGTCCTTAAGATAGACTATGTACTTTCCCTTGCGCTCCGTAGTCCTGACCTTAAAGCCCTGATCCGCCATAAGATTTGCTACAGCCTCCGCATCATGAGAGCTGTCGCATACTATCTCAAGGTGGTAGCTTATATTAGGATCATTCACCGATCCTTTTTGCACAAAGAGATATGCCAGGACATCAGCAGTGTTAATACTCTCCGCTCCCGCAGAGCCCTTATGCAAATCCATGACCTTAAGCTGCCGGTCAATCTGATTTATATTATTAGCATTTTGCGAAAATGTAAAGCCATTTGATTTTTTTGACAGATGCTCCTGTATCTCCCGCTTTACGTCCTGTGAGAAAGACATACATTACCTGCCTTTTTGACGAACCGTATCTTTGTCTATGTCCCTGTGCTCAATCCTTATGCCGTATTCCGCTGCCTCTGAGAGTCCTTTATACAGCTCCTCTGCCAGACATACCGACCTGTGCTTCCCACCTGTACAGCCCACAGCGATAACCAGCTGATTCTTCCCCTCCTTTACATAGTTGGGTATGAGGAATAAGATCATGTCCTGAAGCTTCTTTAAGAAAGCATGCGCCTCCTCAAATGACATCACGAAATCATGTACGCTCTTATCCTTGCCGGTGTCATTCTTTAATTCTTCTATATAAAAAGGGTTCGGCAGGAACCGCACGTCAAAGACAAGATCCGCATCTGCGGGAATGCCATATTTAAATCCAAAAGACAAAATATTGACATACAGGTTGCCATAGTTTTTATTCGCTGCATAAATGCCGTTTATCTCTTTCTTTAAGTCCCGGATAAGCATGTGCGAGGTGTCCAATATATAGGTCGCATTCTTGCGCAGATACTTAAGCTGCTTCCTATCCTCCGCTATGCCATCCTCTATGCGGCCGTCTATCGCAAGAGGGTGCGCCCGCCTTGTCTCCTTGAATCTCTTTAGGAGCACGGCATCGTCCGCATCAAGGAATATTATCTCATAGGAAATCCCCTGTGCCTTAAGCGCTTCAAGCGGAGCCTTGATCTTTGCAAGCCCCGTCCTTGCGTCTATTCCGATCGCCACCTTGCCAAGCTCGCCGCCTACAGCCTCGGATGCGGAGCCAGCGAATAAATCCGCAAATTTCTCTATAAGAGGCGCAGGGAGATTATCTATACAATAATATCCGAGATCCTCCATCATCTTTAATGTGCTGCTCTTTCCCGCTCCGGACATGCCGGTGACAATGACAAGCTTCATCCTGTCCTAAAACTCTCCTATGATCCTGACCTCAGGCGTAAGCTCGACGCCGAACTTCGCCTTTACCCGCTCCTGAACTTCCTGTATAAGGTCAAGTATATCCGCCGAAGTAGCGCTTCCGAGATTTATAATAAAACCGTTGTGCTTCGGCGAAACTCTTGCCCCTCCGATAGTAAGTCCCGAAAGCCCCGTATCAGATATAAGCTTACCGGCGAAATACCCCTCCGGTCTTTTAAAGGTAGAGCCTGCCGACGGGAAATTAAGGGGCTGCTTCTTTGCCCGTTGCTCGCCAAGCTCCTGTATCTTCGCGCATATCTCGTCTTTATTCCCCTGCTTTAATCTAAGCTTTACGGAGATCACAGGGAAGTTCTCCTTCTGTGCTATGGAAGTGCGGTATCCGAAGCCCATCTCAGGTCCTTGTATCTCTGTCACCTCGCCTGCAGGACCTATGACCTCCACAGAGGATACGATCTGCGCCATCTCACCGCCGTAAGCACCGGCATTCATAAAGACCGCTCCGCCGACAGATCCCGGTATGCCTGATGCGAACTCCATGCCTGTAAGCGAAGCTTCCGCCGCCATATTCGCCACAGCGCCAAGCCCTGCCCCGGCTCCCGCTGTTATCGTCTCGCCATCTATTTCTATACTATTTAACGCCCCCGATGTATCAACCACCGTACCCCGATAGCCTTTGTCGCCTACGAGGATATTGCTTCCTTTCCCAAGGATGAAATGCTCCCTTTCAGACTGCCTTAAATACCGCAAAAGCTTAACAAAAGCTTCCTTATCCTTCGGTGTCACGAAGTAGTCCGCTGGTCCCCCCGTGCGAAAGGTCGTATGCTCCGACATCGGCACGGACTTCTGTACGCTCCTTTCCCCGCATATCTCGGCAAGTCTTGATTCAAAGAATGACAACTCAGGCATCAGTCGATGACCATCTTTGCAGCACCCAGAGTGCCTGCGCTGTTGCCAAGTGTTGCTATTACTATCTGCGCATCCCTGCATGCATGAAAGGCGTGCTCGTCGAAATACTTCCTTACATAAGGGATAATAATATTTCCAGCCTTTGACACCCCTCCACCAAGGACGAAAACTTCGGGGTTTGTGACTCCGGCAATAATGGATAGCCCCCAGCCGAGGTAATATCCGAATCTTTCAGCCACTCTTATGGCAAGTGCGTCGCCATTCTTCACGGCATCCCATACATCCTTAGCCGTAACTTTATCTGTCCCTCTAAGCTCGGATTCATCTGCGGATGCCTCAAGCTCTTCCATCGCAAGCCTTGCTATGCCCGTAGCCGAAGCATACTGCTCGAAGCACCCCGCATTACCGCAGTTACAGCGTATCTTCTCATTAGGGTTCAAACATATATGACCTATTTCTCCGCCGGCTCCGGTTGTCCCTGCATATATCTGTCCGTGATGGATGATGCCGCCTCCGATGCCGGTTCCAAGCGTGACCATGACCATGTCGCCATAGTCTTTGCCTGCGCCTTGCCAGTATTCTCCAAGAGCCGCTACGTTCGCATCATTTCCTGCCTTGACCTTCATGCCGCCCAAAAGCTCCGAAAGCTCATCCGCCACATTGAAGGTTCTCTCCCAATGCAGATTTACAGCCTTCCGTATGACTCCCTCATCGTCCACAGGTCCCGGAAGTCCTATGCCTGCGCCTATGACATCATCCGCAATACCCTTCTCCGCTATCTTCTGTCTAACTGACGCAGCGATATCGGGGAGTATAGACTTTCCGCCGTCCTCGGTTCTCGTTGGTATCTCCCAGCTTTCAGTTATCTCGCCGTCCATATTCACAAATCCGAGCTTTACGGATGTACCGCCTACGTCTATTCCTACTGCGTACTTCATTATCTCATCCCCCTGATAGTTCTTATTTTGTGTCTATTCAGAATCTGCTAGGCCGTTTCTTTTACTCACGGCTATGTGCGTCGTATTCCGGTATCAGCTCCTTTTTGACAGGTTGTCCTGCACCCTCTTGTAAAGCTCCTGAGCCGCATTGTAGCCCATCTTCTTAAGCCTGTGATTTATAGCCGCAGTCTCGCATATAACGGCAAGATTCCTGCCGGGTCTTATAGGTATCACATGACACACGACCTTATTCCCCAGATACTCCGTGTGCTCCTCCTCAAGACCGAGCCTGTCATAGTCCTTATCCTTATCCCAGTCCTCCAGCCTGATGACGAGGTCTATATTCTGCGTCTCCTCTATAGCTGATGCTCCGTAGAGAGCATACACGTCAACTATGCCTATGCCTCTAAGCTCGATGAAATGCTTCGTGATATCGGGAGCAGAGCCTACAAGCGTCTCGTCCGAAACCTTCCTTATCTCCACGACATCGTCCGTGATAAGCCGGTGTCCCCTCTTTACAAGCTCAAGCGCCGCCTCGCTCTTTCCTATGCCGCTCTCACCTGTAATAAGAACTCCCTCGCCGTAAACATCAACAAGGACGCCATGTATGGATATGCAGGGCGCAAGCTTCACGTTAAGCCATCTGATGATCTCTGCCATGAATGCCGATGTAGGCATGGCGGATTTCATCAAAGGAACGTTATACTTTATCGCCGCTTCCTTGAACTTCTCGTCAGGCTCTAAGTTCCTGCAGAAGACTACGCAGGGTATGGGATTATTCAGAAACTTATCATATATCTTAAGTCTCTCTTCCACGTCCTTCTGCTCGATGAATGAATACTCTCCCGCACCGATTATCTCTATCCTGTCTGCGTCAAAGAGCTCAAAATAATCAGCGAACTGCAGAGCCGGACGGTTTATATCCGGCTTCTCTATCTTGATCTCCGAGATATCTATCTCCGGAGTGATATTCGTAAGCGACATATGCTCTACGACATCCGCCAAAGGAACACTTGCCATAACCTACCTCCTGAATAAAGAACAGGTTTTGAAATTGCATAAGCAATTTCGAAACCGTATTTCGCAGGATTCTTTAGAATCCTGCCCGTAGGGTTTTTCCGGTGAGACATTATACCATAACACAGGCAGGAGCTCAAAATCTCTTATACCCGGAGTTTTATGCTAAGTCTGTATATTTTTCAAGGGAGTTTTTGCGGACACCGCGCCCTGGGTTTTTGGTATCACCATTGCCACGCACTTATTCTTCATGATGGTAAGGAACATCTCGAAGTCTTCCCGTCTGCCAAGCGTTACCGTAAGCACTTTCCCTGCGGGGGTCTTCTCATATGATAATTCGTCCGAATCATCCCCCATAAAATGAGAAAGATCCTTTGATGCCGGTTCCAGACCTCGAAGAGCCACTTTTTTATATTCCGATTCGAGATCCTCCATCCCCGGATGCAGATACAGCTTTTTATAGATTTCAGCAAGTTTCGGAAGCACTTCCCGTCCTGATGCATCTGCTTCACTCATAGCATATTAATCTTCCCTTATCAGCTCCCGTTTTTCCTAATTATACTAGTGTCCTGACACATTACCACGCATTGTGGTGCATTGTGGTCAGGTACTGTGAATCCTTGAGCTATGAACAAGGTTACCATTTTTCAAATAATCACTCAACCTGTTATATCTGTCAAATCCACGCTGCTCCCATGCGGCTGCATCGTATGCCAAATCGCTGCCAAATATCTCCGCAAATGCCTTGGCCCGGAGATTTTCCTTCCCTCGTACATAGAAGCTTATATCCTGCTCCCTGGTTATATATTTATATGGCTGTTCAAGGCAGTCCATGAGCCTGCCGCAGATTTCATCCAGTATCGGATCCATGTCTGATCTGTTATTCAGACCGGGATCTGCATTATGCCTGTATGCACACCCGCTGTAGGCAACAGAAGCACCAAACATACGAACAGCCTCTTCAATCGCACTTGCGGTTTCAGTGCCATGGTTATTAGACGATGTGACAAGCACGGCCGCTGTCTTCCCCGCAAGCTCATACAGATGCGACCAGTATGCAAGCCTGTCCACCACGCATTTCATAAGTCCTGACATTGAGCCCATGTATACCGGAGAGCAAAACAGGATCACATCCGCGCACAGCATTTTCTGCTTCAGGACGGACATGTCATCCCCATTATCCAGCGGGCATTCCCAATCATAGAAGCACGTTTCGCATGAGCGGCAGAACTCTATCTTAAGACTTTCCCCGGTGATGCGCTTGTACTCCACCTCTTTCCCGGATTTCTCAGCGTATTCTTTAAGCCGCTTTGCGACCATGTCAGAGAAAAGCGCGGTATTTGATTCTTTCCCGGCACATGATGCCACAAATGAAAAGACTTTGATCATACTACCACCCTTGATCTGATAGTAACTCATACACCCGCCCTGCTATCATTTCATTACCCTTCTCCGAGACATGGCAGGTGTCGTGGAATATATCCTCTTCCTGCTCAAAGATATCAGTAAAGTCATACATATAAGGGTACTCTGTCCTGACTTTTTTATACTGATCATGGAAGTCTTCAAATCGTTCGATGCATTTCTTTATCGCATCTTCCTTGATCAGATTCTCTGCAAAGGAGCCCTTTGGGATCAACTCTCCTGTTATTATCGGTTGAAAAATATGATAATATCTGATACCAAACTCTCCGCACAACGCATTCATGGATCTTGCGTTATAAATGAATTCGGAAAAGGCATCATTTGTTTCCTTTCCATAGTACATGGGGCGGAGCTCGTCCTCGTTGTTTTCGGTGTAGGATTTTATCATTTTTTCATGGTAATCATATAAGTTTTTATTTATCAGCGGGAAGTGTCCTCCTGAAGGAAGATCCATGGCTTCAGAATAGTCATTATAGCCGGTATAGCTTATCACCGCATCAGGTTTTTCCCTGATTCCATCCCTTAATAAGCACAGCAGCTCCTGTCCGGTCGCATGTCCCACTACGGCACCGTTCAGCACCTTGACTTCTTGTCCGTTTTCATTGAATTTCTTTTGCAGATACCATGACCATGAGCGTATACCCTCGTAGGTAGGATCGGAAGTGCTCCCACCCAATATAAGGATCTTTCTTCTTGCGTCAGAATCAGGGGCCATATCCACTATCGTGTTATCTCCCCTGGACGCCCCAAGCAAGGCGTCAGTATGGTCAGCATCGTTCTTTGCGCTAAAGTACATCAGTATGTTTTCATCCGTAAAACCCATGCCGTAAAGCCTCTCCATGACTATGTCCTTGCCGCCCGGCGTACATATTACGATGACGGTTTTGTCCTTATCCTCATAGATCAGATCATAAGGACTCCGGATATCCTTTTCCAAAAGCTTACGGCCCTGCTTTTTCTTGTTTCCGTCACACACATAGGCGACCTCGACATTTTCAAGCCTTGCCTCGGTAAGGAACACCAGCGCAGTCACGCCTGATCCATATGCTATTACCTTCCTGCCTTTTATAAGCTTTTTTATCCTGTCGATATTTCTCATGACCGGCCTCAAAATTGGTAATTAAACGGCGATACCTCTACTTCATCGGACTCGTCACGGTTCTTAAAGGCAGATGCGGTGACGGAGGGGATGAAGTCTTTCATGTAAGGCTTATCTACGCTATCCCACATTTTCTCAAGCACTTTCATAAGCTCCACAGGAGTGTTGAAATCATATTCCATAGATGCATGATTGACCTTGCCTGGATGGCTTATCCCGATATTTCTTTTTGACAACGTATCCGCCGCTTCCTTTATCTTTATCCTGTCATCGTATTTAGTCCGGCTCATAGATGCTTCTCCAATCCTTTGCATCATCAAATTCTTCCTGTTCTTCTTTTAGCAGTATATGATTTTCCAGCACGAGTATGTCCATGTCCGTGCGCATGAAGCAAAGCCATGCGTCCTCCGGAGAGCACACGATCGGCTCTCCCCTGACATTGAAGGAGGTGTTTACTATCAACCCGCACCCGGTCAGCTCCTTGTATGCTGATATTATATTATAAAAAAACGGATTTGCATCCTTGCTTACTGTCTGGATCCTCGCGCTATAGTCTACATGGGTGACGGCAGGAATCATTGATCTTTTTTCATTTACGGTTTCAAAAATACCGGCATCTTTTTTGTGTGAATTCTCGTGTATTCTGATCTCATTATTTACAGGAGCGGTGAGCAGCATATAGGGGCTTTTGTCTGTCTTCAGTTCAAAATAATCATGGACATCTTCCTCCAGTACGGAGGGAGCAAACGGTCTGAAAGACTCCCTGAATTTTATCTTTAGGTTTAACTTTTTTTGCATATCCTCATGCAGAGCGCTTGCCACGATGGATCTGTTGCCGAGTGCCCTGGGACCATATTCCATGCGGCCATGGAAGAGTCCGATCACCTTTCCCTCCGAAAGATAACCGGCTATTTTTTTATATAGTTTTTTGTCGTCATAACGGTGGTATTTACAGCCTTTGTCATTTAAGGATTTCTCTATTTCGTCATTGGTAAATGAAGGTCCAAGATACGATCCTTTTTGAGAGTCCCGGCCTTCTGTCATTCTTTTCCATCCTGCCTTATTATATCCGTAATAAAGCGCGCACCCCAGAGCTCCCCCCGCATCGCCTGCGGCGGGCTGTATCCAGACATCGTCAAAAATCCCATCCTCAAGTATCCTGCCGTTCGCGACACAGTTCAGGGCGGTTCCCCCTGCCATCACCAGCTTGCCGCAGCCGGTTATCCTTCTTGCTTTTCTTGCAAGGTTTATCATTATTTCTTCAGTAACCTTCTGGATGGAGGCTGCGATGTCCGTGTATGGCTTTGAGATATTTGTCTCAGGTCTTCTAGGCTGCATATTGAACAGTTCACAGAAGGCATCGGATATCAGGGAATCGTTCGTCATATAATTAAAGTATTTTTGATTAAGATGAAGACCGCCGTCCGGGTCAATACCTACGATTTCTTTTTTTATCAGCTCTTCATATACCGGCTCCCCGTAAGGCGCAAGCCCCATAAGCTTATATTCTCCGAAATTTACCTTGAATCCGCAATAATATGTGAATGCGGAATACAAAAGCCCCAGGGAATCAGGATAGTTGGTCTGCTCCAATATTTCAATCCTTTCCCCATCCCCCATGCCTATGGTGGTCGTCGCCCATTCTCCCACTCCGTCCACAGTAAGGATCGCGGCACGTTCAAAAGGGGATGGATAGAAGGCTGATGCACCGTGCGATATGTGATGCTCGCAAACCTCCAACTTCCCGCCCTTTGGCCATTTATTTCCGAGTGCTTTCTTTAAGTGTTCATGTATCCAAAGCCGTCCGGACATCATGTGATGAAATGATTTATCAATGATTTTTTCATTTTGGGGAGCTGCCTCGATAACGTTTGTCAGCCATCTGTCCAAGGTAAGAAAGGGATTATCATAATAAACGACCTTGTCTATCTTTTTCCCGAACGAAAGACAATAGCTTATCGCATTAACGGGTATGGATGCATCGGCCTTTATCCTTGTGAACCGCTCCTCCTGAGCGGCGGCGATTATGTCACCATCGCATACCAGCGCCGCTGCGCTGTCGTGGTATAGTGCCGATATGCCTAAGATATTCACCGGATATCTCCTTTCACCCGGGGACTCAAAGGACATTCCTCCATCTCAAATGCAAGCCTTCCATGAAGCTTGTGACCGACGTCCATGCATGGGACGCAATATGGGTTCAGGGAACACTCTGCGCAGCAGCCTTCGGGGGACGACGATATCTCCCTCAGTCTTTTTATGGATTCCGACTTCTCCCAGTATTCGCTTATAGAGTCCCATTTTTCGGGGATATTCAAATGGCGGCAGGGGGTAAGCCTTCCCCCGGCAGTTACGGATACCCCGTCCCGTCCTGCGCCGCAGCCCCTCTCTATGCCGTTATTCCGGTTACCAAAGAGACCGCTGTGGATCAAGGCAAGCAGCTGTGAGAAGCAACCCTCAGCATCAATGTATAAAGAGCCCTTGTATTTCTTGACCGTATGTGCGATATCGCGCATCTGCTTTTCGGTGGGATAGCCGCTGAGGCTCCCCGATGAATCGGGCTTGAAGCCCAGTATTATCAGCGTTTTTACGTGGTTATCCTCGCAGAGTTTTATCATGTTCGGAAAATCATCCGCATTGCATCTGTGCATCACCCAGTTAATGCAGATATTATCAAAGGAAAGCTCCTGCAGCAGGGCAAGAAGTCTCATCGCCTGAGCATAGCCATCCCTTGTAAGAGAGGTAACCTCTTCCGTACTGCCATTAAGGGAGACATAGATCTCCTCCACACCCCTGTCTATAAGTCCCTTGATCCGATCCTTTGACGCCCCCGCCCCGGACAGGGCGATCGCCGTATGAAGCCCAAGCTCCCCGCATTCCTCCAGAACCCGCTCTAGATGAGGGTAGCACAGGGTCTCTCCCCCGCTGAGGTTCACCTGCTTCACCCCGCACCTTGCAGCATCCCTTATCCAGTAAAGGGCGGTCTCAAGTGACATCTCACGTCCGGTATTGAGCGAGACGTAGCACTGCGGGCAATGCAGAGGACACGCCGTCGTAAGCTCAAGATTCATCTCCCACGGGTGAGAATAATGGCTCGCCTCGGCTATAATAAAGGCTGTGGTCTGCTGCAGATAAGCCTTGGCGGCAATTATCCCGTCATCAATAAATGTGACCTTCACATGCGAGAGGTCGTTCTGTATGACCGGCTCCTTTTGAGGGGGATACCGCAGGAAGCGCTTTATCGCCTCCTCCCTTACGGACAATAAAAGCCCCTGCTCCCTTAGCTTTTTCAGCAGTCCGTCGGTAGACTTTAAGGTTTTGAGCCTTGTGGAAAAATTAATGCCTATCTTAGGTCCCACATGGTCTTCAAAGAGGTCGAAATTCAATATGAGTGTGGAATTATGCCAGGTCTCAAGGAAGGTCCCGATTCCTTTGGTTCCCCCTGCATATCCGATGTCCTTAAGATACGGTATTATATCTCCTGCCTTCATGTAATCCGTATAGATACGAAGGCTCTCCTCCTCCCCCCTGGCTTCCATGGTACCGACCTGATACAATCCGTCGCACCTTCCCTGCAGCAGCCCCACAGCGTTCTTCAGGACAGGGGCAAAACGGGAAGCCATATCTTCACCCACGAGTCGGGGCAGCACGTCCTTATAGTAATCCTCGTCATCCCTGCCCGGGCGCAATCTCCCGGCATCATAGAATATACACGGATTTATATTATCGCCGGACACATATGTCCCATAGTCCATCTCAAGCCAGTATTCCTCTATATCCTGATCGGGCGTGGGCACACAGACGGAGTAATCCATGACGGGCAGCTCCCTGTCCATGGGTATCTCAAGGCATACTGCGGACACCCCGGTGTCCCCCAGTCTGCGCTCGATATTTGACAGTCCCGCAATGCATTCATCCGAAAAGATCTCAGGATACGACTGCTCCCTTAATGCTTTTATATATTCGCTGACCGGATGCGTTATCTGCTTCACCCTGCGACCTCACTTTCAAGTCCGTAAGCTGCCTGATAATCCCTTTTGACATTTCCGTTTGTGCTTCATATTGTGTCTTCGGTTAATCCCGCAAGCTCCATGTACCATAGCATGACATATCCTATGCCGCTCTCACCGAAGTAAAATGACGGATCCTCGCTGTTATAATAAGGCCACGACCTTGTGGTATATTGACCCGATCTTTGTTTGTCAGCATATATTACGGTCAGTATTTCACCTGCCCTCAAAAGATCTGTCTCATCTCCATTATCATGATATGCAAGTAACAGTCTCCCGGAAAGTCCCGCCCGTCCGCCGTCCACTATGTCCGTGTCGGGAAGCTCAGTCTCCACAGGAATATCGCCAAAGAGCAGGCGTTCTGCTTCCCCCATATCCGGATTCTCATTTTTCAGGCACCTCATGAGCGTCTCCAGACCGGAAACCACCTTTGCCTGCTTGTCACCGTAGCGATCATTCTCCTGCTTCTCGCGCTCCCACATTTTCAGATAAAGCTCAATGTCACCCATGCATTTTTCAAGCATTTTTTCGGCCAGCTCCCTTTCGGTTCCATCATGCATGAGATACTTCTTAAGGAATAGCGCTATGCCTCCGCACCCGTTCCCGGGGGCGGCACTGCCTATCCTCGCATCGGTTGCCTTATGTCCGCCAAACCACATGGATCTCCCTTCAGGCGTCGTCACCATCATGTCTTTTATTCGGGGCACTATCCTGTCAGCTTCACCCAGGATGACCTCCGCTGAAAGGGACTCGGGTTCAGATACATGCTCCGTATCATGCTCCCTGACCTCATACCAGCTATGTATCCTGTCGGTATGCCTGAAGCAGAGCCTGATCAGCTCCTCTTCAAATAGCTCCTCCTCATCACCCATGAGGTCAAGCCTTTCTGCGGCACGGTCAAGCGCCGTCTTCTGAAAGCACCCCCGGATCAGCGGCTCATGCTCCGGACTGCCATATAAATCCCTGCTGCCAAGCCTTGTATGGTAATAAGGAAAATCACCCTCCTCCAGTGAAGCCCTCTCCCACTTCATAAGAGACGCAGTATCCCGGGGATCATTCCCCGCGAAGCGTCTCCCAAGCCTCTTATATACCTCTTCCTTTTTACCGGGATCCGTCATAGACTCGGGAGCGAGCAGGTTGCCAAGCATCCTCTCGTAGTACGCCGTAGGCCTAAGCACGTAGCGAAAGGCAATGTCATTGTTTTCATCGAGAAGATCCCGCAATGATCTGCGTATCTTCATCACACGCCCATAGCCCTCCTTAAAGCCCGCTATGAATTCCTCCCGGTATTCCTCGACGGTCCTGAGCTCGTTCCCGATCATGGGGAGACATCCCATCGTAAGCTCCTTGCTGTACAAGGGACTGAACTGGAGACCGCCCAGCACCATCGTCGGAAGCACGCAGGTGTCCATAAAAGAATGGGTAATATATTTATCAGGTATGAAGTAGACAGGAGGCCTTATTATCCAGTCTTTGTCAAGCTGCGGTGTCAGCATGGTCTCCATGTCGATGACCACGGGTCTGTCCCCACAGGCTATGATGTTGCCCCCGTGCAGGTCGGAGCTTGCAAGCGACCGGAAAAGCGCCAGCATTACGCCGAAATTATGATAATATCCTGCTATATCCTCCGCCCGCCTTACTTCCTGGTTTTCTACATTGGAAACATATGAATAACCGTCACGTAGGATAAGCGCAGGGACGGATGTCACATCGCCAAACCACCTGTCTGCGATCTGACAGTATAAGCCGTCAAGCCTGCTCTCACGTGGCTTATAGTAAAAAATACCCTGATCCGTCCCGATGCGAAGGGAGCAGCGCCCATGGTTGTGAAAGTCAGCACCCGGCCAGGTTATGTCCTGTATTTCCCGAAAAGACCTTCCCTTAAAGATACGTTCAGAGATCTCACCGGAGTCAGCCAGTATCCGTCCCAGAGTCTCGTCACGAAAGACCGCGGTATTATCCCTGACCCTCCCTTCAAGGATCTTCCAGGCCTCAGGCTCGTCTCCGGCTTTATAAAAGTCACGCCTGAGAACCCCCAGGCGTGACTCTTCCATCTTCTCAAATGAGCTGTATCCGCCGGAGAAGTCCATCCCCCTCACACGTTCAAGTCTGCCCATTGATAAATCCATTGTGTCCGGATATTATCACCATTTTTTCTTGACCGCAAAATATATTATTGTTGCGGTGGTGCTTAAAGTATATGCGATGATCGGAGTAAGTCCGCCTGCCGCGCTCTCAAGCTCCTCCTCGGTAAGCTCATCGTTATTTGACTTTACCTTGTCGGATGCCTCGTTCATAAGCCTTGCCAGCTCATTGACCTCGTCGATTGAAAGGCTTATTCCCTTTGAATCAAGCTCTGCCTTTACCTCCTCTGCAGTCTCAAGGTCAAAAAGCTTCTTTGCGTACTCCTGATCCTTCAGCAGCTCGCCCAGCTTTTTCATCTCCGCTTCATCGATCTTTACATCACTCATGTTTATCACCTCCATATTGAAAATCTAAAACTATGACTTCTTGCGGACGAAATTCGGTAATTGTCCGCAAGAATCCGGCTTCGCCGGACACGCCGAACGTCAAGCCGGTCGCCTGGTCAAATACGATTATTGATTTTCCGATGAAAATCAATAATCTATATTATTTTATACGAGCGACCGGCAGAAATGTCAATACAAATATCTAAACTGTTGCGATTATCTATGCGCTGAACAAATATTTTCGCATCATATTTCCAAATTCCTTAAAATACTTTTTATCTTCTGATCCCGCATAATCATACTGGTGCAGCATTTCGATTTAAAATATCATCTTGCCGCCAGCTGCTTCGTTGTCGTCGGTCAGCGTAGACAAGCGAAAATCAATTTGATGAACACCTGATGGACATGTTGTGGTATGATATAAAACTATGGCAGACATTTTTAGGAAATCGGCAACCGACAGGCTCTCGGAACCCGAGCAGCTGGACAAGGCGATAGTCATAGTATCGCCCTCTTTCTGGATCGCTGTGCTTGGAGCCTTTGGGATCATCGCAGTCGCCCTCGTGTGGTCCATATTTGGGAGGCTTCCCCAGAACATCTCCGCAAACGGGATATTCATGAGCAGAGAGGGGATATACACAGTCTATTCAGAGACAGGCGGCACCGTGCAGGAAATAACCGTCTATCCCGGGCAGCAGGTGCATAAGGGAGAGGTGATAGCGAGGCTTTCAAGCAAGACACCGGAGCTAAAGCTGAACGATCTCCTGCTGCGCAGACAGGCGGTGGAGGACGTGACCCTGACCTCTGCCGATGATGTGGCGATCGACGACAACAAGGAGTTGCTTAATATAAAAAGCCAGGGGCTTACCATGGACAACAGCATAGTCTCTGATCAATACATGCTTGATGCGAAGCAGGGCGAGCTTACGACCCAGAAGGGAAAGACTGCTGCGGCAAAGGCTAGCCTTGACGAGGTCGAGATAAAGTATTACCTGAGTCTGCTTCCGGTAGACACCAATAAGGCGAATATAACCTTCGCGGAGGCACAGACCAATCTAAATTCCGCAAAAAACTATCTGGAAAGCGCAAAGGATACGCTGTTAAACCTCGACGCACAGAATGAAAACACAGAGAAAAGGTACAAAGAGGCAAAGGAAAAGCTTGAATCCGTAAGTGAGGATTCCGAGGAATATCAGTCGCTCCTTGCCGGCTATGAACAGGCAAAAAAGGCGTGGGAGGATTACGAGGACGCGGCAGATGATTATGAGCGCAAGGTAAGGTCATGGGAAAATGTCACCTACCAGACACAGAGCCAGTATGAGGCAGCAAAGGAAGGGTATGTAAATACGGTCGTCCGGCAGGAGTCCACGACGGCATGGAACGCACAGGTAAGCGCCGCATACCAGAAAGCGCTTAATACTTATAATACGGAGCTTGGAACCCAGAGGACGCTTGAGGACGAGATCATACAGATCAAGGCGAGGCTTGCAGGCGAGGAAAGCAACATGGAAAACCAGAGCTTGGCCCTTTCCGCGCAGTTTGACGCTGCCAAGAACGCCGCCCTTGCTCAGATCGACAGGGAGATCAGGGAATATAACGAACAGATAGTAAACAACTCTATCTGCTCCACCCTTGACGGCACGATAACGGAGGTCTCGGTCGTCGAGGGTCAGGTGATAAATGCGGGAGAGTACGTAGCGAGGGTGTCACAGGGCGATGCAGGGGACAACGTGGTCGTTTGCTACGTGCCCGTGGCAAGCGGCAAGAAGATAAACGTGGGAATGAGCGCATCCGTGTACCCAAGTACGGTAAAGAAGCAGGAATACGGTCACATGAAGGGCACGGTGGAGTACGTGGACAGCTATGTGACGTCCCGGGCACAGATAACGAACCAGGTCGGTCTGGCTTCCCTGGTTGATTCCTTCCTCCAGAACGGACCGGTGGTGGAGGTCCGCTTAACCCTTAAAACGGACGACAGCACCGAAAGCGGGTACTGGTGGTCCAGCAGGAGAGGGGCCGAGATAGACCTCATGAGGGGCACCATGGTCTCGGCCGACATCGCGACCGAGGAAAAAGCCCCTATATCAATGCTGATACCTTATTTGAAGGAGAAGCTTACCGTGAGGCGCACGGGGGGAGAAGACTCCAAAAATGAGTAAGCGCGGGTATGCGAAAACCCCCACGGTCTATCAGATGGAGGCGACCGAGTGCGGAGCCGCCTCGCTTGCGATGATACTGGGGTACTTCGGTAAGCATATACCTCTCGAGCAGATGCGCATAGAGTGCGGCGTATCGCGGGATGGAAGCACCGCCGCCAATATTATGCGTGCAGGGAGAAGGCTGGGACTCGAGGTTCATGGCTACCGCAAGGAACTTGACGGTCTGCTGGAGCTTCCGGTGCCCTGCATACTGCACTGGAACTTCAACCATTTCGTGGTATGGGAGGGAGTGAAGGGCAGATACTGTTATATCAATGATCCCGGTGAAGGACGGAGAAAACTCACTTTTCAGGAAATAGACGACTGCTTTACCGGCGTAGTCCTTACCTTCAGTAAAACACCGGAATTTGTCCCCTCCAAAAGGACTGATACCCTCATGGGATTCATAAGGAAGCGTCTTGAGGGACAGCAGGGTGCCCTTGCGGCTCTTGTAGTAACGGGATTGCTTCTGGTATTTCCGGGACTGGTGATACCGGTTTTCTCACAGGTCTTCATAGACGGCATACTGATCGACGGAAACGATGCCTGGACTACCGGGCTTCTTGCCGTGATGATATTCACCATGCTGTTCAAGTCGGTACTGACTTACTACCGGGGGATGCTCCTGCAGCTTTTGCAAAACAAGATGGCGCTGGTATCGGCGCATAAATTCCTGACCCACTTCTTCAGACTTCCCATAGGCTTCTTCACTCAGCGGTACGCCGGCGATCTGTCAAACCGCGTAGAGAATAACAACAATATAAGCGTCTTCCTGACCGGGGATGTGGCAGAGACCGTTTTGAACATAATGGTGGCGGTCTTTTATCTGATCCTGCTTGTAATATACAGCCCCCTGCTTACGATGATAGGAGTGGCGATAGTCGCCCTAAACCTTGTGATAATGAAATCCGGCGCCAACGCGATAGGCGACATGGCGCTTAAGCTGCAGCAGGAGCAGGGGCGATTGCTCGGAAATTTATTTGCAGGCATAGCCGTGTCGGAATCACTCAAGGCATCCGGTACGGAAAATGAATACGCGGGCAAGCTTCAGGGGTATTATGCCAAGAGCATACAGATAGAACAGAAGATAGGCTGCAGGCAGGCGATACTTGATGCCATACCCGAGGTCACGCAGCAGGTCACGACCATAGTGATACTGATAGTGGGGGGCATACAGGTCACAGGGGGGGCACTCACCGAGGGAATGCTGGTCGCCTTTGCTTCCCTGCTTGACTCCTTTATGGAGCCGGTAAACAGTCTTGCGGGCTTTGTGCAGAAGGTGCAGACCGCAAAGGCGGACATGAGGCGGGTCGAGGACATCATGAAGTATGATGAGGATACTAAATTTGAGGCTGATGACAAGGCCGATATCGGCAGGAAGCTGGAGGGGAACATAAGGCTTGAAGCCGTATCCTTTGGCTACAGCACGCTAAAGCCGCCCCTTGTTAAGGATTTCAGCTTTGACATAAAGACCGGCTCCTCCATAGCCTTCGTCGGAGCCTCGGGGAGCGGCAAGTCCACGATGTCGAAGATCTGCAGCGGACTGTACAGGCCCTGGAGCGGGGAGATACTGATAGACGGCATCCCTGTGGAACATATTCCTGCGGAGGTTCTGTCATCAAGCATATCCACGGTGAGTCAGGAGATATCCCTTTTTTCGGGAACTGTGAGGGACAACCTTACGATGTGGAACCGGTTCATGCCACAGACGGACGTGATAAGGGCCGCCAAGGATGCCTGTATTCACGATGTCATAACCTTGAAGCCCGGGGCCTACGACTATCAGATAGCAGAGGGCGGCTCCAATTTCTCCGGAGGACAGCGGCAGCGGCTTGAGATAGCGAGGGCTCTTGCAACCAATCCCAGCATACTCATAATGGACGAGGCGACGAGCGCGCTTGATCCGCTGCTTGAGAAAGAAATATTGGATAATATAAAACGAAGGGGCTGCACCTGCATCATAGTGGCGCACAGGCTGTCCGCAATACGCGACTGCGACGAGATAATAGTCATGGATCAGGGGAAGATAGTACAGAGGGGAAGCCACGACGAGCTTGTGGATCAGGACGGACAGTACAAGGTACTGGTACAGAATATAGGCATGGCCGCAGATGAAGACGGGAAATGAAAACGTAAAATTCCATATATGGGGCGGGGAGGTTTTTATTACCGAAAGCTCCCATAAAGCCTACCGTGTGCTGAAGGGGAGCATACTGGTATACCTCATGCCTTTTTCAGACGGGAAACCGGGGCGGAGGCTCTTCCTGAAGGAAGTTTCCGAGGGAGACATGGCACCGGGTCTCGCCGTTGATTCAAAGACGGATGGTACCTGGCGGTTTGGTTTTGTGGCGCTTGATGAGGCCGACTTCGATGAGGTAGATTACGAGGCGACGGACGAATCCTCTCTGGATGATTTAAGACTTTCATTCGCAGGCGCGGCGGGGCTTTCATTATCAAGTTCTGCGGAGCTTGAAGAGGCTCTCATAGAGCTGTACAACATGCACTCGGTAATAGAAGAGGGTCATATCTATAATATCCGGCAGGATGCGGAGTCCACCAGGGAGCGCTCCCTGAAAATGATAAGGGATGTCTTTGAAAAAAAGGGCATGCATAATGAAGTAACGGAGGCGCCGACGGGACTGGAGCTCTATGACTGCGCCGCCATCCTTTGCGCAAGGGAGGGCATACATATTGCGCCGATTGAAAAAATCCGGCAGAGCATGGGCAGGCGATTTACGATAAATGACATCGCCAGGATATCGCACTTCATGATCAGGCAGATCAACCTTGAGGAGGATTGGTACAGGAAGGATCAGGGGGCGTTTATCGCAGTCAGGGATGAGGACGGTCATCCCTATGCCATACTCCCGTCAGGGATCGGGAGGTACCGGGCATATGATGCAAAAAGCGCCGGGTTTATCAGGGTAGACGAGGACTTTGCGGAAGGTCTCAGCCCCGATGCGATGATGTTTTACAGACCCTTCCCTGAGGAGAAGATAACCCTGTCAAAGCTCATAGCCTTTGGTTTTAAGAAAGTATATCGCCCGGACATCGTGAGGATAGTGCTGCTTGCGGTGATCGGTATCCTGACGGGACTGCTTATTCCTTTCTTTAACTCGCTGGTATACGACAGGTTCATACCCATGGGAAATGATAACGGGCTTGTGCAGCTGGGAGCGGTTATTCTTGCGTGTGCTTTGGGCAATGTTTCATTCACTGTCGTCAAGAACCTTTCGACCATGAGGGCGATGGACTCGATGAAGTACGCAGTCCAGAGCGCGACGATGGACAGGCTCTTCAATCTTCCCGAAAGCTTCTTCAGGGAATACGATGCCGCCGACCTGGGGCTTAGGACGATGAACATATCCCAGATGTACGAGGTGTTTTCAAAAAATGCTGTGAACAGCGTGCTAACGGCATTTTTTTCATTATTATATATTTTCAGGATGTACGGGTACTCAAAGATACTCACAGGTCGGGCGATCATAATGCTCGCAGTATCGATGATCTTTGTGATCTGTCTGGGGCAGAGGCAGATAAAGCTCGAAAGGAAAAAGCTCTTGACCGACAATGCCGCAAATGCCAGCATGTACCAGTTCATAAACGGGATTGAAAAGCTTCGCATGAGTGCATCGGAGGAGAGGGCGTTGATACGATATCTGACGGATTATACCGAATCAAGAAAGATAAACATACGCAAGGAACGTATGACGGTTACGGTAACTACCTTCGTGGGAGCGGCGCAGATCATCTTTTCGATCGTGTTTTATTACCTTATGATACGAAAGGGAATGGGACTTAGTATCGGAAGCTTCGTGGGCTTCACCACGGCATTTGGTTCACTGTCCGGAGCAATGTTTGAGCTATCGCAGAGCTTCCTTGCGGTAAATCAGGCATGGCCCATGTACGAGATGGCCCGTCCTGTGCTTGAGGCATTGCCTGAGAGCACGGATGAGGCAATGATACCGGGCGAGCTGACGGGCGACATAGAGATAGACAACGTGACCTTTTCCTATGACCCGTCAGGCGAGCCTGTATTAAGCGACATCAACCTGCACTTCTCCCCGGGGGAGTATGTGGGCATAGTTGGTGCCTCGGGATGCGGAAAATCAACCCTCTTAAAGCTTTTGATGGGCTTTGAAAGGCCGCAGATTGGAAAGATATATTACGACAGACAGGACATAGACGAGCTCGACAAGAGGGAGCTTAGAAAAAGGTTCGGCGTGGTGCTGCAAAACGGCGGACTTATAGGCGGAACCATATATGAGAACATAACGATCACCGCCCCGAACTGCAGCAAGGAGCGGGTGGAAGAGGTCGTGCGTGAGGTGGGGCTTGCAGACGACATAGCGGCAATGCCCATGGGGCTTTATACTCACATAAGTGAGGGAATAAGCACCATCTCCGGCGGTCAGGCGCAGAGGATACTAATAGCACGTGCGATAGCCGGAAAGCCAAGGATAATATTTTTTGACGAGGCGACGAGCGCCCTTGACAATACAACGCAGACGAAGGTCATGGAAACACTTTCAAGCCTTGAAGCCACAAAGATCGTGATAGCCCACAGGCTTTCCACCATAGCAGGCTGCGACAGGATCATAGTGATGGATAAGGGACGGGTGATAGAGGAAGGAAATTACGACGAGCTTATGGAGAAGCACGGCAGATTCTATGAGCTTGCATTGAGGCAGATGACGTAGGGGGCCTGTCAGATTAGGGACGAATGGAATAAAGACAACATCCGCGAAGCCACGTCCCGCATCCCTTTGAAGAAGAGACTCGAAAGCCTTAGGAAACATATGCTAACGATAAATTTATAATTGCACGGCTCCTGAGTCCTGCTTTTCTTTGAAATAGCTGCTCACTGCCACCGCTGCCTTAGTATTCATTCCCTCCACTGCGCATAGCTCGTCTATACTTGCGGTCTTTATCTTCCCTATATCCCCGAAATGCCGCATCAGCGCCTTACGCCTTGCCGGTCCTATGCCCGGTATCTCGTCAAGGACAGAATGTACCTGACTCACGGAACGGAGCGACCTATGATACTCTATCGCAAACCTGTGTACCTCGTCCTGTATACGGGTTGCCAGCTTAAATCCCTCCGAACGAGTGTCTATCGGGATTTCCTTATCCTCAAAATAAATGCCTCTCGTGCGGTGCTTGTCGTCCTTAACCATGCCCGCCACAGGGATATTTATGCCAAGCTTATGCAGCACCTCAAGACAGATATGCACCTGCCCCTTTCCTCCGTCCATAAGGATAAGGTCGGGATATCTGCTGAAGCTGTCATACTCTGATTTCGCTTCGTGCGTGAACCTCCTCGTCAACACTTCTTTCATAGATTCATAGTCGTTATTCCCTATGCCTGCGGAAAGGCGGAACTTGCGGTAATCGGATTTCTTCGCCTTGCCTTTCTCGAAGACGACCATACTTCCAACGGAATCAAAGCCTGAGATATGTGAGATATCGTAGGATTCCATACGGTTCACATCGGTAAGACCTAGCCACCCTGCTATTTCCTTCGCGGCCCCTATCGTGCGTCCCTCTTCACGCTTGATACGCTCCTTGGAGTTTTCCATTATGATGCCCGCATTGCGGTGAGCAAGCTCCACGAGCCTCTCCTTCTGTCCGATCTTCGGAATAAGAATTGATACCTTACTGCCCCGTTTATCGGACAGGAAATTCTCTATCACTTCCTTGTCGGGCACATCCATCTCAAGCATTATCTCTCTGGGAACGAATGGCGTTCCCGTATAGAACTGCCCTAAAAAGTCATTAAGCACCTCCGCATCCTCCGAATCTTCCGACACATGGCTTAAGACATAGTGATCCCTGCCGATAAGCCGTCCTTCTCTAACAAAGAAGATGACGACCACGGCGTCTTCTCTGTCGCGGTTCAGTGCGATCACGTCCCTGTCCTCGCCGTCATGCGCCGTGATCTTCTGCTTCTCCGAGACGGAACGGACTGCCTCTATCAAGTCCCTGTACGCCGCCGCATTCTCGAAATCAAGCCTCTCCGATGCGGCCTCCATACGATCATTAAGCGACTTCAGCACCGGCTCATACTGTCCGTTCAAAAAATCCAAAGCTCCCTTGACATTCTCCGCATATTCAGCCTCATCCGCTTCCGTGAAGTCACTGCGGCAGGGCGCGGAGCACTGCTTCATGTGATAATTTAAGCACGGTCTGTCCTTGCCTCTGTCTCTCGGCAGGACCCTGTTACAGGTACGGAGCTTATATATCTTATTTATAAGTTCGATAGTCTCCCTCACGCCGTAGCTTGAAGTATATGGTCCGAAGTATTTCGCCTTATCCTTCTTCATAGTGCGTGAGAACATGATGCGAGGATACTGCTCGCTCACCGTCACCTTTATATAAGGATAGGTCTTATCGTCCTTAAGCATCGTATTGTACTTCGGACGGTGCTCCTTTATCAGATTGTTTTCAAGAACTAAGGCTTCCAGCTCAGAGTCCGTTAAGATGTACTCAAACCATACGATCTGCGACACCATTCTCTTTATCTTCTCTGATTTCGCGGTCTTGCGGAAATAAGAATGGACACGGTTAAAAAGATTCACCGCTTTCCCGATGTATATAATAACATCGTCCGCATCGTGCATCAGATACACCCCCGGTGACTTCGGGAGCTTTTTTAATTCTGTTTCAATATCGAAATCTTTAGCCATAAAAGAATTTTACCATAAAAAACGGAGCTGTGTACTTATTACATACACAGCCCCGATCTTAAGCCCTTATTTTATCAAACTCCTTACTTGTAAGGGTTCTCCGAAGGATAAGAAAGTGATGCGGGCTGATTGTAGCCTATCTCTGAAAGATCCACTCCGATATACTTATAAACCTCGAAGAGTGCCTTGCCGAAGTGTCCGAACATGACGGCTCCGTGATGAGGATAGTTCTTCTCTATGAGAATGTGGCGATAGAAGCGCCCCATCTCCTTGATTGCGAATACGCCGATAGAGCCGAAGGACTTCGTAGCAACAGGAAGCACCTCGCCCTCTGCAAGATAAGCCCTGAGCTTGCCGTCAGCAGTGGACTGCAGCCTGTAGAATGTGATATCGCCGGGCTGGATGTCACCCTCCATAGTTCCTTCGCACCAATCCTGCGGGTGAGTACGAGCCATGATCCTCTGATATGAAAGATGAGGATTGCAAAGCTTCGTAGAACAGGTATTTCCACAGTGGAAGCCCATAAATGTGTCGGTATGCACATAAGGGAACTTGCCCTCGATGGACTCCTTATACATATCCTTGGGTACGGAGTTATTGATATCAAGCAGCGTCACGGCGTCGCCTGATATACAGGTGCCGATGTACTCTGAAAGCACGCCGTAGATATCAACCTCGCAGGAAACAGGTATGCCTTCCTTTGCAAGCCTTGAATTGACATAGCAGGGATTGAAGCGGAACATATCCTGGAAAGCAGGCCAGCACTTTGTTGTAAGCGCAACATACTTCCTGTAGCCCATGTGCTCCTTCACCCAGTCCTTAAGCGTAAGCTCATACTGCGCAAGCTTCCTCAGGGTATCATTGACATCAGACTGTCCGAGCTCCTTCGCCATATCCTTAGCTATAGCCTCGATGCCGTCCTTGTCATCAGCATGCTTCTGATATGACTCGAAAAGGTCAAGCTCTGATTCCTCCTCGATCTCAACGTCAAGATTGTAAAGCTGCTTGATAGGAGCGTTGCAGGCAAGGAAATTCTGAGGTCTGGGCCCGAAGGATATGATCTTTAAGTTCTTAAGACCGACTACCGCCCTTACTATAGGAAGAAAATCATGTATCATATCTGCACAGTCATCAGCATCGCCTACAGGATACTCCGGGATATAAGCCTTCGTATTCCTAAGAGCAAGGTTGTAGCTTGCATTCAGCATACCGCAGTATGCATCGCCTCTGCCGTCAAAGAGGTCATCCTGACTCTCCTCTGCTGCTGCAATGAACATTGAAGGACCGTCGAAATGCTTTGCAAGAAGCGTCTCAGATATCTCCGGTCCGAAGTTTCCAAGATATACGACTATAGCGTTGCACTCGTTCTTCTTTACGTCCTCAAGCGCCGCTACCATGTCGGTCTCACTCTCGATGATACAGACAGGACACTCATAGATGTCGTCCTTGTCGTACTTCTTCGTGTAAGCCTCTACGAGAGCCTTCCTCCTGTTCGTCGCAAGCTCTGCAGGGAAGCAGTCTCTTGAGACAGCCACGATACCGACTTTTGCCTTTGGGATGTTACTTACCATACTTCTTTCCTCCTAAATAATTTATTATAGATATAAAAATATGTTCTCTCCGATCCATGAAGCCTGCTGTCAATAATCCGTAAAACCAGGCAGATCAGCCGGCAGTCCTCAAGAGAACTGATGCACTATAATAAATCCGTATCCGGCGGTCATGTCTTCTGTGGGATTCTTCTATTATATGATTGCTCCAGAAACTGACCCGACGATAGACCGTGCGCTAACCCGATTGCAAACCAGCCCTATCGCACCATAACTATTTATCAAGTGCGTATCTTATCGGTTTATACAAATCTGATCTGTTATCATAGATTCCCAACCGGATCACCGCACTGTCGATCGCCGTCCTCCCGGAACCGGATACGAATATTATTATAAGACTTTTAGGAAAGGCAGGCAATAAGATTTATGTGTCAATCCTATGCATACCTGTCGATTATCCGCTGCACGGAATACAGATAGCCTCCGCCGAATAAGTTCAGATGGTTAAGCAGATGGTAGAGATTATATAGCTCTTTCCTGTCCTCATAATCCGGCTGCATGGGCTTCGCTTCATTATATGCTATATAGAAGTCCTTATGAAATCCCCCGAAAAGCTCCGTCATCGCTATGTCTGCCTCTGCATGTCCTACATAAGCCGCAGGATCTATAAGCCATGCCTCACCGTCATCTCCTGTCATATAATTTCCAGACCATAGGTCGCCATGTAGTAAAGACGGCATTTCGGGCTCTATAAGATAGTTATCGAGCTTTTCCATCAGCCTGTTTATCTTCTTCACAGCCGTACCGTCAAAGTATCTTTCAGCCCTCTCAATCTGCGGTTTTAACCGGCATTCTCTGAAAAATACAATCCACATCTCCCTTGGCTCGTTCACCTGATAGCCCGCGCCTATATAGTTGTCGTGAATAAACCCGAACCGACCGCTGCCATTATTAGCATCTTTATTCAATCCTCTTTTCTGCGTTGCTTCTTCTCCCGCATATTTAACATACTTATCTGCCGGAGCAGAGTGAAGCTCTGCCATTTTTCTGCCAAAATTCCCCCAAAAATCTGCTGTTTTTCCTTTGGACTTAATAAAACTTAAAAGCAGGTAAGAACGGTTTCCATCTGTTCCAATCCCCAACACGTCAGGGGTTTTTATCGTGCTTGTATCCTTGATTGCAGATAACCCCTCTGCTTCCTTACGGAAGAAATCTATATTTTCCCTGCGGTTTGATTTCATGAAGATTTTCGAGCCGTCAGACAGTATGCATGCGTATGCGTCATTGATATCACCGCCCGATACCGAAAGCGTCTTTTCTATAGACACTTCTTCCCCACATATATCATGTATGGCTTCATTTACTGATGTATATTCTTTCATATTTATATGTCCCGTCTTTCCGAATGTCGCTCCGCCTATCGGTCGAAGTACGCCGTCGCAAAAAGCATTGATGAGTTCCAGTATATCGTTACCTCATTAGTGCTATAGCTCATATAGTGATCGACATAGCACTTCTGAGCGGGAGTATTTTCATTTGCCGTTTTCTTTATTTCATCATCAGCAAGCAGGGTACAGGGACCTCCGGACACCTCGCCGGGAACAGGCCTTGTTACATTATCCGCAAAGGTGACTCTGTTATGCGGGTTCTTAAATGCACGCTCCCCGAAGCCCGTGACATATGAAGTATCCATAGCGTTCATCCCAAGTATATAGTGTATCTGATTTAATGCCGCCTCCTCATACACTTCTATGTCAAGCTCCATAGCGCTGATCTCATCCTCGGTAAGCCCGATATCTTCCTCTGATTTATCATGATACGAAAGCTCTATGACCTTGATATTTAGCGTATCGGATGCTTCTATGCCCTTATTCGCAAGCTCTATCCTGTGCCTTAGCGCAAGGCTCGTTAGAATAAGTACGTCCGCACGGTTTGATACGACCATATTGCTCCCCCAGACAAAGTCCTGCTTCTCCATCGCAAGCGGACAGCCCTCCTCCTGCATGGCAACAAAAGCGTCTGCCCTGTCTTTCAGCATATCCGTCATCCTGTCCCGAAGCTCTGTCCCTGCCCGGTTCATAGGATCGAAAGTAACCGCCAATGCAGCCAGGCTTGACACATCCTGCCAGCCGAAGCCATCATCTGCGCTCCTTCCGTCGGAGTGCGGATGTTCCTTCTCATATAAATCAAACGCCAGATACAGCTGTGCCAGATACCTGTCCTGCCGTGTCTCTCTCTGAGAAGCCGCTGCCATCATGGAGCGGTCGCCTTCATTCTTTGCTTCGTAATCCGTCCTCAGAAGCTCCGCGAAAGCCCACATTCTCTCATCAAGGTCACAAGTGTCGGTGTATTCTCCCGTATTGCAGCCTGCGGGATTATGGAAGTCAGTATTCTCCGGATGCCCGATAAGCCATTTTCCCGCAAGATAAGCCTGATGCATGCAATCCCTCGCAAATGCCGGATCATATTCCTCGTAAACCCTTGATGCTACGCACATGACTGCTGCAAAGTCCGCTGTCGCCATAGAAGTCACGGGGAATAATATCTGCTCGCTCTTATCGTCCTCCGGCATGATGAAATCACAAAAGACCTCGCTCGTCACCTTATGATGCACTCCGCCGTCCTCATCCTGCATCTCGCTTAGAAATTCAAGCTCATAGCGGCATTCATTCAAGATGTCCGGGATGCCGTTGCCTGATTCGGGTATATTCACAAGCTCCTTAAACGCCTCGGGGAATAGCTCATAAGCATAGAGCATATGGGCAACCGCAACTGCCCCTGCGCTTGAATATCTGCCAAAGTCTCCGGCATCATGCCAGCCTTTTTTTATAAATACTCTGCTGTCATCTGCCTTATCCTGTTCGCCCTCTGCGTATTGGTCCTTATTTTCTTCATTATTCGATCTATCTTCCGGTTTGTGACATGGCTCTTCAAGCATACGCACCGCCTCAAGATGGCACGCCCCCCGCTCAAAGGGACCTGCATATTTCCTTGGCAGCTCACAGCCGCATCTCTGGAAATAAAAGAATTTCAGCAGTGAATTTTTAAGCGTTTTATAAACATGAGGCTCCACCTTGAATACAGCGGATTTCTCGCCGTCCTCGGATTCTATATGGTATATCCCCGGCTCGCTCACGCCTGAAAAGTCAAGCTTGTATATATCGCTCCCCGCTGTCTCATCAAATCCTGACTCTATTACGGCGACACCGATATCAAGCCTCTTTCTTTCATTGTCGTCTATGATATAGAAGCTTCCATCCTTATCGCTTATAGCGAGCTTCACCGCATTAGGCAAAAAACCTGTCTCGTTTACTGCTATCATTTATTAGACTCCAATCCATTTTCAATTATTGACCAGATAATTCTCTCATTCATTTTTTATAGTTCTCACGCTGACTTTAATTTAGGTATTATAAATTATTGTCTTTCATATAGAACTTTATTGCAACATATTTTTGCCCGTTTTTTCGGACTTTGAATATTTTTTTAGTTAACAAGCCAAAATTATCTGTGCATAGCACTCTTGTTGGGAATATATATGAATGCAATTCCGATTTAGCATTCAGAAAGTCATTTCCCGGCAATGAAAGATACGCAGCGGCATCTTCTGATGCCTGCTGCGTACCTACATGGAATATCAGATCTAGGATGTTGTCGTTTCTTACTTGACCGTCACGGTTATGACGTCCTTGCCGCCATTCTTCGTCGTGATGGTCACTTTTGCCTTGCCGGCCTTCACGCCCTTGATC
>JAFTAP010000026.1 GCA_017455525.1 Lachnospiraceae bacterium
GCCATGCTCCGTCCATTCGGAATCCGCTAATTTGCTACGCAAATTGCTACTTCCTCATGTTCGGGCGGGTCACAAGTTCCAAATCCTATTTGTGCAAGCACAATCGGATTTGTACCTTTTGACCCTAGCATCATATTATGCTATGGTAAAAGTAAACTGCATGGATTGAATCATAGCATTGATGGTTTTTTTCTTCAAGACGATTCACGGATATTTCACACATACTTTGTAATAATAAGGAAGAAATCGTATAATTAATTTTATGGTAGACTCATTGAATGAAAAGGCGCCTGTGGTCGTATTCGCATATAACAGGGCGGATAAAATAAAGTCGTGCATTGATTCGCTGCTTATGTGTGACGGACATGAGGAGACGGAGGTTTTTGTTTATTCCGATGGTGCTAAAGGAGAGAATGACAGCGATGCAGTCAGGCAGGTCAGGATGTGCCTAGATTCCTTTGAGAAGGAGTATGGCTTCAAGAGTTTAAGCATAATAAAACGTGAGGATAATTTAGGGCTTGCAGGGAATGTAATATCAGGCGTGTCGGAAGTGAATAAAAGATACGGTAAGGTGATAGTGCTAGAGGATGATCTTATCGTCGCGGCGGATTTTCTTGATTTCATGAATGAGGCGCTTGATTTTTATGAGGGGGATGAGGATATATGGTCGGTCACGGGCTTCAGTGAGCCGATAGGAGATTTTACAGGATACGGGCATGATGTTTACTACAGTTACAGAGGAAGCAGCTACGGCTGGGGCACCTGGTCGGACAGGTGGGAGAGTGTTGACTGGGATATAAAAGGATATGATAAAGTCATGTCTGATAAGACCTTGCGAAAGAATTTTGAGCGGGGCGGAAGGGATCTGACCAGGATACTTAAGGATCAGAGGATGGGTCTTGTTGATTCATGGGCTATAAGATGGTGCCTGTCACAGAGCCTGCAGAATAAGTATACGGTGTATCCTGTGAGGTCTTTTATTTTTAACTCAGGCTATGACGGCAGCGGTACGAATGCACCGAAGCCGGAGAATATGAACAGCAACCCGCATATTTATGGAGAAAAGGTGAAGCTTGAACACCTTGCGCCTGATGAGAGGATATGCAGAGATTTTTACAGGTATTATTCAAGCTTTATTAAGAGGGGGGTTCGTAATCTCAATGTGGCAGGGATGCAGAGGATATTGCGAAGGATAAGTTGTAGCAAAGCAAGGAAGAAAGAGGCAGAAGTATGAACAACGATTATATAGATGGCTTGAATATGGTGAGGGAGCCGGAAACTACTTATGCCGAATATCTCGGAGGTAAGAAGCAGGGGGAGTATACTGTAGACGATTTTGAGAAGCTTCCCGAGGATCAGAGGATGGAACTTATAGACGGCGTTTTATACGATATGGCAGAGCCTACCACCGTACATCAGATGATTGTAGGAAAGCTGCATGCTTTATTGCTTGATCTGATTGCGAGGTCAGGAAAAGACTGTGTGCCTTTCGTGGCTCCCTGCAACGTAAAGCTTGACTTTGACGATGATAAGACGATAGTGGAGCCGGATGTCTTCGTGGTATGCGACAGATCGAAAATATCGAAGAAAAGGATAGACGGTGCCCCTGATCTTGTAATCGAGGTAATATCCCCATCCTCAAAAAAGAAAGATTATTACATAAAGCATGAGCGTTACGCAAGAGCTAAGGTCAGGGAATATTGGATAGTGGACATAGAGCGGGAGAGGGTCACAGTGCATGATATGGTGGAAGACATGATCCACCTTTACACCTTCGATGACAAAGTCCCGATATGCATATCAGGCGGCGAGATGGAAGTGGATTTTAAGGAGATAAGCGATTATATATCGTTACTTCTGTGAGGCTTTATTTTGGATATAACGGTGCTGTTTACCTGTCATAACAGAATAGATGCTACAAGAAAATGCGTAAATTCCTTGGATGATCCGGGCTTCAATATCAGATATGTGGCAGTAGATGACGGCAGCACGGATGGCACCGGAGAGATGCTTAAGGGATTTGCCAGGGAGAGACAGAGGGAACTGGAACTTATCCAAGGAGACGGCACATTATACTGGGCAGGCGGGATGAGGCTTGCTATGGAACATCTGCAGAATCAATTAAAAGCTGGAGATTATTTACTGTTAGTGAATGATGATGTAGATTTTTTTGGGGAAGTGATAAAAAAAATGCTGGCAATAGCAAGAGAAAATAAGAACTGCTGTATTGTCGGAGCAACGTGTGATGAAAGCGGAGCAATAACACATGGTGGATTGCTGTATGACACCAAAAGATTCAGAACCAAAAGAATAGACATAGATTCAGATAGCTTAATATGTGATGTAGCAGATATGAATGCTTTTTTAATTCCTTATAGCATTTTCAAGGTGATGGGGGCATTCGACCGACATTACTCCCATTCAATGGCAGATTATGACTATTGTTTTGAACTTAAAAGACGGGGATATAAAACCTTGATGACAGATTTTTATGTAGGGCTTTGTAAGAGTAACGAGGTTTATGGAACATGGAGGGATTCGGACCTTTCAATATACAGGCGTCTTTGCTTAAAACATTCACCTAAGGGACTGCCTTTTAAGGAATGGTTTTATTATATTAATAAGAACTTCGGATTAAGACAGGCTTTGTGGCATAGTTTTACCCCATATATAAGGATTCTTATAGGAGACTGATTGTGAAAATATTGTGGCTTACAAGCAAGATACTTCCATACGTGGCGAATCAATTAAATGTGGCTTGCACTGATCAGGGGAAGTGGCTCAGAGTGCTTTCTGATGCATTTATAAAGGATGATAATATTGATTTTGTAAGCATATATGCGTCTGGTAACAGAATAAAGCAAAAAGGACGAAACAAACGGTGTACGTGGTATAGCTTTTATGCACCCAAAGTGATTGAAACAAATTACAATGAAAAGCGATATATTTTCTTTAAGAATATTTTAGCTAAAGAACGTCCGGATCTGGTACATATATGGGGAACGGAATATGTATTTTCTTCTGAAATGCTTGATGCGTCTAAGAACATAGTTCCCGCAGTAGTTTCTATACAAGGTTTAATATCTGAATGTGCTAAAAAATATACGGAAGGGCTACCATATAAAGTAATAAAATCATATACATTTCATGATTTAATACGAAATGATAATATTCTTAAACAAAAGAAAAATTTTTTAAAAAGGGGAGAGTTTGAAAAGGACTTAATAAGAAAAAGTAATTATATAATAGGTCGAACTGACTGGGATAAAGAAAGCGTGAGAGAGATAAACCCTGATGCCGAGTATTTTTTTTGCGATGAGATAATGCGACCTGATTTTTATGAGGGTGAAGAGTGGTCATATACGAGATGCGATAAAGGTCGCATTTTCATGTCAGAAGCATCTTACCCGATAAAAGGCATGCATAACGCTATTGAGATAATGCGCATACTGAAAAAAAAGCATCCGAATATCCATCTGTATACTACAGGAAGGGATGCCAGAAGTCATAATATCCAAGAGATTATGAGACAGAATTCCTATGAAAAATACTTAAGCACTCTTATAAACGAATATGGATTGAATGAAAATATAACTTATCTGGGCAGATTAGGTCCGGCTGAAATAAAGGAACAGCTTTTAAAGGCGAATCTTTATCTGAATATTTCGGTAGTTGAGAATTCATCGAATTCTATTGCGGAGGCAATGCTGATTGGCACGCCAATATTAGCCTCCGACGTTGGTGGAACATCATCTATCGTTGGAACCTATGGCAGAGAGTGTCTATTTGATATAGAAAGACCACAGGATGCCGCAGGCATGGCAGAGAGGATACTCAATAAAGAGAAACCGGAGGATTTCTTGAAGTATTTGTCTGTGAGACAGTATGCAAAAGAAAAATATGATGTAAATAAGATACTATCTCAATATCTCGATTGTTATGCGAATATTATCGGTAAAACGAAGTGAAGGAATTACGTAAATGAAGCTGTCTGTAATAATGCCTGTGTTCAATACGAAAGAAGAGTTTTTACAAGCTTCTGTAAAAAGTATATTGCAGCAGTCGTTTTCAGATTTTGAATTCATCATAGTTGATGATGGGTCTTATGAGGGATGCCTGGACTGTGTAAAAGAATTTAAGGATCCTCGGATAAAAATAATCAGGAATGAAAAAAACCTCGGAGTTTCTGTTTCATCTAACCGAGCATTAGAAATAGCCGAAGGTGAATATATTGCCAGAATGGATAGCGATGATATTGCAATGCCGGATAGATTTAGGTTGCAGATAGACTATATGGATAATCATCCAGAGGTGGTTGTGTGTGGTACGGCATGCGAGCGTGTAGGGGATGGTCATATTTATACATTCTTAAAGAATAATATTCCCAGAGCGATAATATGTATAAGATTATTATCCGGAAATATTAATTTGGCAAATCCTACAACGATGATAAGGGGCAGTGTGTTGCATGATAATAATCTTAAATATGATGAGAATATAAAGTATGCTTTGGATTATGCGTTATGGACAGATTGTGCAGGGTATGGGGATATTAAGGTAATCCCAAGGATTTTATTGAGATACCGAGAGCATGATGGACAAGTGTCTAAAGCATATAGGGCAGAGCAGAAAAATTGCGACCACTATGTCAGGATGAAGCAGGTGAAAATGCTGGGGGCAGACTTTTCTACAGAAGAGCAGGAAGAGTTCCTTAAATTATATGATTTTAATGATAAGATTGACCTATTGCTTTTGAATGACGTAATAAATAAACTGGAAGCAGCGAATAATAAAAGCAATATATACGAAAAAAGATATTTTCGTTATGAAACTATAAGATGGTGGCTTACAGCTATAAGAAAGAGCGATAATCCTTATACTCTTTTTTTCAGGAGCTTAAAGGTCAAGCGGACATGGGGGATTATTAATCCTATGTGCTGGGTTTATTTATTTAAATATAGGGAGCTATATACAACGAATGTTAGCTATTAGAATTGTGGGTGGCTTGGGGAATCAGCTGTTTGGGTATGCATTGTATAGGTATCTGTTGGCACATGGAAAGAGAGCCAAATTAGATATAGGGTTCTATAGACACCAGAATATGCCTGATATTGATAAAAGAGATTATTACTTGGAGAAGTACTTTAATGTCAATGCGGACTACCTTAACCTGATGGAAAAAGCGGAGATTTATTGTTATAGAAAAATTGGAAGGTATGATGAATTAAAGTATTTTGATAAAGGAAAGGGCTATGAGGCGGATGTTCTTAATGTCAATAGAGGTGTCATAGAGGGATATTGGTCAACTTTCTTATTCGCCGAAGAGCAAAGAGAAGGTTTGTTAAGGACATTATCTTTAGAGAATAAGTATGAAGACGACCCCCTTCTTCGAGAGATAAAAACTGTAAATTCGGTCAGTATTCATGTTCGCAGAGGTGATTACGTAAAATTGGGGATTGATTTGCCACGATCATATTATGATGAAGCAATGGAATATATGCAACGTAAAATATGTAATCCGAGATTCTATTGTTTTTCAAATGATATCAGGTACTGCAAAAAAATATATGGAAAAGATATAACATTTATAGAGAGGGATGATGCTCTGTTTGACTTATGCGCAATGAGCGCATGCAAATATAACATTGTGGCGAACAGTACATTTTCTGCTTGGGCTGCATGGTTGAATAATAATGATAATAAAATAGTGTTGCACCCTTCTAAGTGGTATCCGGGAAAAGAAAGTAAACTTGATGAACGGATATGGCCGGAAAAATGGGTATGTCTATGATAATTCTGATGTATAAAAAAATATTCAGGACTATAAGAATTTCAGTAAATACGATATCTCCATTAATAGGAACGATATTGCTGTTTTACCGTAATTTTGGGAGGATTCCCGATCTTGATAATCCTAAAGATATCAACGAAAAGATACAGTTCTTGAAACTGACTGAGTATTGTAATAATCCGACAATATTTCAATGTGTAGACAAATATGGCTGTAGGGAATATCTTACAAATAAAGGATACGCTGATCTGCTTCCACAGAATTACGGTTTATATACAGATGCCAGACAAATAAATTGGAAAGATCTTCCGGATAAATTTATAGTGAAGTGTACCCATGGAAGCGGATACAACATAATATGCGACGATAAAAACAAACTTGAAACAGATAAGACTATACAGACACTGAATAGATGGTTAAAAGAGGATTATTGGCGTGAATGGGGAGAGCTTCAGTATAAAGATGTAAAGCACAGGATAATAGTAGATGAGTATCTAGGCATCAGAATCAATACATATAAGTTTTATTGTTTTAATGGCGAACCTAAAGTAATGTATCTTTCATCTTGGGGTGAAAATGGTGAGTACGATAAGTATTATGATTATTATGATATGGATTGGAAACATCTTGATGTCCGGTTAGAGGGCCATCAGAATAGTCAGCATATAGCAGAGAAACCAGATGGATTTGAGAGAATGAAAGCGATAGCCAGGGATCTGAGTGGGGATTTCAAATTCGTAAGAATTGATCTTTATAATATAAATGGAAAAATATATTTCTCGGAATTTACATTTGTTCCGACAGGAGGTTTTATGAAGCTGACTCCTGAAGAATGTTTATATGAATGGGGAAGCTGGCTAGAGTTATAGGGAAGACAAGATAATTGAAGCTTTCTCTGCCAGGTATCTGCGTTGGGTTTTGGATAACAGGGGAGTGGTGGCGCTTCCGTGTATCTCGCTATGATATGGGCTATTATTTGAGGGAAGGTATCTTACCTCTGCGCCGATATCCCTGCAGTTTTTGACATAAACACGGATTATGCTACCGGTGAATCTCATCTGCATTGCACTGACTACATCTTCATCTTTTCGATAATACCCCCTTTCTACGGACAGCCCATTAGGGTCAGCAAAAGCTGCAGATGATACAGAGCCGTCTGATTTCCAATACATACTTGATATATTAGGCGGGTATACTGCTCTATATAATTTTTCGTCGTTCTTAAACGAGTTATCCATAAAAATCTTTTATCCTGTCATTAATAGCAGCCGTTGATACTGTAATATTTTCAAATGATTCTTTGCCATTATAATTCACGATGAAAATCTCAGCTTCATCCTGAAGCCCTATTTCTATCTCCATGTGGTCGTGTCCGGAATTATCATATTCCAGTTGAATGGTGCCTAGAGCTGTAGGAAATATCTCAGGCTGTATCATAAGCTCATCGATAAGATCTGATATTTTTGCGATAAGCTCATCCGAGAAAGCGGGGGCGCCGTTGCCGTTCCAGTCGTCTTTAAGATTTTTTATAACAGACAATTTTTCTTTGTTTCGAGCTTTTACGTTTTCTTTTGCGGAAACTGAGATTTTTCCCTTTTTGCCGATTCCATCTGTCAGCAGATCGTTATAAGCGGAGGCTCTTTTGAGTTGTTCAAGCAGCCTGTATTCGGCTTCGGATATGATGACCACGTTTCTATCCTGTTTCCGCGGGACAACGACAGCTTCGCCGTGATATGCGATATCGAAGTATTTTTTTATATTGGCTCTAACATCCATCTGTCTGGCTATAATCATCCGTTAACTCCGCATATAAAGTACTAAAATGCGTACGTTTTACTGTAATATTGTATCTGCTCCTGGATGCTTCTGTCAAGTTTGCTTGTTAGTGTAAAATATTAGTTGGTTAGAGTTTGCTTATAGGCTTTTATTCATTGAGGCGTTTGTGGTATACTTAAAACAGTTCGTCACGAAAATATTATCTCTGTCAGAAAGAGAATCATATATTGCATTTTCGGGCGGCATGGGCTGATTTGCTTTGAGGGGGTCAGGGATATGAGGATAAATAAGAGAATAGCAGGATTAATGCTGGGGGCGGCTTTTATTATACTGGGCATTTATGGCAGCGAGGATACGGCTGCGCTTGCTGCGGAGACTACTGATACTACAAATGCGGCTTCCGACGATGCGACTACGTATAAACTGGACCGGGAGGTGCAGGAGTGGCTTGATGCGGGTAACAGCATACCGGCTAATGCAAAGTACGCTACGCTATCGTCCTCTAGCCATCTGTGGGCTTTGGACAGCACGGATATAAGTGACGGCAAGGTAGAGCTTTACGGTCTGGGGGATGAAGTAAGAGTGCTCTCGGGCATCGCCATGAGGGACTGGCTTAAGACGCAGACCTTTTACGGCGAGAATCTGGGCGAGAAGAATAATAAGATAGAATTTATAAGACCCAAAAAGAAGAAAGCCTTCTGAGCATATCATAAATGAGGATATGGTTAAGGCAATTCAAGGATAACCGAATGATTGCAGACGAGACAGTCTCGGATTACGCTGATGACACCAGAACTCACAAGGTAATGCGTGCTCTTGAGACAGCCTGTAAGGACATGGATCTTTCAGTTCCGATATGGCTTGATGTGAACATAGCCGACTTCAAGAGGAACGCAAAGTGCCGTTTCTATCAGGACAGCTTCATAGAGCAGGTACACTTTGATTATCTGGAGATGCAGGTAATCGAAGAAGATGTATGAAACACAATTTTATTCTTTTTTCTTCACATTTCAGTCACACTTCCATAGTATAAATATAATCATCACGGCAGGCAGAGAGGTTTTGCTGTGGGCTTATTGCATATAAGTAAAAACTGATCCAGGAGGCAAAGAATATGATATACGATGACTACAATAAAGATGAGAGACATAATGATGGCTACAGTACCGGTTATGCTAATGTAGGCTCTTCGGGAACTAATTCAGCGAATGAATATGAGGAGGCTAAGGCAGACGGCGGAAGTGATGATTACAGAAGGACTTCTGGCGGTATGAACATGGGGCAGGATTCGGCCGGACGCAGCGGTATGAACGGTAACACAGGAACAGGAAGCACAGGCTATGGCGGAACATATAGATATAATAACTCTGCTTCATACGGAAATCCACAGGGAAGACCGCATTATACTTCCTATCAGGATGCGACCTACAGGACGCCGAACTTCAACTCAAACATGAATAAAGCCCCGAAACCCGGAAAGGCAAAGAAGAAGGGCTTCTGGAAGCGTGCGATAGCGGCGATCGTCATAGGTGTGCTACTTGGCGGATCGGCAGCAGGAGCCTTCTATGGAGTATACAGGCTTACGGGGCTTGATGAGGCAGTTCAGACCATAGCGGATGCTAAAGAGACGGCGTCAGAGTCAGTAAAGACCGTTACAACCAAGGCGAAGAGCAGCGAATCAGAGCCCGTGAAGGAAACAATTGTCACGACGAAGGAAGGGACACAGAGCGTTTCACAGGTTGTAGAGACAGTGATGCCATCGGTAGTTGCCATTACGAATGCGATGACAGTCAAGGGGCAGACATGGTGGGGGCAGACCATTGAAAGGACAGGCGAAGCCGCAGGCTCAGGAATAATAGTCGGCGAGAATGACGATGAGCTGCTTATAGTGACTAATCAGCATGTGATATCGGATGCGACGACGCTTTCGGTGCAGTTTGTTGACGGTAATGTGGCAGAGGCTAATCTTAAGGGGCAGGATGAGGATGCCGATATAGCTGTCATAGCGGTGGCGAAGAATTCTCTTTCGGGCAATACCGCCGACAATATAAAGGTTGCGACTCTTGGTGATTCTGATGAGCTTCAGGTCGGTGAGCAGGTAGTTGCGATTGGAAATGCCATGGGCTATGGGCAGTCCACTACTACAGGCATAATAAGCGCATTGGGAAGAGAGGCGGAGCTTTCAAACGGCACGCATGAGCTTATTCAGACAGACGCGGCTATAAATCCCGGAAATTCAGGCGGCGCATTGCTTAATATGAAGGGTGAGCTAATAGGTATAAATGAGGCAAAAGCCGGTCAGGTGCTTTCAAATGGCACGATAGTCGAGGGCATGGGCTATGCGATACCTATATCCACGGTGCAGCCGATAATAGACGACCTTATGAATAAGGAGACGAAGACTAAGGCTTCCGAGAATAATCAGTCTTATCTGGGTATCGGCGGAGTGGATGTGTCATCAGATGTGTCTGAGACTTATGATATACCTGAGGGAATATATGTGGCACAGTGGAATCGGGCTCTGCCGCTGATAAGGCGGGCATAGTAAGGGGCGATGTCATAGTAAAGTTTGACGGACAGTCAGTCAGCTCCATGGAAGACTTAAAGAATCTGATGCAGTATTACGAGGCAGGCACGACTGTTGAGATTACGATAAAGAAACAATCCGAGGGCGGATATAATGAGGAAGAGGTATCAGTGACGCTTGGTAAAAGACCTGCGGAGTCTGCACAGTAAGGTAATTCTGACAAAATTATAGCTCATAAGCGTCCGTATTGTGGACGCTTATGCGCTATTATATCTAATCTCTTGTCAACATAGTAATCATAGTTGATTTCGTTATGGTTCTGTTTTATTAAAGTAGGTGTTTTTCGAGCTTACTGATGATATAATATATTTCGTACTAACTCATCAATTATTACAGGAGGTATGAGTATGGAAGTTTTTTTGATCATTCTTTTATTCTTGATAGTGGTACTCGTAGCAGTTAACGTGCGCATAGTCCCGCAGGCGGAGGCGTATGTAATCGAGAGACTTGGAAGATATAAGACTACGTGGACGGCGGGCATCCATGTGAAGGTGCCTTTCATAGAGAGGGTCGCAGTCAAGATGTCCTTGAAGGAGCAGGTGCTCGACTTCCCGCCGCAGCCCGTCATAACAAAGGATAACGTCACGATGCAGATAGACTCGGTCGTATTCTGTAAGGTATTCGATCCGAAGCTGTACGCTTACGGAGTCGAGCATCCCATAGCAGGTCTTCAGAATCTCGCGGCGACCACTCTGAGGAATATAATCGGTGAGATGGAGCTTGACCAGACTCTTACGGGGCGCGATCAGATAAACGCCAAGATGCAGTCTATACTTGACGATGCTACCGACCCTTGGGGGATCAAGGTTACGAGGGTTGAGATAAAGAATATCGCTCCGCCTAAAGAAATAGAGATGATAATGACGAAGCAGATGAGAGCGGAGCGCGAGAGAAGGCAGACCGTCCTTGAGGCTCAGGCACATCAGGAGGCGGTCGTCGCAAGGGCAGAGGGAGATAAGAAGGCGAAGATACTTGCCGCAGAGGCAGAGAGGGACGCTCAGATAGCTCTTGCTGAGGGCCGGGCAAAGTCCAAGAAGCTCGTATACGAGGCAGAGGCAGAGGGCGTCTCAATGCTTAATAAGGCAACCCCTACCGAGGGCGTACTGAGGCTTAAGGGAATAGAAGCACTTAAGGATGTAGCTGACGGCAGGGCTACGAAGATATTCATGCCGTCTGATATTTCGGCAGTCGTGGAGACACTCGGAGTGGCAGCGGAGGCGTTGGGCGTAGGAAATTCGACACCTGTAGACGACAGCGAGAGGGTGAAGCCTGCTCCGGAGACAGACCCGTGCATCCACCCCGATACGGGAGTCGGTGGCATAGAGGCGGCTGCGGCGACGGAAGCCATTATAGATGATATCGAGACACAGAGTGAGGATTTGGACTAAATGATTTCACTAAAGGGAAGGAATTTTCTGACGCTTAAGGATTTCACGCCGGAGGAGATAACTTATCTTATCAATCTTGCGGCGTATTTTAAGAAGCTTAAGAAGGAGCATGTCCTGCATGATAAGCTGAAGGGCATGAATGTAGCGCTTATATTTGAGAAGACATCCACTAGGACGAGGTCATCCTTTGAGGTCGCCGCTCATGACCTTGGTATGGGGACTACATACCTTGATCCGAAAAGCTCGCAGATAGGAAAGAAGGAGAGCATAGAGGATACGGCGAAGGTACTCGGCCGTATGTTTGACGGCATAGAGTACAGGGGCTTCGGGCAGGAGATAGTGGAAAATCTTGCGGAGCATGCCGGAGTGCCTGTGTGGAACGGCCTTACGAATGAGTACCACCCCACGCAGATACTGGCGGACATGCTGACTATAAGGGAGCATTCCGGCAGCCTTAAGGGAAGGACTTTAGCCTACATGGGTGACGCCAGATATAATATGGGAAATTCGCTTATGATAGGCTGCGCTAAGCTCGGTCTTAATTTCCATGCCGTCGCTCCGAAGAAATATTTCCCGGATCCGGCTCTCGTAGAGCAGTGCCGTAAATGGGCTGATGAGTCGGGTGCTGAGATAGTCCTTACGGAAGATGTCATGCAGGGGACTAAGGATGTCGATGCGGTATATACCGACGTATGGGTATCTATGGGTGAGCCTGACGAGGTGTGGGAGGAGAGGATAGAGGATCTTACGCCTTACAGAGTAACTATGGATGTGATGAGAAACGCCGCAAAGGATGCGATCTTCATGCACTGCCTTCCCGCCTTTCACGACCTTGATACGGAGATAGGAAGGGAGATAAATAAGAAGTTCGGGCTTACCTGCATGGAGGTCACGGATGAGGTATTTAAGGCGTATGACAAGCCTGTATTTGATGAGGCAGAAAACCGAATGCACACGATAAAAGCGGTCATGGCGGCGACCTTATCAGACGACTGGGAGATCTGAGGAAGCGGCAATATGAGATTTGATAAGAAGAATCCCAAGTTCTTAATAGACCTTATTACTCTCATATTTGCTGTAGCAGTCATATCTCTTACGATAATAGTTATAATAGGCGGTTCTGACACCTTGCTTGCCTTTGTTTTCTATGCGGGAGCCGCCATGTTCGCATCGAATATAGTAAGAGGCATCGTATCAGGCAAATATTTCACGGTCGCATTTCTGGTGCCTGCTTTGATATGCATGGCAGGCGGATTGATGGCGCAGGGGATTATAAGACCTTGGATCTTTTAACGTATCTCAAAGAAAAGAATGATTATGTCTCAGGGCAGGAGATAGCCGATGCTATGGGCATCTCCAGGAATGCCGTATGGAAGCAGATAGAGCGGCTGCGAGGCGAAGGCGTGCAGGTAGAGGCTGTTACCGGAAGGGGCTATAGGGTAGCGGATGAGAGCGATGCCTTCGGCGAGAAGTCAATAAGATCATATCTTCATACGAAGTGGCTGGGACGTGAGCTTTTATTCTTTAATGAAATAGACAGCACGAATGACGAGTTAAAGCGCAGGGCAGGCAGAGGAGCAAAGGAAGGGCTTGTCGCTATAGCCGATATACAGACAAAGGGCAAGGGCAGGAGAGGCAGAGGCTGGGAGACTCCCGCCGGAGTGAATATAGCAATGAGTTATCTGCTCCGTCCTGATTTCTCCCCTGACATAGCGCCCATGATGACTCTCATAATGGCGATGGCAGCGGCTAAGGGCATACGGGAAGAGTCATCACTTGAGGTTAGGATAAAGTGGCCTAATGATATCGTAGTGAACGGAAAGAAGCTGGTAGGCATCCTAACCGAGATGACGGCGGAGCCTGACTATATCCATGAGGTCATAATAGGCACCGGTATAAATGTAAATAATGAGAGCTTTCCTGAGGAAATAAGAGATACGGCGACTTCCATGTATATAGAGGGCGGACGGTCTTATTCGAGGGCTAAGGTTGCGGCTTCCGTGACAGATGCTTTCGAGGAATACTATGAGACGTTTTGCAGGACAGGCGACCTTCGTGATTTACGTAAAGAGTATGACAGGCTTTGCGTGAATACGGGAGCGAAAGTCAAGATACTCGACCCGAAGGGCGCATATGATGCGACGGCGCACGGCATAGATGATAAGGGAGAGCTTATAGTTACGAAGGATGATGGTACCGAAGAGCATATTTATGCGGGAGAGGTTTCGGTGAGAGGGATATACGGATATGTTTGACGGAGATAATAACTGCGTGCTGTGCGGCGCCAGCGCTTATGAGAAGAAATATTATTTCAATAATGACTTTTCCAGGCTTCCAAGTCAGGTGAAGGATACGCTTCAGATAATATGCGTGGAGTTTACCGAGAAATGCGGAGGGACTTTTTTCATAAGCTTTAACGAGGACGGAGAGCTAAGCCTGGTCACTGATGCAGAGCAGGCTGACGCAATGTACGATGAGATAGGGGCAGAGCTTGAGATAAAGAATCTACAGGTGACGCAGCGACAGCTTTTTGAAGAGATAACGCTATTCTATAAGGTCGTATTCCTTGGAGAAGAAATAGAGTGAGTCATAAAGACGGAGTGTCACGGCAGGAAGCTGACATGAGCGAAAGCCGGATTTATTCCGTGCTTTCTCCGATGGCGGGAGTCACGGACATGACCTTCAGGACGCTGTGTCATGAGAATGGAGCAGATCTGGTTGTCACCGAGATGGTGTCCGCCAAGGCCGTCACATATAAGAATAAAAACACCTATGCCCTGTGCAGGCTGTCCTATACCGAGCATCCTGTTTCCTTACAGCTTTTCGGTTCGGAGCCGGAGACGATAGCAGAAGCTATACGCATACTGTCCGATAAAGTACCCTTTGACATGATAGATATAAATATGGGCTGTCCCATGCCTAAGATAGTGAATAACGGCGAAGGCTCGGCGCTTATGAAGGATCCGGTGCTTGTGGGCAGGATAATCGAGGCGGCGTCTCATGCGACGGATAAGCCTGTCACGGCGAAGATCAGGTCGGGCTTTGATTCTGCTCATATAAATGCCCCGGAGCTGGCGCATATCCTATCAGAGTCCGGAGCACGGATGATTACCGTGCATGGACGCACGAGGGAGCAGTATTACGAGGGAGAAGCGGACTGGGATGTGATAGCAAGGGTACGCCGGGCGGTTTGCTCTGATGTGAAGATCATAGGAAACGGTGATGTCACAGGCATAGAGAGCGCAAGGGAGATGCTTCGCATCACGGGCTGTGACGGGGTGGCGATAGGAAGGGCTGCCAGAGGGAACCCGTGGATATTCAAGGAACTATCGGATGGCAAGGAATATAAGCCTACGGTTACAGAGAAGCGTGATATGATATTCAGGCATCTTGAGATGATTATAGCGGATAAGGGAGAGTATATAGGGGTCCGTGAGATGAGGAAGCAGATAGGCTGGTACACGGCGGGACTTCCCGGCTCTGCAAGGCTCAGGGTAAGGGTGAATCGGGCGGAAACATTAAATGAGATGCGGGAGCTTGTGGCAGAGGCTATGATTTGATTGTCAGATGCGGGATTGTTAAGTGCTCGTCACGCCAATATTTGACTTTAACCAGCGAATAGTTTATAATTCCTTGTCCTTTTTTATAGATTGGATGCGGCTGTTTGCATACGGTCATAATCAGGACGCGATATTATTTTAGCTTTATGATTTAGGAGTAAGGAAATGGGAGAAGAAGCACAGATCAAACGTTATGAGATGACCCAGGAGGGCTATGACAACCTCGAAGCAGAGCTTGAGGAACTCACGAACGTGAAGATGAAAGAGATCGCAAAAAAGCTCGGTGAGGCAAGAGAGCAGGGCGATCTTTCGGAGAATGCGGAGTACGATGCTGCGAAGAACGAGCAGTCGGAGATCGCAGGCAGGATTGATAAGATAAAGCACATGCTTAAGTACGCCGTAGTTATTTCTCAGGAGGCGAATGAGAAGGGTAGGATAGGCATGGGGAGCACTGTCAAACTCTTAGACGTTGAGTTCAAGGACGAGATGGAGTACAAGATCGTGGGCGCTACCGAGGCGAACAGCCTGAAGAATAAGCTCTCGAATGAGTCTCCCGTAGGTCGAGCGATACTTGGTCACAAGAAGGGCGACACGGTGAAGGTCGAGACCAAGGCGGGAGTGCTGAAATACAAGATACTGGCTGTTTCGAATAAATAATACACCGTTATACGCAGGAGGATCCTCTCATGTAAGGATTCCTGACTGCGCTGGATCATAATATGGGTACGGAGGATATATATGCCGCAGGAAGACATACTCGCTGCAAAGAGGGAGAAGCTTTCGATATTACAAAAGGAAGGCAAGGATCCCTTTCAGATAACCAAATATGATGTGACGCATCATGCACAGGAGATCAAGGACGGCTTTGATTCTCTCGAAGGTACGACCGTCAGAGTAGCCGGAAGGATGATGTTCAAGAGAAAGATGGGCAAGGCATCTTTCTGCAACTGCATGGACAGATCCGGGAAGATACAGGTGTATGTCGCCCGTGATTCTATCGGCGAGGCGGAGTATGATGACTTCAAGAAGTACATGGATGTCGGTGACATCATAGGAGTTGAGGGCGAGGTTTTCCGTACTCAGGCAGGCGAGATATCCGTGCACGCAGCGAAGCTTACGCTTCTTACAAAGGCGCTTAAGCCATTGCCGGAGAAATTCCACGGTCTTACAGATACGGATACAAGGTACAGGCAGAGGTATCTGGATCTTATCATGAATGAGGAGTCTAAAGAGACTTTCCTTAAGAGATCACAGATAATAAAAGAGATCAGGAACTTCCTAGACGGAAGGGATTTCATAGAGGTCGAGACGCCCATGCTCGTGTCGAATGCGGGCGGAGCGGCGGCGAGACCCTTTGAGACACATTACAATGCGCTTGACGAGGATGTGAAACTTCGCATTTCATTGGAGCTTTATCTTAAGAGGCTTATAGTCGGCGGGCTTGAGAGAGTATATGAGATAGGGCGGGTATTCAGGAATGAAGGTGTTGACACGAGACACAATCCGGAGTTTACCCTTATGGAGCTTTATCAGGCATATACTGATTATTACGGGATGATGGAGCTTACAGAGTCCATGTTCAGATACTTGGCGGAAAAGGTGCTTGGCTCCACGAAATTTAAGTACGGTGAGGTAGAGCTTGATTTCGGTAAGCCTTTCGAGCGCATGACGATGAATGAATGCATAAAGAAATATGCGGACGTAGACTTTGATAAGGTCGCATCAGATGATGAGGCAAAGGCTCTTGCGAAGGAGCACAATATAGAATATGAGGATTATCATACGAAGGGCGACATAGTGAATTTATTCTTTGAGAAATACTGCGAGGAGCATCTGATCCAGCCTACGTTTATAATGGATCATCCCCTTGCGATATCGCCTCTTACCAAGAAGAAGCCCGACGATCCTACAAAAGTCGAACGCTTCGAGCTTTTCATAAATACGTGGGAGATGTGCAACGCATACTCCGAGCTTAACGATCCGATAGACCAGCGCGAGCGCTTCGCAGCGCAGGACAAGCTCGCTGACGCCGGCGATGAGGAAGCAAATCACACCGATGAGGATTTCCTCAATTCTCTCGAGATCGGCATGCCGCCAACAGGAGGCATAGGCTATGGCATCGACCGTCTGGTGATGCTCCTGACGGACAGCCCCGCGATAAGGGACGTGCTGCTTTTCCCGACACTAAAATCATTATCGTAAAAAACGCCGTAAAATAGAGGGTTTCTAAGGGGCGAAGGGCAAAAAAGTCCTACAATCGTCCTACAAAATTTCCAAGCTCTGTGCATGATAATGCATGATAGTGCATTTTGGAAGCCCGGTGAGTCTATCAAATACTGTAAGACAAAGGACACTTTCTAAGAAAGAAATTTCGAAGAAGGTGTCCTTTTTTGTTTTCAGAAATCTCTGTTATGGTGAAATTTTTTGAAAGGAGGATGGAGAGCGATGCCAGGATCAGCGACAGTGCAA
>JAFTAP010000027.1 GCA_017455525.1 Lachnospiraceae bacterium
AATAGTATCCATACAGTTTTTCTCCTATGTGTTTTTTTGGCGATTAACATCATATTTGAATTACTGTATGCTGTGAAGAGGGGGATCCACTCCCTCTTCCTTTATTTATTCTGTTTGCCTACTAATATTTTACTGTAACCCATTATTAGTATACGTTCGCTATTATTAGTATTTTATATGAGTAAGTATCTAATCTGTATTTTGTGTTATTTTTCATCTTCTACTACAAATTCAATATTATTTTCATTTGCATAAGACTCCATATCAGAACCCGCTGGGCCATAAAAAACAGGCTGACTTGAGGAGCTATATTTCTTACATATATAATTTTTCAATGTATCACTTCCATGAAGAGAGATAGAGCCAATCGTGCCTGTAAGTTCTTGGATATTAGCTGCATCGAACTCGCATTTGGGCCAAATCAATTCTAGTGATTTGAATCCAAATGCTTGTCCGTCTAATTTTGTGAGTCTTCCTGGAAGTAAGACGCTGTCATCCTTGTAGCTCTCAAATGCGTACTGACCTATTTCTAGCCTTATAGTATTTGAACTCTCAAATTCTAAATTTTCAATTTTAGTACGCTCGAAAGCACCTGCCCCGATTAATTCAACAGTTGATGGAATCTTTATACTTTCCATAGCAGTTTCTCTAAAGGCATATTCATCAATAGTTTTTAATCCCTCATTTAATGATATGTCTTTGAGTCCTGAACCTCTAAACGCATCTTTCTCTATAATTTCAACATTATTTCCCAAAAGTACCGTAGATAAATTTGGGCATCTCCTAAAAGCTGAGGTTTTAATTACTTTTACGCTATCAGGAATAATCACCTTAGATATATCTTTATTCTCCGAAAAGCAAGATTTTCCAATCTCGGTAACAGGCTTCTCTCCGACCATATCGATAACCTGCACTTCGCTACCCTGTCCTATATAGTTTTCGATTGAATAGCTCCCATCATTTAGCATTCCGACCTTAAAGCCTTTTTTTCGGCTTCTTCTTCCGCTGCGTCCTTCTTTTCCTCTTCAGCCCTTCTAGCTATTGATTCTTTTTGAGCCTGTTCTGACGCTACTTCACGCGCTGCCTTTGCCTCTTTTCTTTTTTGCGCAAGACTTATTTTAGACGGAATTAATAAAAGACTGCAAATAGCCACCGTTATTACTGTCGCGATTATAGGAAGAAGCACTCCTAATTTTTCTATTAATGTTCTAGCTGCTTCTTTTATCATTTCATCTTCAAGGTTAGCCCCACATTTCGAACAAAAGAATTCACCTATCCTGTTTTCCATTCCACATTTTTTACATTTCATATGCTTGTCCCCTTTTATAAGCTATCCCTGATACTATTTAATGATGCTGCTGCACTTGCAGTATTAAAAGCAGTAGCCACATTTGCTATAGCTGATATTTCCGCGAGCGAAGTTTGATATCTTTGTTGCTGTAAAATCTGTGCCTGCAGGTTTTCCATACGCATGCGATGCATTTCTTCTTCATACAGATTAACAGCATCTTTTATATTATTTGCCCTACTGTTATTTAAATAATCACAAAATTTATATACAGCAGTAGAATATCTATAGTTTGGCGGTACAAATGTCTGTATTTGATCCCACCAGACTGAAATTATATCTTCTTCTTCTCTTTTTATCTTCTTAAGACTAATTTCTTCTTCAGCACAAAGCAATTCTTTTCTTTTTTTCTTTCACGGGATTCCCCATATAAGAAATGCTGCTATAGGAACACCCACAACTACCAGCCAAAGTAACTTCATAAATGAAGGCGGATTATATATTATGACATCCTTATTGAAAGCAAAAAAACATATTAGAGCAATAACGGTTGTTCCTAAAGTGATTAGCAAGAGTTTTGTACTTGTTTCCTGCTTTAATTGCTGATATTTTTTTTGAGTCTTTTCCTCGTTATCTACTAATGTCTCAAATCTCTGTAGAGGTTCTACCAAGGGTTGTAAATAACTTAAAATCTCTTTTTTATCCATAGTTTCAATACTTGTTGTCATATATTTCTACCTTCCCTTCATATCATATTTTTAAGCGTCATATCCATAATAAAACATCGTTTTTACCCTTTATATTTATCTTCCCTTAACACAAATTAACTATATATAATCATTACTAATTCTCAATTGCAATCTCATTGAGGTCTACTGTAAAAAGCGGTATATTGTGTGTCGTTATTATGGTTTGCTATGGCCATTGTCTCTATCCTCATCCCGGAATCCACATGCTTGAACATCAACTCGTCCACCGTTACTGTGAATGTCTCCCCAGTCTGTTCTATCCTCCCGCTCATACGGTAGGTGCTTTCTAAGTCATATCATTGACCTGCGCCTGGAGAGCCACTATCTGCTCGTCCATTTCCTGTACCTTGTCGCTGTTCCCGCATGACGCAAGCAACAGAGCGGTCGTTGTTATTATTATCACTGTCTTCTTCATATCGTGCCTCCTTTTGTCTCCTTATCCACAGTTGATTATGCTACGTAAGGAGCTTAACAGTCAATGCTTTTGAAAATACCGTACACACAGCAGAAAGCTTCTATTATTACATTATATTCCCTAGGAAGATGGCAGACCAGAAGATTGCATTTTTATCAATCCCGAATAAGATTGACTACCTCTTGTACTTCATTATGTCAAGGTAAATCCATCTGTCAAGAAAGAACCATGCCTGTGACATGATCCAAATCGTTACATCGCATTTATGCTGCTTTTCTTACTTCTTGAACAGATCGCTGTGCGTGCCGGTTCTTGAAAGGTTAAGCACCAGCGTGTCATCCTCTGTGTAGTAGATCAGCAGCCAGTCAGGAAGGATATGGAGCTCCCTGTGCCCCTTCCAATCCCCACTCAGCTCATGATCATCGTAGTCATCGATCAGTTTCTGCTGCTGGTCTCCCTTGGCTATCATAAGGATCACCGCATCTATAAGACTGATGTCGTATCCCCGCTTCATTGCTAGTTTGTAGTCCTTCTTGAATCTGGATGTCCACTTTACTTTGTACTTATACTTCTCATACTTATCACTCACTTCTTCAATTCCTCAAGCGCTTCTTCGGCACTGTATGCTTTAACCTTCGGATCCTTTGATATCCTCTCCGCCTCCAGCATAGCCTCAACTGTCTCCCTGTTAGGCGTATCGAGGTTCACATCAAAAGGAAATCCTCCGACTCTTACAGCCTTTCTTAAAAAAACATTTATTGCTGTTCCAAGATTCATACCCAGTGCTCCAAATAACGCTTCACTCTGAGACCTCAGATCTGTATCTATCCGACAAGTGTAATTTGATGTAGTTGCCATTTCAGCACCTCCAATTATTAGTCATAAATTCATATACCAGGTCCAAAACACACATCGCTTCTCCGTAGTAAATATTACACTATATGCACCTGTTTTGCAATGCATTTATCAAAACGGGTGTGTTTCTATTTTTATGAACTGCAAAACCTGAACATAATAAAAATGCCTCCAACAGCTACCCGAAGTACTGTCAGAAGCATTTTTCGTTTTTAATTGCAGACAAGCGTTCCCGCTAAGCCTTTATTACCCCTTCAGCACCTTGAAGCCCATGTACCTTGAGAGTTCCTCTATCTCCCTTGAGTAATCGCCGAAGGCAAGCACCTGGTGATGGCCGAAGCCTGCGAGGTTGTGCATGTATGTCCTTGCATCGTCCATCTGTATGTAATAATAAGGGCTGCAATATACCTCGTCATACTCGGTACGTATAACCTCACCTGTCTTCACGCAGATAGTGTCGCCCGCAGGATTGAAGCGGCCTAGAGTTACCTTGTCCTGTTCATTCTCTGTGAAGTCTACCTGAAGCTTTCCGCCGAAGCCCTGTCCCGTGAATGCCCAGAGCTTGTAGTTCAGAGGCTTCGTGCCATAGCCGTTCATCTGTAATGCGGGCACCGCATGGTGGATGCGGAGAAGTTCGTCTGTCTCATGGTTAGGATTGCCCATGAAGCAGGGACGGTTTCCAAGATACTGCATGATGCACATAGCCATAAGTGCATTAAGATCTTCCTCGCAGCCACTGGGAATTCCCTCGTCCTTCATTATGGAGTGGCACATGCATGGCGTAAACTTCCTGTTCTGCGGTATCTCTGATGTACAGAGCTCGTGACAGGCTGTCGTGAACGCATTACACTGATATATGTCCATCATCTTCTTCGCAGCAAGGTAATACTTGATGTCGTTTATAAACCAGTCGGTATTGACCTTTGTATCCTTTGAGCCGTTTATTATCTTATCAGCTATCGGCTTCGCATCCTCGTCCGTAATCTGATCCATATACTTTGTTATCTCATAGAAAGGAAGCTTGATGACCTCAAGGCCGTATTTCTGACGAAGCACCTCAGGATCTCGGATAAGGCTCTGTATGCCAAAGGTAGGCTGTGCGGCAGCAGAAAGACAGAGAACCCTCGTGCATGCGATAGCCTTGCGTACCCAGAGATAATGCAGTATCTCATTTAAATCCTGCATATCCATAGCGACGTAAGCCTCTACGCCTATATTATTGCAGTATGCGGCAAAATCAATACCCTCGTTGCCGTTCTGCATTATGACTATGGGCTTCTTATATCTCTCAAGCTTCGGTATGCGCCATCCCATACAAAGGAAGATGTCAGCCTTGTCCATATCCTTTTCTATTTCGGCGTACATTTCCTCCGATACCACAAACTTCTCCTCATAACGGCAGTCGATCATCGGCATGAGTTCGACCTCCGGGATCACGTTCTTAAGCTCCTCTCCCATCTGCTTGAAAGTCTTATCCGCAGCGGCAGCCTCCGCTTCCTTTGTCATATCCTCCTTATGTCCCGCGCGGCACGGTCCCTCCCAGAAGTGGGAATGAACGAGACAGCCAACGATCGGGCGTACGACAAGCTTTTCTTCCATTGCTAATTTCTTCATTTCTTAATATCCCTCCTAAATCCTTAAACAAGAAAAAATCTTCAATGAATCCATTGTAGGTCTTTTTCTGCCGAAACGCTTCGCTTTTCTTTTTAAGAATGTGTACTATCTTACGATAAAATACCGACAAACCACATAGAAATTACCTTTATGTTACATTGATCATCTCCATCAGCCTGTCCACCTCTCCCACGAAGTCCCTATGCACGGCAAAGCGGAAGAACATATCTCCCTTAACTCCTTTTATCACATAGTTATGATTCTCTATCTTAAAGAAAGGCTTCTTAAGCTGTCTTAGATACATAAAAGAGCCCTCCATGCACCTAAGAGACTCAATATCCTCATCAGAAAGAGGCTCCTCCGTGAGCAGATCAAAGGCGTCCCATCCTGATTCAGTGCAAGCCTCTAATGATTTTCTCCTGTCTGTAATCTTCATGCCAAAATCTCCCGCAATGCAATAAGTAGTGCATCAATATCTTCTTCCGTATTAAAATAAGAAAAGCTAACCCGAAGTGTTCCCTTATCTCCGCTCCCTATATGCTTATGAATAAGAGGTGCGCAATGAAGCCCCGCCCTCGTGACTACGCCGTAGCTATTCTGCAGAATATAGGCAAGATCTGACGGGGAAAGACTGTCCGTAATGAAGCTTACGACAGGTCCCCGATTAGCAAGTTTCTGTCCGATAACATGGACACCATTTATTCCCGATAATCCATCAAGAAGCTTATCCGCAAGCCCCCTCTCCTTATCAGAAATCTTATCAATCCCCTGTGACAATACCCATTCCACGGCAGAAGATAAAGCCGCTATCCCCGGAGCATTCTGTGTTCCGACCTCATACTCATATTCCCCGTCCTCATAGACCACACGGCTCGAATCAAGCCCTGTCCCCCCATACTTCAAGGGCATACAGGACAGCCCATTCCTCACATAATATCCGCCTGTGCCCTGCACTCCCATGAGCGACTTATGTCCAGTAAAAGCAAGTGCATCCACGCCCCATTCATCAGCTCTTATATCAAGACAGCCCGCACTCTGCGAAGCATCAAGTATGAAGATAAGGCCATGCTTTCCAGCTATCTCGCCAAAGGCCTTAACGTCCTGTATCGCCCCTGTCACGTTGGAGCAATGATTAAGTATGACCGCCCTGTAATCACCGCCGGAAACCTTCTCTTCAAAAAGCTCCGGCTCCACACATCCATTCTCGTCACAAGAAAGCAACGCCGGCTCGCCCTTTATCCCCGGCAGATTGTATAAGGGACGCAATACGCTGTTATGCTCCGTGACCGTAGTTATTATCTGCTCCGCCTTAATTCCCAGTCCCGAAATGACAGCATTAAGCCCCTCTGTAGATCCCGATGTGAAATAAATACGCTCCGCTTCCGATATCCCCATAAGAGACGCAAGTCTCCTACGGCATGTGCCGAAGATATCAGAGTTATCGACTACTCCCGCACTTCTGAACTGTCCCGAAGGCAGCGAATCAAGAGCGTCCATATATGCCTTCTTGACGCTATCAGGCTTCGGATATGAGGTTGCTGCATTATTGAGATATATCAATTTCTTTTCATCCCATTCAACTGATATTATCCGATACTATATTTATCCGGTCCGTCTGCAAAGTAATAAGCCTCGTCTAAAACAAAAGCCTGCTTAAATCACAGGATTTATATCACCAGCCCTGACAATTCGACGATCATCCCGCACACTGCCCCGAATAAATACAGCATTCCTGCTATCATAAGATTTTCCTTCAAGTGGTTATTAACTCTGAAAAGCACTAAAAGCCCGACTCCCGCTCCTGTGAGGAGCCCTGCAAGCATAGCCCCTATGGATATGACTCCGTCAATATATAGCTGCGTCAATGCGACCGAGGCACCGCAGTTAGGTATCAGCCCGATAAGCGCCGCTATAAGCTCTCCTACGACAGGCTTTCCCATCATGCTCCCACGTATCGCCTCAAGCCCCGCAAAATGCACTATTATATTTATCACGAAGGTTATCGCTATTACAAATAAGAAAACATGAATAGTATGGACCAGAGCAGGCTTTATTATCCCCTCCTCGTCCTCGCAGCTGCAATGCTCCCTCTCGCATAGGCTCTCGATGTCCCATTCCTGACTAAACCTGCCCATAAGCCTTAAGCACAGATCGACGAGAAATCCTATGACTATGCCTATCACAGCTTTGATCGCAAGTATCTTTATTATAAGCCGGATATCAGTCCTCTCGGATATCAGTATCGGAAGCATCTCGTCAGATGTCGAGAGATAGACCGCAAAGAGAGTGCCGATCGATATGACCCGTCCCGCATAGAGATTGGAAGCAGCCGCAGAGAAACCGCACTGCGGTACGGCCCCGAGCACTCCCCCGAATAAAGGACCGGCCGCTCCGCCCTTATGCAAAGCCTTCGCAAAGCTGTCGCCCGCCTTATGCTCCACATACTCCATAAGAAGATATGTCACAAAAAGGAAAGGCAGCAGCTTTACGGCATCTATTAATGTATCAAGAATTACATCCATCATATCAGATCACTACTATCCCGGTTATGGCACATGTCAAGGAAGCATGTGTCATAATCCTGCCAAGTCGGATTCGAAAATCCCGATGGATTTTCAAACCCTCTCAAACGGATACACTATCCCGAACTGCCTCCGTATCTCGTCCATCTGGCACATTATCTGTATCGTCTGCGAATGAGGCATCTCAGGACACTCTGTCTTCCCTTCTTCTATAGCCTTGATGCAGGCTCTCACCTCATACTCATACCCTGTGATCTGCTCAGGCACATCGTAGCAAGCCCTAAGCTCCGGACCGTTCCTGTCGGGAGAATAAACCCTTATCTGCTCCGGGTTATTTATATTCTGTACCTCGATGAAGCCCTCCGTGCCGCAGATAAGCCCCATGCGGTTAGTAAGCGTATACATGGTGGTAAAAAGGCTTGCCATGCGGTCGTCCTGATACTCTATCATCACGGTATCCTGACCATCCACGCCTGTATTCGTCTTAACGCACGAAGCCGATATCCTCCTGATGTCGTCTCCCCATACCATGCTTGCGAAGTTAAGCGTATACACCGTAAGGTCAAGCAGACAGCCGCCTGCAAGCTCCGGCTTCACCATTCTCTCATTCATGTCTATCTTATAGCCAAGATTAGCGGATATCGTACGCACTCTGCCTATATCGCCCCTCTCCACTATCTCTGTTATCATCTGTCTCGATGGCATATATCTCGTCCATATCGCCTCTGCAAGCAGGAGACCTTTCTTCTCCGAAAGCTCTATCATCTCCCTCGTCTGCTTCTCATTCACGGCAAAGGCCTTCTCGCAGAGCACATGCTTCCCCGCATTAAGAGCCGCTATCGTCCACTGATGATGATGCGAATGAGGAACCGCCACATACACAAGCTCTACCTCAGGATCAGCAAGCATCTCATCATAGGAGCCGTAAGCCTTCTGAAATCCATACTTCTCCGCAAAGGCATTAGCTTTCCCGATATCCCTTGAGCCTATAGCATAGCTTTCGACCTCATCCATCTTAGCGATAGTCTCAGCCATTATCGCCGCTATTCCCCCAGCACCTAAAATCGCCATCTTCATGTCATCTTCCCCCTTTCTTATTAAGGAATAAACTCTATATATCCTCTGGCACCCAATTATCCGATCAAAGACCGAAAAAATGCCATTGTCACGTTGAGGCTCCCCCGATCCATCAATGTATCAGCCTCGAGATATCATGGAACATCACGTATATCATAAGGATCATAAGGAACGACATGCCTATCAGGTTTATGATCCCCTCGACCTTCTCATTGGGTTTACGCCTTGTCACAGCCTCGAATATGATAAATACGAGCTTCCCCCCGTCAAGAGCAGGGAAAGGAAGCAGATTCATAACCCCCAGATCGGCGGTAAGCAGGATCACCAATGACAGCATGTTAAGCCATACATAATAAGCCCCGCTGTCCTTCGAGCTGTCGTAGACATCGCCCACGACCTCTGCGACTCCCACAGGTCCCGATAAGTCATTTACCGTGAACTGTCCGCGAAAGAGCATCGCAAGGCTCTTTATCGTGACCTCCACCCAGTATCTGACCTCCGTAGCGGAGTATCTTATGACCTGAAGCGGATTCCCCTTGGTATACGCGTCAGGCCCTCTGAAGCCGAATAAGAACCTCTGGTCCTCCGTGGAAAATTTAGGAGTGACCGAAGCCCTGTATAGCTCTCCGTCCCGCTCGAATACTACATCCGCCCTCTTTCCCTCGTTGAACATAGTCCAGAGAGTGATGTCGCGGTATATCACGATTTTCTTATTATTTATCGAGACTATCTTATCTCCAGCCTGAAGCCCCGCCTCCTCTGCCGGATACCCCTCCATCACGGAGTGCAGCACGGGCAGGTCGTAGCCAACGCTTCCTATGACTATGAGCGACAATAAAAATGCAAGCACGAAATTCATCAAAGGTCCCGCAAGCACCGTAGCAAATCTTGCCCCCACGGATGCCTTCCTGAAGGACTTCGGCGAGTCAGCCTCGTCCGGCTCGTCCCCCTCGAATATCGTGATGCCGCCGAAGGGCAGAAGCTTCAAGGAGTACAAGGTCTCGCCCTTTCTGAACCCGACTATCGTAGGTCCAAGTCCTATCGAGAACTCCTTGACTCCTATCCCGCTCATCTTGCCTATGACGCAGTGCCCGCCCTCATGGACTATGACTATGACTGAAAATATTATTATAAATAAAAGAAGCTTGACTATCATATATCCGTACTATACTCCGTAAATAAACCCCATGCCGGCGATGCCAGCTCCGCGCTTACTGTGCTTCCGCTATCCGTCCCAGCGTCTCACGCTCCGTGTCGAATATCTCCGCAACCGAGGGATCATCTATATAAGTTCCCTCCGACATAGCATCCTCTATAATATCATATATATCAAGAAAACGTATCTCGTCCTTTAAGAAGCGCCTCACCGCCGCCTCGTTCGCCGCATTGAATATGGTAGGCATATTGCCACCCCGCTCTGCAGCCTTGATCGCAAGAGAAAGCCCCCTGAAGGTATCCGTATCAGGCTTCTCAAAGGTAAGTGAAGCCGCCTCGAAAAGATCAAGCCTCTTCCCGCCAAGATAAACCCTTGCCGGATAGAATAGAGCATACTGTATCGGTATATGCATATCAGGCACTCCAAGCTGCGCTATTACAGCCCCGTCCCTGTACTGCACAGCTGAATGGACTATGCTCTGCGGATGCACGTAAACCCCGATATCCTTGACGGGCACATCAAAGAGCCAGTGCGCCTCCATTATCTCAAGTCCCTTATTCACGAGCGTAGAGCTGTCTATCGTAACCTTGGGTCCCATGTCCCAGTTAGGATGCCTCAAGGCTTCCTCCGCCGTCATCCCCTCAAGCTCCGTCCTGCTCTTCCCTCTGAAGGGTCCGCCTGACGCTGTGAGGATGATCTTCTCTATCTCATCATGCCCGCCTGAGCGAAGCGACTGGAATATGGCAGAATGCTCCGAATCCACAGGAAGGATCTTAACTCCCTTCTTCAAAGCCAGAGGCATTATGATATGCCCCGCGCATACGAGCGTCTCCTTATTGGCAAGCGCTATATCATGCCCCGCCTCTATCGCAGCTATGGTTGGCCTTATGCCTATCATGCCGACCATAGCGCCTACCACTATATCCGCATCGGGAAACGAAGCCAGAGAAATAAGACCATCCATGCCCGATAGCACCTTGCATCCCGTATCTGAAACCCGCGCCTTAAGATCTTCCGCCGCCGTCTCGTCATAAAGCACGGCGACCTTCGGCTTAAACTCCCTTATCTGCGCCTCGATAGCCTTGACATTTTTCCCCGCTGCCACGCCTATAACCGAGAGTGCGTTCTTATTCCCCCTCACGATATCAAGCGTCTGCGTGCCTATGGAGCCTGTAGAACCCAGTATTACTATATTCTTCATATCCATGCCTTAAATAAAAACCTCTGACAGAATAAAAACTATCGGAGCAGTTATTATCACGGAATCAAACCTGTCGAGTATCCCGCCATGCCCCGGTATCAGCTTCCCGTAATCCTTTATATCATGATTCCTCTTGATAGCGCTTGCCGTAAGGTCTCCGAACTGTGAGATCACCGCTCCTATACCGCTTATCACGGCGCTTATCCACGCCGCATCGCCGAGGTCTATGATGACCCCATAGAGCAGACCGACTAAAGCAGAGCCTATGATGCCACCTATCGCCCCCTCGACGCTCTTTTTGGGACTGAGCTCAGGCGTGAGCTTATGCTTCCCAAGCAGCATCCCCGATAAATAGGCGCAGGTATCGCATATCCACGAAGCTATGAAGATAAGCCATACGAGCTTCAGCCCCTGCTCCGCCATACGGGTGAGATATACGAATGAAAGCATCACGCCTACATAGATAACCCCGAAGAAAACCTGCATCATCTTGGATGTGGGATATTTCGGGAACTGAAGCACATAAGCTATCATCAGGGCTATCAGCAATATTACGAGCACGTAGAAAGCCCAGATAAGCCGTCCGATAAGCAGGACACCATAAATCACAGCTATCCCCGCGTATCCCAAAGCCTCAAGAATATCAGGCTTCATATTTTCCCTGTCAGCCGGTTTGCGCATCGCTCTCAAGAACTCATAAAAGCCCACAAGTGATGCAGCGAGCATAAGTGCCCACAGATAATAACCGCCAAAAAAAAGTGCCGTACCAAGTACGACAACAAGCACGATAGCGCTAAGCGCCCTGGTCCTAAATCCCGCCATATCTCCTGTTCCTTGAAGCGTAAGCCTCGCAAGCCTTTATAAGCTCTGCCCTGTCAAAATCAGGCCACGCCGTATCAGTAAAGTAAAACTCCGTATATGCCATCTGCCACAGCAGATAGTTGGAAAGCCTCTGCTCTCCCGATGTCCTTATCATAAGATCAGGATCCGGTATGTCCCTAGTATCAAGATAACCGCTGATCAGATCCTCCGTAATCCCGGAAGGCTCTATAGCGCCGCTCTTTGCATCCTCCGCTATACGTGCGACCGCCCGCCTTATCTCATCCCGGCTTCCGTAATTCACGCATATCTGCAATGAAAGCCCGGTAAGACTGCTCGTGAATTCCTCTAATTCCTTCATGGAATCACGAAGCTTCGGCGTGAACCTCGACAGATCTCCTATAAACCGTACACGCATGTTGTTCTTCGGAGCGGTCTTGAAGGTGCTCTTGATATAGCTTCCAAAAAGCCTCATGAGAGTCGATACCTCGTCGTCAGGCCTCGACCAGTTCTCGGTAGAGAATGCGTAGACCGTGAGGTATTTTATCCCTATATCCCACGCCTCCCTGCATATGGTCTCGACATTCTCCGCTCCCACCTTATGCCCGTAGGTACGGGGCATGCCCTTCTTCTTAGCCCATCTGCCGTTCCCGTCAAGGATTATGGCTACATGACAAGGGATGGCTTCCCTCGGGATATCCTTAATCCCCTCACCGTCCGTGCCGTAAGCGGATACGGAAACAGCGTCCGTCTCAGTCATACGGTCATTATTTCCTTCTCTTTATTAGAAGCCGCCTCATCGACCTTCTTGATATATTTATCCGTAAGCTTCTGAAGCTGATCCTGAAGATCCTTCACGGAATCCTCAGACATATCCTCGGTCTTCGTAAGCTTCTTTACTTCATCATTTCCGTCGCGCCTTATATTCCTGACCGCGACCTTGCACTCCTCCGCTTTCCTCTTTACATCCTTGGAAAGCTCTTTTCTTCTCTCCTCGGTAAGCTCGGGGAATACAAGCCTTATGGAAGATCCGTCGTTTCCGGGGTTGATGCCTATGTCAGAGGTCTCTATAGCCTTTATTATCTCCTTTATCATGCTCTTATCCCAAGGGGTTATCGTTATGATACGGGCCTCAGGAATAGCTATATTACCTACCTGTGCCACAGGAGTAGGGGTTCCGTAGTAATCAACCTTTATCCTGTCGAGTATATGCGGATTGGCCCTTCCTGCCCTTATTGCCGCATACTCCGATCCCAGATTGTCAAGCGACTTCTGCATCTTGCTCTCGTATTTGCTTAACCTTTCATCCATTTCGTAACCCCCTTTGCTTTGTTACCCGAATTTATTTTTCAGACCGTGATCCTCGTACCTATCTTCTCCTCATTTGCAGCCCTTACTATGCTGTCCTGCTCATATAATCCGAATACTATCATCGGTACTCTGTTCTCTAAAGCCATCATGGATGCAGTGAGGTCTATCACCTGCAATTTCTTCTCCACGACCTCGTCTATGGAAAGCTCGTCATACTTCTTCGCATCGGGATTGACCTTCGGATCGCTGTCGTAGACACCGTCAACTGCCTTGGCAAGAAGTATCACGTCAGCCTCTGTCTCTACCGCCCGAAGCAGCACTCCCGTATCGGTTGAGAAGTACGGATGCCCTGTTCCTCCCGCGAAGAATACAACCATTCCCTTCGAGAAGTATTTATTCGCCCTGTCCTTAGAGAAAAGTTTCGTCATAGAGCCTACCTCAAACGGCGTCAGCACGCTAGTCATCATGCCCTCCGTCCTGAATATCTCGGAGACATAGATGCAGTTCATGACGGTAGCGAGCATCCCTATCTGGTCAGCCTTCGTCCGGTCAATGCTCTCGGACGACCTGCCTCTCCAGAAGTTTCCGCCGCCTATGACTATGCCGACCTCAGTTCCTTTATCCACAAGGCTCTTAACCTGTGCGGCTACCCTCTTTACCGTAGGCTCGTCAAAGCCGGTCTTCTTATCCCCTGCTAATGCCTCGCCTGATAATTTAAGCAGTATGCGTTTAGCCATAACTCCTCGCTCCTTAAAGTCTCGGATTATCTAAACAGCTCACAATCCGCAATGATTACTGATCTATGCCTCCTTCAGATCCTGGAAGAAGGATGTCGGGCTAACGTCCGCATAGCACTGCGAGCAGTGACCCTCTATGACAGCTCCGTTATTTATCTGCACGGACTTAGACTTGATATCGCCCATGACGATAGCGGATGTATCAAGGATAACGGGACCATGCACGTCTATGTCGCCCTTTACCGCACCCGCTATGACAGCGGATGTGCCCGTTACATTGCCGAGTATGACTGATGCCTGTCCTATCTTCACGGGGCCCGTGCTGTTCACCTCGCCCATGATCTTAGCGGAATCAGCGAATATCTCGCCCGCCTTGGAATTGCCGTTTATAGTGCCCGATATAGTGAGCTTGCCCTTTATGGCGATGTTGCCCTGTATCGCTCCTATGACCTCAAGAGACCCTTCGGATGTCACGTCTCCGCGTATCGTCATGCCCTGCGTGATGACGGATGACTCATCCGTAGCAGGTCCGTCCTCGATGTCAAAATCATTCACGTCGCTCATTTTCACATTCTCCTCTAATATTGATGTATCCATCGTGCTGCTCTCCTCCGTATTATCTGCCGGCATAGCTGCCGGTGCCGCTGCTGTTTCTGTAGTCTCTGCCGGTATTTCCTCCTCGTCAGTCTGGAAAGCTATGGGCGCAGGCTCTTCTTCCTCTTCTGCTGCCGCCATGTCTTCAGACATTGTAGCTTCAGGTATCGTAACCTCTGGTATTTCGACTTCTGCTGCTGCGGCTTCAAGCTGCAAATCAGGCTCTATCGTGACCTCCTCGACCTGCATCTCAGGCTCAGGCTCTGCCGGTATGTCGTCATGCTTTATCTCAGGCACAGGCTGAGGCTCCTCTGCGGGAGCTTCCTCTATGACAGGCTCCGGCTCTGCCGCCACCACCGGCTCACGCTCTATCACAGGCTCCGGTATAGGCTCTATTACCGACTCCGGTTCGGGCATGGCCTCGATCACCGGCTCAGGCTCTATGACCGGCTCTGCCGCCACTACGGGTTCCGGCTCTATAACTGGCTCCGGTGTAGACTCTACTACCGGCTCCGGTTCGGGCATAGCCTCGATCACTGGCTCAGGCTCTACTACAGGTCCTGCCGCAACTACGGGTTCCGGCTCTATAACCGGCTCCGGTGTAGGCTCTACTACCGGCTCAGGCTCGGGCATGGTCTCGATCACCGGCTCAGGCTCTATGACCGGCTCTGCTACAGGCTCAGGTATAGGCTCGGTCGCCGGCTCCAGACCAAGCTCAGGCATGGCTTCAAGCCCCGCCATCATCTCCTCCAGATTTATCTCAGGCTCCGCCTGTATTTCCGGTATCTCCTCTACCTCAGGAGCATCCGCACTCATGCCGAAGCTCACGTCGTCAAAACTCTCGGCTGGGATCTCCGCAGCCTGGAAGTCTTTATTCAGGTCTAATGCGGAGAAATCCTCGGGAAGCTCCGCAGATATGCCCTGCGCTCCCGTGCTGATCCCTGCGTCCTCCGCAAGCACGTCCTCACCGCTTCGCTCTTCCAGATCCATGAAGGACAGCTGCTCTAAGTCGATAGCGTCCGGCTCAAAATCAGCCAGATCAGCCATCTTAGAGCCTGACGCAGCCCGGTTCGCTCCGTCGATCAGATCCTGCGCGAAAGCATCCTTTCTCTTCCCGGAGGAAGCGCCGCCTCCCTCAGCCGCAAGCTCATCCACCGCCTGCGAGAGGTCTTCCTTAAAATCCTTGAAAAATCCCATCTAGTTCCTCCTACTTCATAAATCTTTTATTTCCCGGCATAACCGTATAAACCGTAATCTCCTGCGTCAGAACAGCCGTCCGCGCGACACCGTCCTTCATACCGTAGGTCAGTATGCGACCTGCTGTATGACCGGCGTGTTCTCATCTATCACGCAGAACCTCACATCCCGCGCCAGAAGCCCCTCGACTATCTCCGGCAGCGCATCCACGGTGCTGTCGTGATTGTCTGAGTCATGCAGAAGTATGATTGCGGACCGGTACTCGTTTATATTCTCCAGGACTCCTGATATGATAGCGTCCTTCGGATACGACTTGCCGGTCCTGTCCCCGGGGTATATATTCCAGTCGTAGTACTCATAGCCCCTCTCGTGGAGTATGTCAGCGAAATCACTCATGGGCTGCCTGCTCACGGTATTGCCGCTGCCGCCGGGGAAACGGTATAGCTTCGTGTCCACACCTGTTTCATTATAGATTAGCGAATGTATTTTATCAAGGTCGGTTTCAAAAGCTTCCTTGGAAGCGTACAATTCCGTGTACTTATGCGAATAAGAGTGCATCCCTATAGCATTCCCCTCATCGACTATCCGCTTATAGAGCGGCCGAAGCCCCGGATTCTCGGATGCAGGTCCGTTCACGAAGAAGGTCGCATGGACATTATGCCTCTTTAATATGTCAAGTATCTCACCCGTATTGGAGCTTGGCCCATCGTCAAAGGTAAGATAAACCCTTATCGCATTCTCCTCCGCCGCTGCCTGGAGAGCCTCCGCGCTCGATCCGAAGGTCACTACGTTTCCCGCATTCCCGCCTGACCGTCCCACGATGTAGTTATTCGATACTACGGTCTGCTCCACATAGCTGTTCAAAGAAACGCTCTTAAGCCTATGATTTATGTCAACTACTCCGACTAAGGTTATGACAGAGAGCACTATGGCGACGACCGACAGTATGACAGGGAGCGCGACGAGCAGCCTTTTGATGAATCCTACGTTGTCATCCCGCATCGCGTATATATTCCGTCACTTGCCTGTATTGTGAAATCAAGGAGGCATGGTTAGCGTCGATGTACTCTGAATCCCCCTCCTTAGCCGCTGCCTCCATAGCCTTTGCATTCTCAGATAACGACACGGCGCCGATAGTCAGGGATTTGCTCTTAACCGTATGCACGGCTATCCTGTACTCATCCCAATTCCTGTCAGAATAAAGCCTCTCCAGCATGTCAAAGTCCGCATCGCTTACGAACTTATCAAGCATCTTCTTATAGAAATCGCTGTTTCCCATGCAGTATTTAAGTCCTGTCTCGGAATCTATTAAGGCTTTGGGATCAAGACCTTCCTTATCATCCTTACTGACCTTATCATAAGACGGCTTTAGCGAGGACGGGGCAGACGCCATAACGCCCGCAGCCTCCTTGATCAGATTCCCCGGAAGATACGTCCTCAATATCCTTTCCATATCCGGAGCCTCTATAGGCTTCGCAAGGAAATCCTGAAATCCCAGCGCCTTATATTCTGCCTCCGCTCCGTTCAGGGCATTAGCTGTGAGCGCGATTATCACAGTCCCATCTCCGCCCGGCATCATGCGTATCTTCTGCATAGCCTCCACGCCGTCCATCACGGGCATCATGTGATCCATGAACACTATGTCGAACCTCTTCTGAGAGAAGCTTACCATAGCGTCAGTCCCGCTTGCGGCTAACGTCACGTCTATCCCATACGGCGAGAGCATGCCTGACGCAACCTCAAGGTTCATGTCGTTGTCATCGACTACGAGCACGCTCGTACCCCTTGCAGTAAAGCCTGCCCTGTATGCCTCGCTCCTGACCTCCTGCATCCGCTCCTCTATGTTCCCCACGGGAGTCCGGTCATGAATCCTTGCGAGCCTTGAATAAGAGAAAGTAGTCCCCTCCCCGTATACGCTTGAAACCGTCAGATGCCCGCCCATAAGCTCCACGAGCCTGCGGCTTATAGCAAGTCCCAGTCCCGTGCCCTCGACCGTCCGGTTCCTCTTCGTGTCAACCTGAGTGAAGCTTGAGAATATATGAGAGAGATCCTCTTCCTTTATTCCTATGCCCGTGTCCTTTATATCTATCCTTACAACGCACCGCTCATCGTCTATTCCCTCGTATGCGACCTTGAGCAGCACATAGCCTTTCTTCGTGAACTTGACAGCATTCCCAAGGATATTAATAAGAACCTGCTTCGCCCTTATTTCGTCACCTATAAGCGAGCTTGGTATCCTTGGATCTATGTCAAGCCGCAGCTCCACGGGCTTATCGCCAAGCCTTATCTTTGTCATCGTCACTACGTCGTTAAGCATGGACGTGACATCAAAAGGCTCCCATATGACCTCCATCTTGCCGGACTCTATCTTGGAAAAATCAAGGATGTCATTTATTATTGAGAGCAACGAGTTGGAAGCCGACTTTATGGAAGAAGCATACTTCCTTGCGTTCTCGTCCCTGCTGTCCCTTAATATGAACTCCGACATACCGCTTATCGCATTCATCGGAGTGCGTATCTCATGCGACATATTAGCAAGGAAGTTGCTCTTTGCCTGATCCGCAGCCCTCGCCTGCTCCATGGCGTCCACCATATCCGTCATGTCCACGAACATGATATTAAGCCCCGCGACCTTTTCATTGGAATCCATCATGCGGCGGATGCTTATCTGCCAGTCGGTCTTATTCCCTTCGGAAATACTCCTTATAAGATAAGGCTCTATTGCCTTACCCGATAACGCTATCTCACATTTTTCAAGGAATATGTTAAGGTCTGATTCTCCTATCACTCCGCTCAATGCATCTTTCACGGGCACTCCGCGGCGTATCTGATCCTTGTCATAGTCCTGCTTATAGGTTAAGAAAACATCCGACACCATTACGGTCTGAAGCTGGTCGTCGGTAAGTATCAATATATATGGCGAAGTACGCAGGAGCTGATTATTATAGAAGATCTGCTGCGTCATGTCACGCTGAATATATGCCTGGGTGTGGATCGTCTGATCGTTCGCTACCCTTAGGATCTCATTGTCCTTCTTTAACCGCTTTACCTCGCGGCTGAGCTTTTTATTTTCAAGCTTTAACTGCTTTGCATCTATATCCGTGTCCATCGTGCCCTTGTAATGAATGCCTCCGTTATTCTATGAATAAAGCCTATTATCGTTGCGACTCCTTAAATCGCTAAGATCGTGAAGGTGAAATTATGGAACATATTGTATTCCTTGCCCGTCTTATTGCCTTTCACGGGACAGTACTCTCCATACCCGTAGATTCCCATGAGAGAGACCCCCTCAGGAAGCCTCCCGTTATAAGTCTCGGCTTCCGCAGAAGTATTGCCTGCCAAAGCCAGGAATCTCGCTATACAGGAGCTGCAAAGGAGCGTATGGTATTTATCCCCCGAATCCGATATATCTTTAAGTATCCTGTCAAAGGCGCTGTCTACTGACTTCTGCACGTCAGAACGATTAAGTATGCCGATACTTATTATAGAACCTTCGGGCATCACTCCAAGGAAAGAGCCCATGCCGTTTTCCTGATTAAGCACTGACAGGTTCCTCGCAACCTCGACCATGTCGTTTTCTCCCTTATTCATCGTGATCAAAAAAGGAGACAATAAATAATCACCCAGCACATCGGTTTTATCGGTAGCCATGTCCGCCTTCTTCAAGGCATCGAGGAAACTGCCGTTGCCAAGCCTGTATACCAGGTTTCCCTTTGATTCCGTGATCTCATACGAGAAGCTTGCCTTGTTCTCTACGGAATTGACGCAGACAAACTTAGGATCAATATTGCCGGATATCAGCACCATGACCTGACCGTTGCGTGTTATTTCTCCATTGCTGAATATCCTGAAGTTGTCAAAGCTCATGGCATCAGATGCCGCAGCACCGTATACGGGAATCCCGCCCCCCGCCTCGGTAAGAGCTGCGACAAGATCGTCTCCCGCAGCGTGGCTCTCATCGGTCACCATTCCACCGAAGCTTATGATGATCTTAGGCTCCGATTTAAGAGTCTTCCTAAGGCCGTCGTATGTGCCCTTTATCTCTGCCTTGTAGTTGTCTGTATTAAGCTCCCCCGTCATGCCCGATGCGAACTCACAGTCATCAGCCGTGAGTATCATCACCGAGATGCCCATGTTGCAGTATCCTTCCTTACCGAGAAACATCCCCATAGCGGTACACCCGATTATGGGGAAGTCCCATTTATCGGACAGTATCCTATAAAGCTCCGGGTAATCCGTCTCTTCCTCGGTGAATAATATCGCAATGCTGTTCTTTAAGAATTTAAAACCCTCGATCTGCGAGAAAAGCTCTTCCGTGGCTTCCTCAAGATCGTCTATCTCTTCCGTGTAAGCTGTTATTGAGTCCATGTATCCCCCTTTTGAATCTGTATTCTTTTATTCCGCAGTGGCTATCACGCCTTGCATATAAGTCTACATTTAGCAGGCTGCTTATTTCTGTCTTAGTTCGTAGTCCTTGTCCTCATCTATCATCTGAAGCATGACCTCTGCTATCCTAGGATCGAACTGCGTACCCTTTCCCCTCTCTATCTCGCCCCTGACTATCTGCTGTGGGAGAGCCTTGCGGTAGCTCCGGTCCGATGACATAGCGTCATAGCAGTCCGCCACGCAGATGATACGGGCTATCTCCGGTATGCTCTCGCCTGACTTCCTGTCAGGATAGCCCTTGCCGTCATACCTCTCGTGGTGCCACCTCGCCCCTATTGACAGCTCCGGCATCTCGGATATCGTCTTTAGTATCTCATAGCCCTTCTCCGCATGGCTCTTTATCAGCTCGAACTCGTCATCTGTGAGCTTGCCGGGCTTATTTATTATGGATATGGGTATGCCTACCTTGCCTACATCATGAAGCAGAGCTATGTTGTATATCTCGTCCTGCTCCTGCACTGATTTGCCAAGCCTCCTCGAAAGCTCCCTCGCATAGTCAGCGACCCTCGTGGAATGTCCGTTGGTATAGGAATCTTTCGCATCTATTGCGCTTGCGAGCGCCCATATTATCTGCTCCGAGAGGTTCTTTATCTTCTTATTGGATTCCGTGAGAGCCGCAGTCTTGTGCTCCACCTCCTCATAAAGCGAATCCTGCAGGTGCTTAAGCTCTAAGACATGACGGATACGCTGGAAGGCTACCTGCATGACGAAAGGCTTTGAGATATAGTCCATCGCTCCTGCCTTAAAAAGCTCCGCCTCCGTGTCTGCGTCATCATCAGCCGTGAGAAAAACCACAGGCAGATCCTCCATCCCCTCGGTCTTCTGTATGCGCCGCAGCACCTCAAGCCCGTCCATCCTGGGCATGTGAAGATCTAGCAGCACGAGATCCGGCTTTGATTCCTTTATCTTCTCAAGCGCCTCCTCACCCGATGACGCACAGCGCACGTTGTAGCGTATGCCGAAAAGCTCCTCCGTAGCCATCAGGTTCATCGGCTCGTCGTCAACCGCAAGTATCGTATCCTTCTCCCCCACGCTCAGAGCCTGCTTAACAGAGCTTATCAGGGTGTCAGGCAGCACGGGTTTCCTAAGGAAATCAAGCACCCCCAGCCGCAGAGCGTCCGTCAGATCCTCGTCATGAGCCGATGCCGTAAGGAACACAACCTTAGTGTCCTTAAGTTTAGGCATCTCCCTGATCCTCTGCAAGACCTCTATCCCGCTTATATCCGGAAGCTCTATATCAAGAAGCAGCAGATCATATTTATCCGCCGAAAGATAAGCTATGCAGTCCTCTCCGTTAGCGGCAGTCTTTACCTCATACCCCATCTCGGACAGAACCATCTCAGTGACCATGAGATTCATCTCATCATCATCTACGAGTAATACCCTCTCCATAACAACCCTCTCCGTTGTCTTTTGTTTCAATCCAATCTATTATATACGATTAGGAAAGAAAATGGAATTTTTAATTGACACGGGTTTAAGCAAGTGTTAATATATCACTTGCGTCACGTTTCAAGAGATGCCCAGCGGAGGTGTCGGAACTGGCAGACGAGCTAGACTAAGGATCTAGTGATAGCAATATCGTGAGGGTTCAAGTCCCTTCCTCCGCATTTTCTTTTATCATTGATTATCATGCGTTATCAATCACCTTTGAAGCCTTGTGAATACTGAATTTCTTAAACCTACACTTCGTTTATCCTCGCTTATCAGATTTTAACGGTTTTTATGGGTTTTCGGGGCAGTTGGCGGTCAAAATGGGCGTCAGAATGGAAGTCAGAAAAATCTTCGTATCATCAGTAACATGAGCATATAAGTCCATAGTGATGGCGATTTTAGAGTGTCCTAGTATCTCCTGCAAGGTCTTAGGCTCAACTCCTGCCTCAATCATCCTAGTGGCAAAGGTCGCCCTTAATCCGTGCATGCTGAACCGAATCCATGAACCAACATAGATGCTCTGGTATTGTATCTGTGTTGACAGAATACTCGTACCCCATCTCTATAATCCCAATCACTCTACAAATTGCCGTGTCGGTCAGCTCGTATAATTCCTCTGCATTTTCCTTGTTCCCCATTGAATTTGTACTCTTTGCTTTAGATATAAGACCGTGATAAACTATACTCATGATTAGCATAGATGACCTTAAAAGGCTGAATGACCGTAAGAATATCGTCATAACTGAACACGCACGTATAAGGCTTATAGAGCGTGAAATAGAGACCAAGGACATCATAAGCGGAATAGGCACAGGAGAGATTATAAAGCAATACGGGGATGACACGCCATTCCCAAGCTGTCTGATTCTCGGTAGCGATGCTAATAACAAGCCTCTCCATATAGTCGTTAGCTATGACGGCGAAGTTATTCACCTGATAACAGCCTATTATCCTAATCCCGAAATATGGGATTCTGATTTCAAGGTAAAGAAGGAGGAAACGCCATGAAATGCACTAACTGCGGAAGCAAGGCAATAGAAAGCACCACCACAAGCGTCACCGACCTTGGGGATTGCGTCGTAATCGTCCGCAATGTACCATGCTATAAATGCGAGGAGTGCAACGAAATCATATACACATTGGAAGTCACGGAACGACTTGAGCAGATGATTAAGCAGGCAAGGCAGATAATGCAGGGCATCGCCGTGATGGAATACACCGAAGCCGCATGAATGGCACTACTTGAAATACATAGCATTATGTGTTACATTATGAACGAAGGTGTTAGCCTTAAAGCAAACGGCTCGCCTCGGTATATAGTAACTCAAAAGAGCAACCTATAACTTTGTCGAGTGGCGGTTGCTTTTTTGATGTCTATTTTTCCTTGCCGTCTGCCAGATACTGATAACCGTCACGATGATGCCTATAACCGTGACTGCAATACTGACAATGCCGACAACTATTTGTAGCACCTTATAGCCTCTGCTCTCTTTCGTAAGATTTCCCATCCGATCACCTCCTAGCATCACGGGAGTTCTCGGAGTTTCCTCCGCACTCTTGATTTTTAGCTCAAAGCCTTGAATTTATTGGATTCTCGGCTTTCTTTTTTTGCAAATAATACTCGTTTGGGTGAGACCTCCTGTAATTTAGCGGGTTTCACGGATTCGGAATTCATTATTTACCGAGCCGCGTATAGTTTCCGTCACGATCAAGGGAAAGAATAAGGTCGGCGCTCTTTGAATGCTCCAGGCAAAGTCTCGCATTATACATATCACTGAAGTCCACGAAGCCCTCTGCTTCTTCCGCCGGATGCCCGCTCGCTATCCTTCTCGCAACGAGCCTTTCTTTCAGCATATCCTCATCTGCCCTTATAAGTATGGTATAGTCCGCCATCTCCGATAACTCCCGCCAGCCGTCCATATCAAGAAGCAGATAATTACCCTCCAGCAAAACGATCTCACCCGTCACCTGTATGGCATCCTCTACCGGATTATGAAGATGTCTGTCGTAGACAGGCCAACCGCATTTCTCTCCGCCGGAAATCCTCTTTACCATTTCCGTAAGTCTTTCAAGATCAAAGGTCTCCGGCGATCCCTTCACATCTACCATAGGAATATCCTTCCCATCCCTGACAGTAGTATGTGAAAGCAAGTATTCCTGCCGTCTGTGGAACCCGTCCATCCCTATAGTCTGTATGCCGTCTATATCAGACTCTTCTTTAGAAAGCCTCTCAAGGAAGCTAAGCAAGGTACTCTTCCCCGCTCCGGGCGGGGCCGCAAACATCGCAAGTACCCGCCTGCCTCGTCTCCTGCGCAGCTCTGTCAGCTTCCTTAAAAGTGGGATGAATATCTCCCCGATATTATCTTCTTTATACTCAGCCCTTACATCTATTCCGTTTATTGTGACATCATGCCTTATCATCTCATTCGTCGGTTACCTTAATCTGGCACGATCTCATGGTTTCAAGTGCCGCCTCATGCTTTTCAGGAGTCACTCCGGCACAGCAGGATGCGTCCACACTTATCTCCACTTCAGGCATAGCAGCCTTCAGCAACATTGCATTTGAAACAACGCATATATCCGTGCATAGACCTACAAGCTCTATTGAAACATCTTCTTTTTCCGATATTCCCTTGATCATATCCGTAAGCTTCGTGGAGCCGAAGGTCGGCTTATTGATCATCCGTGATCCCCTGATAACCTCGGCAACCTTCGAATCAATCTCCCACCCCGGAGTTCCCTCTATGCAATGCTCCACAGGCAGATTGCGACCTTCCTGTGTGCTAAGATAGTCCTTCTGATGAGTATCCCTTGTGAAGAAAACATCATCCGGGCTATATCCCTTAATCTTCTCCACAACCGCAGGAACTATAGCAACCGCCTCCTTAGTCCCTAACGCCCCGTCCACGAAATCCTTCTGCATATCAACCACCACAAGCAGCTTCCTCATATCCACCCTCCTGGTATATCTTAACTGATTTGAGCACGAATCATCCCATAGCCGCTATCTGACTCCTAAGCCTCGCTAGCTCCGCCTCGGCCTTGTCCGCTCGACTCTCTGCCCTATCTGCACGTCTCTCTGCTTTGTCTGCCCTTTTCTTCTCGGCCTGACGCTCTTTCTCTTCCTGCTTCAAGCCCTGCTCTCTGCCTAGCTTCAGCCCCTGCTGTATACCTATGCGTAATATGTCCTTCTCCGGATGCTCCAGTACTCTTCCTCCCATAACCTCTCCTACCTCCTCCTTAACCCTTGTATATCTCGCCGCTATCCTGTCCAAAACGGCACGGCTCATGCGGACTATCGTCATCATCTCGTAGCCGTCTATATTGCCCTTATCCTTCTCCTGCTCAAGCCTTCTGATTATATCCCCGTAAAGCGCCTTTAGCTCTTCCAGCTTTTTCTCATCATTATTGTACCACTTTAAGTCTTTCTCGTGTGAGAAAATATGGAACGGAATCAGGAAATAAAGATGCCTGTCGAATATTTATTTTTCTCAAAACTATTGATTTTTTATCCAAAACCAAGTAGTATTTAGTTGAGGCTGATGAATGTGTTCTCCTCGGGATACGATTTCCCTATGGAACGAAGCAATTCATCAGCCTTTTCTTTATTGGCTGCTAACAAATTCCCATTCTCGATGTTCTCACCAACAAAGAAGTCCAAATTTTCTCTCCCGTATAAGCTTCTTATGCTGTTTACATTGGTAAAACCCTCTTGTCTGTCAAATTCTATTGCGACCACAATATTTCTATCCTTTTGATCAACAATACTTGTAATCACAAGTAGCGACCCATCCTGTCGCCCCTTGAATATTAAGGTCGGGGATTCAAGTTCCATTATTGCATCAACAATCAAATCTTCCGTTAATCCATGCCCGGTATTTCCAACCATCCTGCCTTCTTCATCTCTAACCTCAGGCCGCATTGCCTTATCGACAACCTTTTCGTTATCGTAATATCCTGCTCGGCATTAGCTCCGCATTCTGTTAATATTTGAGAAGGTTTACCAACTACAAGTGGCTTACTTGCCACTTGCTTATCTCCTTCAATCAGCTTTTTCAGTTCTGTCGTAAAATTCGCAGAAATCATAAAACCACTCCGTTTCTCAATCGGCTGATACCTTTGTTATGTCGTTTCGGATTATCTTAAATGACACCCAGCAGTCCCCTTCGTTGCTAGTAAATAATAGGTTTTATTCAGTTCATTGATTTTTGGTCATGCCGCAGCCTAAATTCCCGCTAACAATCCTGCAGACATGAAACAATAAAAACCGAAAGTCAAGCAGAGAACTTCAGATACAGTAAAATCAGAATCCTAAAGAAGAAACCCGGATATCCAGAATTTTTCTGCTCATTCAGAACATACCACCATGCCAGTGTAAATACAAGCATCTTTTATAATTTGTGGAGAATGTGGTTAATGTAAATAGAAAACTTAGATTGATTGATGATATCAGCAAGGAATGAAGAAGCACCGGCGACCTGCCGGTGCTTCTTTCTGGATCAACTATTTCAGATAAAGCTGTTTCTCACACCCTCGGCAGCCTCGCAAGCGACTCAGCTATCTCCTCATCTGTAGGGATATAGTCGCTCATCTCGCCGTCATTGTACTTCTGATAAGCGACAAGGTCAAAGTAGCCGGTTCCTGTGAGGCCGAATACTATCGTCTTCTCCTCGCCGTTTTCCTTGCACTTCAAAGCCTCGTTTATCGCAACCCTTATCGCATGAGCGCTCTCAGGCGCGGGGAGTATTCCCTCGACTCTTGCGAACTGCTCCGCAGCCTCAAAGACCTCCGTCTGCTCGACGCTGGTAGCCTCCATCAAGCCGTCAGCATAAAGCTGTGACAGCGTGGAGCTCATGCCGTGGAATCTTAAGCCGCCCGCATGGTTCGCCGACGGTATGAAGCTGCTGCCGAGCGTGTACATCTTAGCAAGCGGGCAGATCATACCCGTGTCGCAGAAATCATAAGCGTACTTACCCCTCGTGAAGCTCGGACATGAAGCAGGCTCCACGGCTATGATGCGGTAATCCGCCTCGCCCCTTAACTTCTCTCCCATGAAAGGAGCTATAAGGCCGCCGAGGTTCGAGCCTCCTCCTGCGCAGCCGATTATCATGTCGGGCTTTATCCCATATTTATCCAGAGCGATCTTCGTCTCAAGACCTATGACCGACTGATGCAATAAAACCTGATTCAGCACGCTCCCAAGCACATATCTGTAGCCGGGATTCTTCGTAGCGACCTCGACCGCCTCCGATATGGCGCAGCCAAGGCTTCCGGTAGTCCCGGGATGCTCGGCGAGTATCTTCTTGCCTACCTCAGTAGTCTCCGACGGCGAAGGCACGACAGAAGCGCCGTAAGTCCTCATCACCTCACGTCTGAAAGGCTTCTGCTCATACGACACCTTGACCATGTAAACCTTGCAGTCAAGGTCTAAATAAGAACACGCCATGGAAAGCGCCGTACCCCACTGTCCGGCTCCGGTCTCGGTGGTCACGCCCTTCAAGCCCTGCTTCTTCGCATAGTAAGCCTGCGCTATGGCGGAGTTCAGCTTATGGCTGCCGCTGGTATTATTACCCTCGAACTTATAGTAGATCTTCGCAGGCGTCTGAAGCTTCTCTTCAAGGCAATAAGCCCGGACCAAGGGCGAAGGCCTGTACATCTTATAGAAGCTCCTTATCTCCTCAGGTATGTCAATATAAGGCGTGGTATCGTCAAGCTCCTGCTCCACAAGCTCTTCGCAGAATACAGGCGCAAGCTCCTCCTTTGTCATGGGCTTTCCCGTACCGGGATTTAACAGCGGAGCGGGCTTATTCTTCATATCGGCCCTAAGGTTGTACCATGCCTTCGGCATCTCGTCTTCATTAAGGTAAATCTTGTAAGGTATCTTGTTTTCTGCCATGTCTAAATCCTCCTTTTCATTCAGGGACCGGAAAATAAAAAACCCGTCCCTACAGTAGTTACTGCCGGGACAGGTATTATATCCTACCTGCGGTGCCACCCTGCTTGGTGCATTACGCACCCACTTAGCGCATACAATAATATGCCGAATTTTGATTACGGAGATTCAACGCTCCGTCTCCCATACTCTACATCTGATGTATTTCCGGTCGCCCTCTGGAGTCCATTCAGCCATACGCTTAACACCACGATCCCACCATCCATGGCTCTCTCTTGATAAGGATGAACAGCCTACTCACTCTCCATCAACGGTTTATGCGAGTTTAGCACAAGCAAACATTTACTGTCAAGCATTTTCCACGAGCCATAAAATATGATATAATTTTATCTAATCAGATATCCTTTCTGATGAATAATTAAAAATGCACAGGGGGACAAAGTTGTATGGATAATTATAAGAAGATCGACTATCAGAGAAATATAGACGTCGTGCTCCGCTACGTGCCGGGACACTTCATCACGCCTAAGTCGCACGTCAATTATTACATGGACCTAAGCGATATGAAATCAAGGCAGAGAGAAGCGAGGGCAACGGGCGAGGAGCTTGCGGAGATGTATCTTACGACTGATATCGTAGACACGATCCTCTGTCTCAATAACATGGAGGTCGTAGGCTCATATCTGGCGAATAAACTCACTAAGGCCGGAGTAGTCTCGGCAAATGCTCATAAGACCATGTACATCACTACGCCTGAATTCAATACAAGCGGCCAGATGATGTTCAGGGAGAATAATAAGCACATGATAAAGGAGAAGAAGGTGCTCGTGCTTATAGACACGGCATCAACCGGCTCCACGGTATCAAGTGCCGTGAGATCCGTAAGATATTACGGCGGAGAGGTCATAGGAGTGGCAGCCATATTCTCACTCGCCACACAGGTAGGCGACATACCTATAAGGTCGCTGTACTCAGGCAGGGATCTCCCTGATTACGCAAGCTATCCAACAGATAAGTGCCCGCTCTGCGAAAAAGGAATGCCCGTGGACGCTATATGTAACGGCTACGGATATTCACTGCTTTAATTTTTTCGATAAGGGGTTTATTTATTTTATCTTCTGTCCGATAAAGATAGTAGAAAGCTGATTTTCTAGTTGTTTTAGTGTGTACACGGAAGTACAGATAATTAAGATAAGGAGATTAAACTATGTCATCACTCGATTTTTCAAGCTTTTTCGGAACTCAGACCACGCAGTCCGGCGGACTTTCCAGCGTGCTCAGCGACTATGCCAGCATCAAGAACGGCAGCTACGGCAAGCTCTTGAAGGCTTACTACAAGAAGCAGGAGACGAACTACGCATCATCAGACGAGGCAAAGGCGGAGAATAAGAAATATTCCCAGCTTAAGAGTTTCTCTTCAGACTTAAAGAGCTCAGCTTCAGCGCTGAATGACAACAGCCTTTATGCCGAAGGAAAGTACACCGTCAAGTATTCAGACGGAACCACGGCAGAGTCCTCATACAACATGGATAAGATATACGAGAAGGCGAAGAACTTCGTGGACAGCTATAATTCAGCGATAAAGAGCGGAGCGTCCACAGAGGACGGTTCGGCAGTATCCAGCCGGACACTTTCGCTTATCTCCTTCACCTCAAAGAATTCCAAGCTTTTAGGCGATGCCGGCATCTCCATCAGCAGCAAGGAAGGCTCGGAAGGACAGCTTACGATAGATGAGGATAAGTTCAAGAAGGCAAATATAAGTGCGATCAAGTCCTTATTCAATGGACAGGGCTCATACGCTTCATCCGTTGAGAATAAGGCAAGCATCCTAAGCTCCATGGCAGAGAGCCAGATGTCAAAGATAAGCTCATACGATGCGAAGGGTTCATACAGCTCAGGCTCTGATTCTACTGCGTCACTCTCCAGCTTCTTCAGCTCAGAGATTTAAGGCTGAATAAAATACTATTGGAACCCAATAAAATTTAGTAACAATCAGACAACCGCTTCGAGGGATAGTACCCGAAGCGGTTGTTTTATCTTCCGTATTAAATCGATCATAGCGGAACGTTGATCCACAGTATTATAGCACTGACTCATCACTCCGTCGTACAGTAATCATGTGCTCCATGAGCCTCGCCTGTAGCGACTCCCGCTCCGCCCTTATTCTTAAGCATCTCTTCCATCGTATGCCATCCAAGCACGGCGCACTTCACCCTTGCGGGCATGTGGGATATGTCCTTCAAGACCGATGCCTCGTCAAGATCATCAAGATCCTCCTCCGTAGCCTTGCCATGTATCATGCCCATGAACTTCCCGCAAAGCTCTAAAGCCCTCTCCTTTGGCTCGCCTATGATAAGGTCTAGCATTATGTCAACCGATGCCTGTGATATAGCACATCCCGAACCGCTGAAAGCCCCGTCCTCTATAGTACCGTCCTCTCCCACCTTAAGCTCCAAGAAAATATCGTCCCCGCAGGTCGGATTCTTCCCCTCAAGCCTTATCGTAGGCTCGCTTATCTTCCCCCTATGCGACGGCCTCAGATTATGCTCATTCAATATATCTCCATATATGGACTCAAGTCCCATCTATCCGCTCCTCCTCAGTCATTATACATACGCAGCTATCGCCTTTTCTACGATAGCATTAAAAGTCACATGATCTTTAGATGCCCGCTCAGTGACGAAATTAATATATTACAGGAGCATAGAAAAATCAACAAAATCCCCTTTCAAACTAATTTTTCAAACATCCGATAGGAATAACATAAACGCCGTCTTCACGCTTATAACCATATTCGGTCGCGGTTATGACAAGTTTGAGATCCGGCAATCTCAGCGGGATCTGTTTTTCTTTTTTATTGTATTCAGCAATGAGTCTTTCTATCTTGCACAGATGAGCGGCACCCATATCAATCTCTTTACTTCCAAGCTTGAATTCTATCAAAGCATATCGACCATCCTTAAGGTTAAGCACCGCATCCGCTTCTAACCCATAACGGTCATGATAATATGAAACTTCGCCGTTCATTCCGGAGGAATAAATCTTTAGGTCTCTGATGCAAAGAGATTCAAAGAGAAATCCAAGCGTCTTGAAATCCGTGTTAAAGTAGTCAGGTGTAAGCCCAAGTGCTGCTACTGCTATGGATGGGTCCACAAGATTTCTTTTATTCCCGGATCTGATGGCTTCCTTTGAACGGATGGCGGGACACCATGCAGGAAGCTCATCTATTATGTATAAATCTTCAAGGTCATGGAAATAATCATAGAAAGTAGGCTTTGATATTTCCGTTGTTGATGAAGTATCTGAAAAAATAGTTTTTGTCTCTGCCAAAGTACATATATTTCTTGAATAAGATCTTAACAAGCGCTCTGCCCACAACGGATTCCTTTTAACATGACTGATATTTGAAATATCAGTATGACAAGTCTGATAGAAGAGATCTGATGCGATAGAAAGTGCTGCTTTCCTGTTCTCGATATTAATACTCTGGGGCCATCCTCCGCGGCATATAGCATAAATAAGGTCATCAAAGGTAAGTTTAGATTCCTCCCACTCGATATCCCTCCCATCAAATAAATCCATAAGTGATATGGTGCCGGAAGACTCACCGCTTTCGTACAAGCTCATCGGAAACATGCGAAGCGTTGAAATCCTCAGTGTTCCGGTATGTGCCGTTTCACCTTTCTGAGAAGATGAGCCGGTGAGGATGTACTGGCCTTTTAAGCCGGAATCATCTACATCCTTCCGTATTGCACCCCAAATCTTCGGGGCATCCTGCCATTCATCAAACAGCCTCGGCTTATCTCCGATCAAAAGCTTCGAGGGCATGTTTTCGGCGACTGATAATAGTCCTTCCCGGACATCCTCATCCTGAAATTCTATATAACTATTCGCAAAATGCTTTCCGGTAGTTGTTTTTCCACAGCCTTTCGGACCAACGATCAAGGTTGCTCCGAAAGCCTCAAGTTTCAGCTTTAGCGCAGAATCAGTTATCCGGTTGCGGTATATCTTTTCTATGTTTTCCATATGCAAATCACCTCATGTATGAGTATACTCTGTTTAACATTTATGTGCAATGTTATTTAACATATATGAGGCTAAATATTTAACATATATGTGTTATCGCAATTTACATATTTGTGAATCCGTCTTGAATATGAATGGAAATGAATCTAGGCGTGGATGTGGAGAGATTCAGCTTAGGCTGATCCCTCTGGACAATCTCTCGCCAATGACTATGTTATTCGCAAGCTGGCTCATACTGGTATGCTTTGGACGGATCATATCCCAAAAACTTGTATTAGAATAATACCTGTATGCATATAACTCTGCCTCGTCTTCTGTTATATCACCCTTACCAAATTCCAATGAATCGCTCCACGGCGTCTTAGTATTCTTAATCTTACCATACAAAGGCAGACTGCTTACATCGCCGTTCTTCTACTTAAACTCACCGACCTTATGAACTACTCCGTCTCCGCCGATGTAGTTGGATATTATCCTTGCCCAGCTTGTGCCCTGAGTCGTTAAGTACAGAGTGAACTTAGCTCCGTCAAGAGGCTCATCCGTATCTCCGTCAACCTTTACTATATATAAGCTGCTATTGCCCGTTCCACGATAGCATTAAGCGTAACATGGTCTTTTGATGCACGTTCGGCAATCTTGCGATGAAGCTCCGGATCTATCCTTACATTGAATCTTCCGCGATATTCCTTATCCGGCTCTTTCCCTACTTCTTTACAAAATGCAAGATAATCATCAACAGCCGCATGAAACTCATTCTCTATTTCCATCGGATATTCACTCTCAAAAGTAACCAAATCGCTTATCCCCTCAATCTTGCCAAAAAGAGAATGCGTCCTTACATCATAATCTACCTTAGCGCGATACCCTTTATATTCAAGCATGTCATTTTTCATAAGTCGCCGCTCCTTTCAAGCATATTTTTTAATGAATCAATCGCTCCCGGACTCATCTGATCCCCCGGATGAGGCTTATGCAGTAAGACAATCGAATTGTCCCTCGCTCGATAGAACTTCACCCTAGAACCGGATGTCTTGCCTTTATTGTACTCCGCATACCCGATTTTCCTCAGCAGCGATCTAGCCTCAGAATAAGTATAATCAAGCGGAGACAATCTAAGGCGTGCTTTAGCTTTTTCAAGTTGGCTCATCGTATCTCCCTTGTCACTAATATTTAGTGACATTGTTATTGTATTCCTACAATATGAAAAAGTCAATAAATTCCAATGAATCGCTCCAATAAGCAAAACCCCCGACATCGCTGCCGGGGGGTTGCTTTATGGCTATAAATTTATGTCATGAGCCTTTAATTTGGTACGCTTACGGCTTATTTCTCCGCCTTAGCTCTGCGTAACCTGCGTCTTCCGGCTTTCTTCTTGCCGCCTTCCTCATCGTCCTCGTCGTCATCTGAATATACGAAGCTCATTGCGATGAGGCCTGCCGCGCAGAGCACCATGATCCAGAAGTTGAGCGTCAGGTCGTCTCCAGTTACAGGCGACATCCTCTCACCGAGAACTCCGGACGTAGGAGCCTTCTTAACACCAAGCACATCCGATACAAAGCCGCCCTTCCTCGAGCCTAGCACCCCTGTTATATACTTGGTGCTGGAGCTGGAACTCGTTGTTGTCGAGCTGCTGCTCGTAGTCGTGCTTGAGCTGGAGCTTGTCGTGCTACTCGAAGAGCTTGACGTGCTGCTTGAGCTACTTGAGCTTGACGAACTGCTTGAGCTACTTGAACTAGTCGTGCTACTTGAGCTGGATGTACTGCTGGAGCTGCTGCTCGTAGTATCCTTATAGTTCGCTATGTAGTGAAGCTCTAAGTAATCATCACTGTCAGGCGTATTATGCGTACCGTCCACCTTGAAGATGAATACATTATTCTCAGGTATCGCATATCCGGCAGGTGCCGTCACCTCTTCAAGATAGTAAGTGCCCCACTCAAGGTTATCTATCTCTATCTTTCCGTCGGAGCCTGATCTGTAGGTTGCAATCTCGTACACTACATCCTCGCCAGCTATGTAGTTCGCAAGAACTCTCGACCCGCTCTTATACGTCCTGTCGGAGTAAAGCTTGAACTCTGCTCCCTCAAGCGGCTCCTCGGTATCGCCGTCAACCTTGATTATCCTGAATGCTCCATACAGAGGCTTATCCTCGAAGCATATAGCATCCGTCGTATTCCAGTTGCTCTTAAGCCACTTGTCAGTCTGCGTTACCGTGCCGTCCTCTGCTACCGTGAAGTGAGCCACGACTGAAGACCTTGCATATCCCTCCGGAGCCTTAGTCTCTCTCATCTCATAGTCGCCGGGCAGGATTCCGCCTGAGCCTGCAGAGCCTATCGCATACTCTAAGGTCTGACCGGACTTAAGCGTAGCGCTCCAGCCTCCGCCTACCTTATTGATCGTAAACTCTGCTCCCTCAAGCTCTGTCGGGTTAGCTGACGTATCGTTAGCGTCATACTTCCTGATCTTCGTCTTGATGGACTCATTCGTGAAGATCCATGTACCGTCTGCGCTCTTAACTCCCTCAGCCTTCTTGTAGCCGGGTACTGCATCCTCCTTGACGGTATAGACTATCTCGTGCTTATCTTTAGCCGAGAAATCATAGACCTCAAGGTTAGTGAACTTGCCTTCAAGCTGACCCGAAGGAAGCTTCACGGTTTTGCCCGTATCCTTGCCATCCGCAAGCAGATGGAAGGTTATCGTAGGATGCGTCGCTACGCTCTTGCCGTCATCCCATACCTTCTTCACAGGGATATCGATGTACTTCTGCTCCACTGTATTTATGAAGCTGAATGAGTAATCATATCCTGCTATCGTAGAACCGAGAGCCTTAGTTGATACGTATCCCTCTACCTCGACCTCGTCAACCTTGTACTCATAATCGATGTACTTATGATTCACGCTGTCATATACGTGCTTGGGCAGTCCCTCGGTCGTGTATTTATATGTGCCGTCCTCCTGAGGCATGATAGCCACAGGGGCGCCATACTTCTTCCAGCCCTCGTCACCGCTTCCTGCTACTCTCTGGTAAATCTGAGCCGTAGCCACAGGTCTTACGGTCTCGCCCTTCAGCGTACCGTTCCAGGTCTTTGTAACGCTAAGGTTAGCCGTAGCCTCCTCAGGCATCTTATTAACAACCTCAAGCTTCTCGGTCTGTGCCTTGCGCTCACCGCCTATCGTATAGCTTCCATCCGAAGCTATCACTATCTCGACATCAGCAGCCTTCTCATAGCCCTCAGGCACGCTCGTCTCTGACAGCACATAGGTTCCGGCAGCAGGCGTATCTATAGTTATCTGCGTGCCGGGCTTGAATTTCCAGCTTCCGACCTTACTGCTGCCTACGACGTACTTCCTCGTCAGAGTAAGCTCTGCCTCGATATCATCCGATATGTTCTCGCCGAGGAACTTCTTAGCTATGGTCATATCCTTATTCATCACATTGACGAAATCGAAGGTAATAAGACCGTTCGCTATCTTCGCATTGGTGGTATCCGCTATAGTCGCCACAAGAGCGCTGTAGTTTGTCTTAGCATCAGCGTCCGTCACATTGACCGTGAACTTCTTATCAGCCGATAATCCGAAGCTTGCAGTCTTGCCCTTCTCCTCGTCTATCCAGCTCTCATGCAATGTGAACTCATAATTGCCTGTCTTGCTGAAGGTTATAGGCTTATCAAACACTGCCTTACCGTCAGCTCCGACCGCAGCCGTTACTGTCTGTCCGTTTCCTGTAACCGTGAATCGGAGGTTAGTAAGCTCATCGGCATGCTTTGCTATATCCTCAGCCACGCCGTCCGCGTACTTGAGACTCTTAGCGCCTTCAAACTTCACCTCTCCGCTCTTAGTGAGTTCGTTCACGAATACTACATCGGCTTTACCGCTGACGTCGCTTCCGCCATCAAAGAATCCCTGCAGCTTCTCGATTAAGTTCTCTGACTTCTCTACAGGCTGCTTCGTCTTCTTGATCTCCTTCGTGACGTCAAGCTTATCGCCATTCTTCTTAATAGTTACCTTGATAATAGCCGTGTCAGTATCATCCTTGATGCTGTCTATGCCTGTCCCACGCTCCTTGACGTAGTAGTACTTGACTGCCTTGACTGCCTCATCCTTATACTTGCCGTCAGAACCCTTAAGGTCTTCCTGCGTGTACTTGAAGTGCTTTGCGTCAAATGTAGCTGTCTCAGCCTTGCTCTTTACGGTCTGGCTGTCAATAACATCGCCCTTGTCATTATAGAGATCAAAAGTGAAACCGTCCTTAGGATAAAGGTTAGTTTCCTCACCATCCTCTAAGAGCTGTTTGCCGACCGTTAGCGTCGTGCTGCCTTCCGCCTTATAAGTATTGACGAACTCACCGTTTCCGCTCTCATATTCAGGCTCAGCCATGAGTTTCTTGCCGTCATTCGTAACCGTAACGATAACAGTATATGAAGCCTCTGAATATGTAACTCCCGGCTTATCACCCTTAGTCTCCCTCAGCGTATACTTGAAGGTCTTGGGTTCTCCTACCTTAACCTTAGCCTTGGTATTGTCATAGGTAAGCCTGAAGCTTACAGCCGAACCAACATTCGTGACGGTCTGCGTCTCTTCTCCAAGATTGTTAGCAGGGTCAGGTGTCAGAGTGAACTCATAATCATCCGTGATCTCCATTCCCTCTACCTTCTTGGTTGCGCTGATATCGACTGCGCCTTCCTCGGGTATGACATTTGCGAATATCATTTCTCCGTCAGTCTTATCGGGCACAGCGCTTATCGTTCCGTCACCATTATCGGTAAGCGTTATCTTAACATCATACGAATTAGTAGCATAAACTACTCCGTCCACGTTCGTATTCTTCTCTACCACATGATAGACAGGCTGTACGCCGTTCCTCACATCATCAAGCGTGAACTTCGTGAACTGTTCAGGGAAGTACCACTTTCCGTCTACTCCTACAGGCACATCCACTGATTCATTAGGTGTGACATCCGTGCGAGTTATAGTAACCTCATACTGCCCCGCTGCTATCGTGCCGCCTGCGAGTGTCTTCACGCCGTACAGACTGAAGCCGCCTTCTGCAGCATAGCTGTTAGTGAATGCCGCTGTCTCACCTTCAGTTGCTGTCTCCTCCGTTCCATTCACAAGGTAAGCAGCAAGCTCTCCGTTGCCTTTATCCTTGAACTTCACCTTATAAGTCCTGGGCGTCGTGTCATAGGTTACGCCCTTCGTATCATCAGGCTTTTCCTCTGTTACCTCATAATCATGAATGCCTGCCTCGGTGTAGCTGAATTTGAAGCTCTTCGTAGTATCGCCCGACTTCAGCGTGAAAGGACTTCCGGGTACTTCATCTCCGTCTTCCTTCACATGGAAGGTAAACTCCGCTCCGCTGGGCCAGTACTCCAACTCCATGTTCTTTGTTACATCGAGATTGAAGCTGCCCTCTGCCACATAATCATTCGTGATCACATAAGGCGTATAGCCGGTGCCGTACTTAACCACCGTTTCAAGCGCAGTCTTTGAATCATCCGTGTACCTTACGGTCACATCAACCTTGCGAGGCTCAGTGTCATAGGTATAGTAGTCCTTATGAGTCTCAGAATCGTCTATCTCACGTATGAAGTACTTATGCGCTCTTACTGCATTCTCAGTATACGGTATAGCTGTAAATACCGCCTTACCGTCATCACTTGTCACTACAGTCTGCAATGCCGCATCATCAGCGTCATCAGCGTTAGCAAAGAGTCCGAACTTGAACCCTGCGAGTGACTTAGGATCGCTCTGATCGTCTTCTGCCTTTGAGGTATCATTTATAGCCTTCTTTGCCTCGATCGTAGCGTCTGTATCAGCCACGCTGTGGTTATTGATAAGTGAAAGCTCTATCTTACCGTCGTTCTTCTTATCTCCCTTATCAGCGCTGTCCTTGCCCTGATCCTGAGTCTGACTCGAATCAAGCCATGAATAACCATTGGAGACATTCGTCTCGACTACTTTGTAGGTGTACTCGTAGCCCTCGGCATCATACTTATCAAGGCCCGTGAAGGTTATCTTTCCGGTTGCAGGCACTGGCTTAGCCTCTACTCCGGGCACTGCCTCGAAGGTGGTAAGGAACTTATTGCCATCTGCGTCCTTCTTAGTAACCGCCCTGTAAAGCGTAGCCGTGAAGCCGGTATAGATGTCCGCATCCGTCACGCCGCCTACATTCCAGGTCTTTTCTACGTCAACCTCTACCGTCTCCTGATTTATCGTATTGGTAAGCACATAAAGGTTGCCTGTTTCCTCTGACTTAAGCGCGATTCCTTCATTTGATGCCGTGTACTTAGCCGCTGTCTTATCGTCAAGTCTCTCTACTATCTGATACTCATAATTCCTGCCGAACTCATTCCTTGCAAATATCTTCTTGCCTTCTTTCTCGGCATCTGCGTCACTGAATGAGAAAGCATAGTTGTCATTCTTGCTTGCAGTCTTTTCAAGGAAATCTTCCCATCCAAGCTCAGTCGAGAGTTTCCTCTGAAGGACTACTGTGATCTCGTCAGGTCTTGTACCGTTCTCATTATCGCCGTCCTTCCATATCTTCTGACCTGAGAACGACACTGCCCCCTTCTTTTCATCTGCCATAGTGACAAGATATGCGCCGTCCTTGTCAGGGATCGAGCTTCCTCCGACCGTGACCACGCCGTATTCGTCTATGACAAACTTCACATCACTCGCCAGCATATAATCATCTGGTGCCGCTGACTCATGCAGTACATACGTGCCGGGAACAAGCTTCGAAATATTAAGCCTCTGACCCTCACCAAGGGATTTAAGGTCATCCATCACAGGAGTGCCATACTTAATACTGCTCTCACCATTCTCATCCTGCACAATCTGCACGTCCTCTGCCTTATATATCTGCCAGATAGCGCCTGCGAGCTTATTGTTTTTGTCATCATATTTTACAAGATAGAACTCTATCGGCTGGTCAGCGACCGTGATGCTGAGATTGTCGGAAGCCACCGTAGCATGATCGCCTGCAAGCTTCTTAATGCTGCGGTCATCATTGATCTTGAATTCGACATCACTGCCTAATTCGTAACCGTTCGGTGCGTCAGTCTCCTTGATCACATACGTCTTTCCGGTCACGAGACCTTTAAGCGTATATGTTCCGTCCCCGTTATCCATATATCCGGCTATCTCATCCTCGCTGCCTGATTCAGTAACGGTGAATTTAGCCCCGGGAAGGATTGTGCCGTTCTCATCCACCTTCTTGATGGTGATAGGCTGCACATCATCCTCTACTATTATGAGGTTTGTCTGCTCGCCTGACTGCGTGTAGACCTTATTATCCTCACTTACGACGGTCACAGTGTCATCAGCGTTAATCTTTACATTTGCTGTAGTAACTTTCTGATAACCGTCCGGAGCCGCAGTCTCGACAAGCTTGTACTCACCGGGCTCTATGCCGTAGATCGTATGTACGCCTGCTGTCGAAGTCCAGCTTGTCCTTCCTGCTATAGTTTTGCCGTTAGCGTCTTGAAGCTCAAGGTTTGCTCCTGCAAGACCAAGCTTCGTCGTAGCATCTATCTTCTTGATGCTCACCTCTATAGGCGTATTCTTAAATGAAAGCGCCTCAGCCTGTCCTGTAACATTGACATTAAGGCTGCCGTTTCCTGCATCGGATACTTCAACCGTAAATGTCTTGTCGGCTGCAGGCTTGAATCCGGACTTTTTAGTCTCTGATACGGTATAAGTATGCGTACCTATATCGGCTGTCGTATACTTGATCTTATTAACCGCATCGCCTCTGTAATTGGGCTCAACAGTATAAGTGATCTTACCGGTATCATCACTCTTACCGGTATCATCACTCTTTCCGGTTGCTATAGTCTTTTTCGTAAGTCCTGAACCCTCTGTTACAGTGAATTCGAAGCCTTCAAGTGAAAGCCCTGTACCCGCTATATCAAAGCTCTTTGTTCCTTCAAGGCTTGTATCCCCTGTTGCTTCATAAGAGTTCTCAAACTCTATCTTATTATTTCCGCCTCTTATTATTTTGTCAGCAAGATTCTCCCAGAAGTTCTGCTCCTCTGCAGATATTGCCACAACGCTCTTATCAGCCTTAAGCGTGCCGCCGTCGAGCTGAAGCAGAACCTCTACTGCATATCTAGCCGTAGAGTAAGTTATGCCACCCTCGCCGGTATTCTGCTCGGAGACCTCATAGTAGAAGGCCTTCTCCGGAGCACCCGCAAGATCCGTGAGGTCGTAGGTAAGCTCAGGGAATGTGAAATCCTTAGTGCCATCCTTTCCTGCCTTATAGCCTACATTTGCGGTCTTCTCATTCTTAGTATCACCGCTCTTAGCCGTGATATTGAAGGTGAAGGTCTTATCAGCAGCAGCCTTGCCTGTAAGCTTCTTCGTACCGTCAAGTTTTACCTTGGTATCAGCCGTAAGCTGATTTATGAATTCAGGTATAGCACTACCATAGGACTTGGTTATCTCAAGAGAGCCATTCTCAAGATCCCTGACAGTTACGGTCACATCCTGCTTAGCAGTCTTCTTGACATAGCCGTTAGCGTCCTCTGTCGTCTCTACGATCTCGTATTTGTATATCCCTGCCGCGCTATAGGTTATCTCAGCGAAGCTTACAAGACCGTTCGCATCCGTCTTAGCCGTGCCGAGAGAAGTCTTCTCTCCCGTTACATCGAAAAGCTCGAATTCGAACTTATTATTAAGGTCAAGGCTTCCTAAAGGCACATCCTTACCGGATGCGTCCACTACCTTCTTCTGGACCTGAAGCTGCGTCTTGCCTTCTGTCTTGTACTCGTTGTTTATGGTTACGTTTCCGGTTGAAGAAACGACTCCATCAACGGTTACGGTCTTATTAAGCTCTCCGTTTCCGCCGTCGGATATGGTAACTTTTATCTCATGAAGCTTATTTCCGGCTTCATCCGTTGTTATTCCTTCCGCCGTGTCATACGTGATGCCATCATTCGTACCCTTAACCTCCATTACATAGTAGGTATAAGTCCTTGACGCCTCTCCATTAAGGTCAGAAAGCTTGTACTTAATCTCGCCAAACTCCGCCGTGCCAGAATTAGCCAACTTATTCTGCCTGACAACGGCAGGCTCTCCAATCTGTTCCTTATTCTCGTCAAGAAGCTTGAATGTGAAGTCCTCAAGAAGCTTCGCATTCGTCATAGTCTTCGTTACCGAAGGCTTGAAGGTCGTATTTGCGTCATAGCTATTCGTGAAGCTTATCTCTTTAGCATTTGTCGATGATGCTACCGCATCATTTTGATATGCGGTAAGATGACCGTTTCCGTCGCTTCTCCACTCTACGCTGTATTCCTGTGAAGACTTATCATCATAAGTCACGCCCGCCGTGCCGTTAGGCGCTGTCTTCTCCACGAACCTGTAATTATGAGTAGTTCCGGCATAGGATGCGTCAGCCTTAATCTTGTACTGCTCAGATACAGGAGCATCCTTCGTAAGCGTATACTCGGCAAGCTTCGTCGAAGTACCATTGTAATCATCGTAAACCTCTACGGTGAACTCCTTGCCAGCACCAGTAGGCCAGTAGTCATTCTCCATATTCTTCCTGACCTGGAATGAGAACTCGCCGCCCTCGTCATAGGAGTTAGTAAAGCCCGTTCCCGTAAGAGCCTCGATATCACCGCTCTTTTCAACTTCAAGCGTACCATCTCCTTTATCCTTTACATCAACCGTAACGGTATATACGTTAGGATCATATGTAATCCCTTCATACTTATACCCGTTATCAGCAGTTGCTCCAGTAGGAATAACCTCATTAACCGTATAGGTATGAGGACCTAGATCAGTAAGCCCATAGCTAATAGCGTCAAACGTAACCTTACCGTCAGAATCATTCTTCTTGGTCTGAAGCACGTTGCCCTCTGCATCCTTAAGCTCGAAGCTGAACATATTAGTCACAAACGGCTTACTCGCATTGGTGTCAAATTTCTTCTTCGTGCTAAGCTCTAACGTACCGGTTGCGGTGTAAGTATTGGTAAAGGTACTTTCGCCTTCATACTCATAATTAAACTTAACCACGCCGTCCTCAATATATGGCGTCACCTTAATCACATACTCATGGCTATCATAATTAACGCCCGCTACGCCGTTATTTACTTCCTTTATAGTATAAATCTCTGGTTTTCCTGCCTTTGCGGTAGCCAGATCGTAGCTATCAAGCTGAATAGCTGTCGTATTATCCGTACTGCCCCACTTGAAAAACAGCGACTGGGAATCAAGCCCTTCAAGCTTCGTTCCGTTCTTGTATACCTCTACCCTGAAGTTATCGCCTTCCTTTATCGCCCTTCCCACAAGGCTCTTTGATACATTGACAGTAGGAACGCCGTTTATCTCCTTTGTGTTGGTGATAGTACGCGCTCCGGTATTGCTCTCGGCATCGTTCTCACTGTACTCCTGATCAAGCGGAGTAACCTTGAGCGAACCATCGTTATCATACTCAACCTTCACCTGGAAAGTTATGCTGCCGGTAGACTGGAAACCTGAGACAGGCGTCTCTTCAACGGTATAGGTATGCGTTTTTATATCTGTATAGTCATAAGCTATATCATTAAACCAGAACTTGACCGCCTTACTTCCCTTAACCCGAACTGCCTGGTTTTCCTGAATTACAGTATCGCCCTCTTTAAGCGTGAAGTTAAACGTTGTCTCTTCATTTGACGGCTGATAAAGCACGTTCTTTACAGCCCAAGGCTTATAAGAGCCTGTACCTGCCTTCAGGTTATTGAATGAAGCCGCCGGAACCTCTACGCCGTTCTTATAATACTTCACAGACGTCTGCATTCCCCAGAAGTCCTCTTCAGGATTCGTCACAACATCGGCATCACTATTTCCGTGAATATGATAGCTCTTTTCTATAGTCCTGCGTCCCTGATTTACCGTGACAACAGCCTCGTAAACCGTAGGATCATAAAGTATTCCATCCTTCTCAAAGTATTTCGTGTCGTCCGCAGTAGTAACTTCCGTAGCGCCGGTGGGGATATCCTCTTTGATCTCATACGTGTATGTACCCTCACCTTTGCTGTTAAGTCCTGAGAACTCAATATCAGACCAAGTAGCTTTCCTGCTATCTGATGTCGCATACGCCTCGTTCCCATCCTTAGGAGCAGGTGCACCGTTCTTAGGTGTGATTTTGAACTTAAATCCCCCCTCAGGCCACTGCTCGGACGTACCATTATAGTTTTTAATCGCATTAAGGCTCACTGTCGGATTGCTGTAATAATTAAATACATGAACCGTCTGTGTGTCTACGTCAGGTGCGACACTCGCTGCGTGTGCAGCGTAATTCTCAGACTGATCCTGACTCATGCTTGCAAAGAAGCCACCTGTACCGGTCTTAAGATTATTTTTATCTATATCATATATATCATTACCGGCATCATAATAACGATTCTTTGCATTATTGCCATAATCTCCTTCAGTAGTCACGGCATACGTTGTGATCCTAAGCCATTCCGGATGCACCATAGGATCATTGCTTTTATACTTTAATGTCTCGCCGTCTGCGACTTCTTCTACGGTATATGTTCCGGAAGGAAGATCATAGATTGTCCAGTGAGAATCATCATCATAGGTGTATTCGTAATCTGCACCGTCAACCTTATGTCTTGTAGTTCTGCTCCCTCTGAGTCCGTTAAGAATAAATGATTCCTTCGTTTTAGTATTGGTAACACGGAACTTCACATGGTCAATTATCTCTTCGTTCACCTGAATACTGCCAAAATCATTGACAACCATCTTATGGATTCGAAGATTTGCCTTACCGTCGCTTGTGTTCTTTATAATAACATTTGTAGAAGAACCTTCGCCAAGCTTAAACGCTATCGAATCAACCGTGTAATCAGAATCAGGTATCGGAGTTCTGCTGTTCTTCATCATCTGGAAAGTTCTTTCTACATTAGAAACCGAGCCTTCCTTTGCACCCTCCGCGCTGTAACTTACTTTATAGCCGAAATGTGCACCATACACTCCCGAACTATACTGATTTGAGTGTTCTACAATATCATACTCTTCTTCATCAGATAAATACGTTACCTTGGCATCTTTATCAACCTTATATCCTACAATCTCAACCGTCTTACCGGCTTCTACAGGGTAGAAATAATCCTGACGTCCATCACTGCCAACTGCAATAACGCTTACATATTCATTTCCAACCTTCCTGAACAGATTGAAATAGAACGGCTCTGTTCTATCAGCTCCGACAAGCTCCTTCGTGACCTTAAGTGTCTTTCTGCTATATGTATTGTTGACATTAATCGTGATATCAGGGTCATCCTGTCCTATAGAGAACGTAGCCGAAGATGTAGCCTTATCCGTCACATAGCCGCTGAAATCAGCAACGTAAACATGACCTGCAAGCTCTCCCCCGCTCTCTGTAATCCTATAATCACCTATAGGAAGATTGGATACGGTACCAAAATTACCGTCACTCTGATGCGTCAGTTCTACCTGTGCGAACGTCTTGTCTACAACAGTATTGCCTGACACATCCTTAGTGAGTCTCTCCACGGTAAACTTTATATCGCCAAGAAGATCGGAAATCTGCTCAGTCCCCTCAACTCCGGTGATATTCTTCTTCACGGTAACAGAACCTGTCTTGGCTCTTTCTGGAGAGTTGCCGATAGTCGCGGAATACTCACTGTCGCCAGTGGTCTCTCCGTCCGCAGAGCCAGCCGTAAATCCGAGTTCTATCTCCTGACCCTCTTCCGTCTTTATTACTTCATCATTCTCATCTATTGCTTTAGCCGTAATCTTAAAGTTATCTGCGACAGATATTCTCCACCTATGGATATCATTAAGCTGATATCCATCAGGCGCAGCCGTCTCTTCAAGAATATAAGTCTCTCCCGGATAGATATCCTCAAAGGTAATCTTTCCGGTGTCTCCGGTAGGGAAAGTCTGGACATTAGTTAAGCTTCCCTCCGGTGGCGTAAGCGTAAATGCAGCACCCGCCAAAGGAGCGTTAGTAATATTACCATCTGCGTCTGCGACTACCTTCTTTATTGAGAAGCTGGTCGTAGGAAGCTTATCGTCTCCAATCGAGAATCCGCCTCCGCTTACGTCAACCGGAATTATATTTAAATCAACATTCTGTGCCTGATTGGTAAGTGCAAAGCTTGCCTGCACCATGAAAGGAACAAGAGTGTCATTTAGCGAATAGCCTGCAGGGGCTATAACCTCTTTCACAGCATAAAACTCATCCTTAGAAAGAGTCCATCCGTCATTAAGCAAATCACCAAAGAAAGAAGCCCGCCCATTTGAATTGGTGGTTTTTTCTACTACATTATTATTTATAGTATCCCTAACTTCTTCCCAGTTATTCTCATCAAGATTCAGTACATCACTCCTTGAGCCTTTCCATTTATAAAGCCTGAAGGTAGCTCCCGCAAGCGGCTCTCCATTCTCGGAATCCTTCTTAATAATTCCAACACTCTTAACCGTGCCTGAACCGGTCGCATGTGAAAGCGTAACATCCTTATTTCCCGCCTCAGATTCATAACCGAAGAAAGAAACTTTATTAGAATATCTTACGGTCTGATTTATCATACCGACCACTTGAGCCTTGTATCTGATTTCCGCAGACTGTCCGTTTCTAATCTGGAATACCCACGCACCTTGCGTACTATCCCAATTCCATCCTTTAGTTTCCGTTACCCCGTCTCCGTATGAAACAGTGATTGGCTCTGTAGAAACAGGTCTTAGGTTAGTCATGTAGTCATATACATTAAGATATGACTCTGTACCATAAGTAATACCGCCCTTATTTACGGTAATCTTAAATTCGCCTACATAATTGTTATCGTCACTCGGCGGCGTAACACATTCCTTATTTATAGATTCACTGGAATAGTCATACTTCTGTGTAGAACTGCCGGACTTTCCGCTCCAACTGGCTGTATTCGTAAATTCATATCCGCCATTTTCGCCGTATGCGCTAAGTTCCTGTATAGTCCTTAGAGCTTCTGCACTTTCAGGTATCAGATAATACTCAAGATAATATCTGCCGTAATAGCTGTCTCCATCCTTAGGTACATTGACTGTTATCGTCGCAACCCTGCTCCCATCAGTATCTCCAGGTGAATAGGAAACCGTTCCAGTTGCCCTGTCATTCCACTCATTTCCATTCCTTGGATATAAAAGAACGTGTTTATCGGCATCATTATCATCCTCATATATTTTGAAATAATCGGGGAATGTATCTTCAATTACAAGCTTACCGTCCTCAAGCGTAGCATCATTTAGCCCCGTAAGATCTATTGTATACTTATAAATAGGATACTGTGTTCCATCTATAGTTTTAGTTCCTGTCCCACTACATTTCTTCGAAAGCGTATTATAAAACAGCTTCGATACAGATGCTTCAGTTTCAACCTGCTGACTTTTAACATCTATATATACCTTGTTGGTATGGACATCACTTGCCCAATTCTCACTTGTAGCTTTGAGCCAGTCCTGATTTATTTTGGTATAGTAAGATATAGTAACTGTCGCCGTATCGCTTCCTGCTACAATACCATAATGCTCTTCATCTGCATCTTTGAAGAAATCCAGCGTTATGGCACCCTTCTCGTTCAGTTCTTTGGGATAAGGTCCACTATAATGTAGAAACCTGCCGTCAGATATTGTAACAGAAATATCACTGTCTAATGTATCTATATAGCCATAATCCTGGAGTCTGGGCAAATAATCAGTAACCTCTAACTTATCGTACCCCTCAGCAGGAACAGTGAAAGTAATTGTCCACGGCACCCGGTTATCGACAATTTCTCCTGCCGTCTTTTTTACCTTAATCCCATTGCCTTCCTTGGGCTTGTATGTTGTCCTTGTTTCATCCTCTTTATTCCCGAATTTAACAAGGTTCTTTAATATGTCTCTCGATACTATCTCATCAACATCTACTGCAACAGTATAAGTAATTACTACGCTCTCTTTGCCTACGTTTCCAAGAGTATATTTAAACTTCTTCTGCTCATCTGAATTATATCTGTTGGCTTCATCCTTTTCAGTAAGGGTTTCTTCTCCCCATTCAACAAGCCTAGCTTCCTGGTCCCCGACCTTTACATATATGCCGTCTCCCGTATAATTCGCATAAGCCGCCAAATGGCTAAGATAATCCTTGACCTCCATGCCGCTTATATCAACGCTCTTGTTTTCATTTATGACTATCTGATACTGCAGCTGGCTCTGATCATCAGTCAATGGATTTACACTCTTATCTAATGTGAGATCATAAGTATAAAGTGTATCCATCGTATAAGCAGTTGCATCCGTCCAGTAAGCATTATTCTTATAATATGCCCCAACCATATTGCCAACCGTTATAGTCTCTGTCGGCTGGTCAGGATAATTAACATCACAGTCATACTCAATAGTAATGACTTCTCCGTCAACCATATCAATATTGCTTATTAAAAGAAGCTCTCCGCTTGAATTATCAGTCGTCGGGCTAGGAACAGTTCTCCCCTTACTGGAGGTAACTGTAACTGAATCCGTATCCAAGGATAAATATTTGCTTGCAAGATAAGTAAAGCTATCTTTAATAGTCATCCCCGAATTATTCCCCGTGGATGTAACTTTTGCTACGTAGTGAATCTTGCTGCCGTCTGCAGACACCTTACTCGTCTTCTCAGCGCTAAGCTTGGAATCACTCTCATCCTCTTCTGCAATCGGGAATGTATTATCTGTTATCGTAATCACACCGGATGTCTCAGAAGAACCCGCAAATTTGATTTCTGTTGCGTCATTATCTACCGACATGGAAATTCCAATCTGGAAGTCGCAGTCTCCGGAAGCACCGACCAGCCAATAATTATCCTCATCGGTATCGTCAAGCTCTACTATGAGATAGCTTACGCCATCCACTGTCTCCACGTGATAAGCAAAATTAACCTTTCTGCCATTAACGTTTACTTCCTCTGTTTCGCCTTCTTCACCACCCTCTTTAGGGATTGTTACACTTCCTTTAAATTCAATATAAGAAGTTCCGACCTCATCTGTCCCGGGATTCATACCGCTGGGTAATTGGTAATACATCACCGGCTTATCAAACTGATTTGCCCCATTCTCTTGGAATACCAACCCAAGTGAAAACGTTTTATTTACGCTCTCAGGAAATATAAAGTCACTTATATCACCGCTCGGAAGCTCTGTACCGTTAAAGTTAATGCTTTTTACCATAGGCACAAGGCTAATCGCACCTTTCTCTATAGCCTGCGCATAAGTCGTAGGAGAAGAAACCTCCGGTGCAACTACATAATACGAAAGCGTATCTGTCTCGAACTCGACATTGGAAATACCCGCTGTGCCGTCGGATACGTCAGCGGCTATCTCTGTAGCCTCTCCGTTGTCATCAACGTGAACCACGGAGATATTACGGTTCTCAGCTTCTTCAGAACCTTCAGGCTTTATTATATTCCTCTTGAAGCGGATCTCTATCTTTACAGAGCCTTCCTCCGGCTCTATCTCGCCTAATTCTTCATTCTCGAAGTGGATGTCATAGACTCTTGCCGTGTCTTTATTAAGGTCTGTCTCAGTTGCCTCGTCAGCCTTGTCTATGGCGTCGTCAGCGTCAGAGCTTCCGGTAACGTCTCGTACTATGAACTCTGCGTCATCGGGTATCGCATCAGCTCTCTCTAATGTAGCCTTTGCGTATATCCTGCTGTCCTCGTACTCATATACACGCTTCGTAGGCTCGGCTTCTTCCTCGTCCTCAGACCCTTCCTCAGCTTCCGCCTCGTTATCAGAAACTGCCTCTTCCTCGTCTGGCACTTCTTCTGTATCTTCCTTTATTTCATCATAATTAAGTACAACGACAGCATCCTTCACGAGCTCTGTCCATGAGATCTCGTCTGCGTCCTTGTCCTTTGCGTTCTTATCGGTAGTTATGGAGTATACTTCTGTGCCGTCCTTGTCTTCTGTAAGGATGGCTGTGATGTCGTAGTCTTTGTCTTCTATATTAATAGTGGTTTTGTTGTAGGTGTAGTTTTCTATTTCAGGAGCTTCGTACTCCAGGATGTACATATAGTTAGGGTCTATCTCAAGATCCTCGGTGTCCTTTATCTCGGAACCCGTCTCGCTATCGACATATGAAGCACGGAGCCTGATATCGGGTACAGCCTCACTTTCTTCTTCCTCTATGTCGTTTTCGGCTTCCTCATCGACGACCTCCGTGTCCTCATCGATGAGCTCATCATCTGAGGCGGCTTCCTCCGTGTAGGAGTCCTCCTCTACATAGCGCTCTTCCTCGTCGTATGCTTCCTCCTCGTCATACGACTCCTCAGGAGCTTCCTGTACGACGTCTGCGTCATCCTGCGTGGACTCGTCTACCTCCGCTCCCGCTTCTACGTCTTCCGTGAACTCGTCGTCCGCGTATGCGTAACTCTGAGTGCCCAGCCCGAAGACGCTCGCCGCTGCCGAGTACAATGTCTGCGACAGCATCGTAACCAGCAGTATCGCTACGATAACTTTTTTGCTTGATTTCTTCATAAGCTCCACCTCTCCAAAACTACAACGTTATGGTTATTATTTTTGCGGGCTCCCGTGCCTTATATTTGCCGCCCTAATATAGCGAAACGTTTCGCTTTATTAACACGCACAAATATACACTTTGACCCACTATCACTATTATTTCCCATGATACCATAGGGGAAAGGGTGCGTCAAACCGCCATAAATACTAATCTTTTATAATTCCACTGTGAAAATTGACGAAAAATCTACTTAATTTTCGATAATTTTTGTGAGGTTTTATTTATGTAAATTTCTTATGTAACTACAATATATCGTAGGTATCCCTCCGCAACATCCTGTTATATTGTGGCTATTCTTCTATTGCAGATATATATTCGCTGTTCAATTCACTCCTCTCTATACATCTCCCTTTGAGATTTAGTTGCCTCTATCCCTCAATTCCTCGATCATTTTATTTTTTATATCAGTAATATGCTGCGGAAAATAATTGGGGCGCCTCATTTCAAACGCCAACACTCGTTTCAGCCTTCTTTGAATCTCTTGGGTTGCATCAACTCTCCTAAGTATTACATGAACCCCATTCATGGTGTATTCGTGATCAATATATTCAGAAATAATCGGATAGCATGAGCTTATCTCTCCAAGACTGCGAACTAATTCAAAAAAATCCTTTTTTATAATATATAAACCATGCTCTTTCATACCTATGAACTCCTAACAAAATAGCCTGCTAAAGAGCAGACCAATCAACAAGCCATGCAATTTAGCAACGCCGCATGGCTGGCGTGTTTCCTCGATTCATACATTTAAAACACTAATGACCCGTGTGTTTCCATCTAGCTGTCTATTTAGAAGCGCTGAACAGCAGGCGCATTTCCTATATAAAAAGTAGCATAATACCATTGAAATGTCAATCTCATTTTGCAGCTATGCAAATCTGTGCCGGGATGAGGTTTTGGCTCAGTCCCGGCACTTTGGGGTTAGATCTTATTCAGCTTACTTCTTCGCTTTCGCTCTGCGAAGCCTGAACTTCCTTACCTTTTTCTTCTTGCCCTCTTCTCCTTCTTCCTCGTCGTCATCCGAGTAGACGAAGCTCATGCCTATGAGGCCTGCGGCGCAGAGGACCATTATCCAGAAGTTGAGCGTCAGGTCGTCTCCCGTGACGGGTGAGAACCTCTCGCCGAGAACTCCTGAGGTCGGCGCCTTCCTTGCACCGAGCACATCCGATACGAAGCCGCCCTTTCTTGATCCAAGCACTCCGGACAGATACCTGCTCGAGCTGCTGCTCGAAGTAGTGCTTGAGCCGGTATCAGGCGTCCTGGGGGTATCGGGCGTGCTTGAGCTGCTCGTAGTCTCGCTGCTTGAAGAGCTCGTCGTACTTGTCGAACTGCTTGAAGTCGTGCTGCTTGAAGAGCTCGAGCTGCTGGAATCCCTATGCTCCTCGTAGTTTGCTATGTAATGCAGCTCTAAGTAGTCATCGCTGTCAGGCGTATTATGCGTGCCGTCCACGTCAAATATAAATACATTATTCTCAGGCACTTCATATCCCGCAGGAGCCGTAATCTCTTCCAGATAGTACGTACCCCATGCGAGATCGTCTATCTCGATCCTGCCATTAGCATCCGACCTGTAAGTATCAAGCTCATAAATCACGTCCTCTCCGGCTATGTAGTTGGAAAGCACCCTTGACCCGCTATTATATGCCTTATCGGAATACAGCTTGAACTCTGCTCCCTCAAGCGGCGCCTCGGTATCGCCGTCCACCTTGATGATCCTGAATGCTCCGTACAGAGGCTTGTCCTCGAAGCAGATGCCGTCCTTGCGCCAGTTGCTCTTGACCCACTTGTCAGTCTGCGTCACCTTGCCGTCCTCGCCGACTGTGAAGTGCGCCACCTGTGCCGACAGAGCATATCCCTCGGGTGCCTTGATCTCCCTCATCGTATACTCGCCGGGCGTGATGCCGCCGCTCTTAGAGCCTATAGCGAACTCAAGGTTCTGTCCTGACTTGAAGTTTGCCTTCCAGCTTCCGTCGGTCTTCTCTATCACAAACTCTGCTCCTGTAAGCTCTGCGGGTCTTGCTGACTCATCATTTGCATCATACTTTATGATATCCGCCTTAACAGAATCATTTATGAAAGTCCAGCTTCCGTCAGCATTCTTAATGCCCTCTGACTTCTTATATCCGGGCACCGGATCCTCGGTCACGGTATATACGATCTCGTGCTTATTCGCAGCACTGAAATCATAAACCTCAAGATCCTTGAACTTGCCCTCAAGCTGCCCAGAAGGAAGGTTCACGGTCTTTCCTGTGTCCTTCCCATCCGCAAGCAGATGGAAGGTGATCATAGGATGCGTCGCAACGCTCTTTCCATCCCTCCAGACCTTGCGCACTGGTATGTCTATGTAGCGCTGCTCCATCTTATTATGAAGCCTTACCGTATTCCCGCTCTTCTCAGTGGTCGTTAAGGTAGAGCCTATGTACGCATTGTTGCTGCCGCTGACCAGCTCATATCCGGCAAGCTTAAGCTCGTTAGTCACTACCTCCTCTGCCTTATACTCATAGTCTATATATGCGTTTTTTATATAAGCATTCGCAGGGAGATTCTCCACTACCGCCTTATAGGTGCCGTCTGCCTGTCTTGCTATTATGACGGGCTCGTCGCCATAAGGCTTATATGCGTCGTTGCTGCCCTTGACCTTGCGGTATACCTGAGCGTAGACTGTCGGCCTCTTCTCCGGAGTCTCGTCATAAGGATCCTCCCATGTCTTAGTTATCTCGACATAGGTGTGCTTAAGATCAGGCTTCGCATTGAGCATCTCTATAGGATTGCCTACAGGCCTGCTCACTCCGTCATCATCCAGTACATACGTGCCGTCCTTATCAAAGAATACCTTGATATCATCAGCTAATACATACCCCTCAGGCTGCGCCGTCTCATGCAGCGTGTAGGTCTTCCCAAGCTTCACCTTATCTGTCGTAAGCTCATGCCTTAATACAGCCCTGCCGTCTTCTCCTGCGTTCTGTCCGGTAGCTGTCGCATCCCACTCATCCACGACCTTATTGCCGTCAAGCAGCTGAAGGTGCGCCGTGAGCGTCTCGTTCTCGCCTACTCCGAGGAATATCTTATCGATCTTCCATTTAAGGTTCAGCTGGTTCGTGCATGTAAACGAGATAGCAAACTCCCCATCCGCTCCCGTAGCGTCAGCCACACCGGCGGCGTTTTCATTCCTGTCATAAGGAGAGCTTACCTCAAGTATGCCGTTCTTATCTTCATCAGTCACGTCTATCTTGAAGGTCGCAGGCTTATCCCATTTAAGGTCATACGCCGCACCCTCAGGAGCCTGACCATTAGCCCATCTCTCACTGATGGATACGTCATACGTTCCCGTCTCTCTAAAATCAAAGCCCTCGTCAAAGCTTATCTTGCCGTCAGATGCTACCGTGCCTGTGACGGTCTTATCGTATCCGAGCCTGCTGCTCCTTACCCTTACGTCAAACCTAAGATCCTCAAAGGTCTTAGCAGCCTCTGCGAAGGCATCATCTGACAGTCCGTTACCGTCAAGGTAAGCAAGGCTCTTATTGCCGCTAAGCGCAAGCTTGCCGGACTTCTGAACCTTATTGGTGAACCAGACGTCAGCATCCTCCTTATCATCGCTTCCTGTCAGCTTCTCAAAGAGGCTCCTAAGATCCGTTGTCTTATCTATTGCTTCATCATTAGTCTTCCTTGTCTCGACCGTGGTATTGATCACGCCGTCCGCTTCATCAAGTGTCACCTTAACCAGCGCGCTTCCTTCAGGATCGTTTATGAAAGCGTCACCGTATGTATTAGGAAGCTCCTCTAAGTAATAATACCTTGCGTCCTTGATATACGTGGAAGCCTCATTCACTGCTCCGAATTTCAGCGCCCTGTTGGTATACTTAAGGAAAGGCGCATCCTCAGCAGTGAATTCAACCGTGCGACAGTTTTTCGTGATAGTCTTCACGCTTGAGTAGGTATCCGTCTCAGGGTCGTACAGCCTGAAGCTGAATCCGCCCTCAGGATAGTAGTCATCCATCAGCTTCGTAGGATCATCATAATCAACGAGCTGCTTACCGACAGTTATCTTCGCTTCGCCCTCGGTGATATAAGGATTCGTGATCTCCACGTACTGATTCTTCGGATCAGGATATATGACCTTGGTCTCAAGCTTCTTGCTGTCCGGGTTATACCATACATTCACGCTCACGCTGCGAGGCTCCGGGTCGTATAAGAAGCCATCCTTGTACTTATACGTAACCCCGCCGAGCTCTATCTCAGTCACGTCGTCTCCCGTAGGCGGCGTCTCGATCACGGTATACGTGAATGTCCTCGGCGATTCAGACGTACCTACTTCCTCAGGAGTGAAGCTTACCGTGAACTCTGCGCCCTGTATCTTTGCATCATAGCCCTGTCTTTCGATCTCCTCATCATCGCTAAGGATAAACTCAAACTTGTCATTAAGTCTCTCCGTATGCTCCGCTCCGGGAAGGCTCTTTGATATCCTTATGGTCGCCTTCTCACCGCCGGGCTTGGTATTTATGAAATTAAGCGTCTTGGTATCATTAGCCTCTGTAGGCTCGCCATCCTTCAGCACGGTCTTGGTTATATCAAGCTCTCCGTTTCTCTTAGTGTCAGCCACCGTAACCTTAACGGTATAAACACTCTCATCGTAGATCACGCCGCTGATCTTATTGGTCAGATCCTCCTTTACCTCATAAGTATATTCAGCCGTATGCGTGTCAGGATCAAGGTCTGCCAGCGTAAAGTGCTCTGAATAAGACCAATTCCCGCTGTTCACATTCTTCGTGATAGGCACATTATCAAGCGCAGCTCCGTTCTTACTTATGCTTACGCTGAACATGCCATCCTCAATCTCTCCCTGCTCGAATATCTTGATACCCGAAAGCTCGATACTGCCATTAGCATCATAGTGGTTCTTGAATGTGTCGAGCGTTAAGCTTCCCTCTATAAGCTCCGCCTGCGCTCCCTCGCCCTTATAAGGCTTAAGATGTCCTTCGCCGTCATCCTTGAAGCTTACTGACACAGGCTCAATGGATGCGTCATACCCGATTCCTGACTTCGACTCATCCTTCTTCTCCACGAAGCTGTATGTATGCGAGCCTTCTGCTGTATATTCGGGAGATACGAACTCCACAGCATCCGTGCTGCTAAAGGTTACGTCCTTGCCCTCAAGGTAGCTGCCATTATCATATACCTCAAAGGTAAAGGTCTCGCCCTCCGGCCAGTAAGCAACCTCCGTGCCATCCGCCTTCGTATACACCACTTCCTTTGAAAGCGAAAGCTTCACGCTGCCCTTAGCATTGTACTTATTGGTAATGGTAAGATCCTGTGCCTTCTTTTCTCCGTATCCGATGCTGCGGGTAAGTCCCGTGTGGTCAGCGTTATAGCCTACGGTCACGTATACAGGATAGTATCCGGAATCGTACGCCTCAAAGCCTGCCTTCCTATTAGCCGGCTCTATCTCATGGATATAATAAACATGCTCGCCGACCTGGTTCTCGTCATAACTGATTTCCTCAAAAGTGACTTTGCCGTCAGTCCCTGTGGTCTTTGATTCTATAAGCCTGTATCCGCTTTCCTCATCAGTATCCTTGACATATAATCCGAACTCGAATCCGTCCTTAGGCTGGTCAACGCCCGTAGATGACTTCACTTCCTTATTTGCCTCAATAACCACGGGTATGGTCGGCACGTCCGTATGGGTATTTATAAGCTTGAGGTCAAGAGTGCTTGCCGTACCCGCCTTGCCGCTGTCTACGGTCTTGCTTCCGGTCCAGCTGTAAAGATTTCCCTCGCCCTTCGTCTCAATTATCTCGTACGTGTACTCGAATCCGTTCTCATCATACTTATCATAAGGTCCGAAGCTTCTCGTGCCGAAGTCCTTATCGACAGTGAAATCTTTCTCCAGCACTTCTGTCGTACCGTTCGCCGTGCGCTGCAGGGTAGCCGTAAAGTGCTTATAGATATCATCATTTATGACCTTGCCGACATTCCAGTTCTTCGTGACATTTATGGTCACGTCGCCCGATACGGTATTCTTGAGCTCGTAATCTGTTTCCTGATCGGATATCTCGATCACGCCGTCATTCTCAGCTACATAAGTGACCGAGCTCTCGCCCATGGTCTCCTTGAATCTGTAAGCGTATTCCTTTCCATGCTGATCGGCTTTATAGAGCTCCTTGTCATCATTCGTCTTGCTGAATGCGAAGCTATAGGCAGGACTCGTTACCGCTATAGGACCCGCAACGGTTTCCCATGCTTCTTCATTCGCTTTTTCATCAGCATAGCAGCGCTGAAGCTCAACGGTTATCGACGGCCTGTTCTCGCCCGTACCATCAACCCACTTCTTATGCCCCTTGAAGGTTGTCGTACCTATGGGAATATCCGTCATGGAAATATAATACATGCCTGTCTTAGCATCCCTTGTCACATTGCTTCCCGTGATAGTCCCGTCAGCATTTATCGTGAAAGGAACCGGTTTTGCGATCAGGTAATCAGCCGGTGCAGAATTCTCTACAAGCCGGTACTCGCCGGGTGTAAGGTCAGATATCCTTGTCACCCTGCCCTCTGATGCAGAGTCAAACTCAGACACGGCTGTCTCCCACTTCTCCGTTTCTGAATTATATTTCTGTATCTCAAGCTTCGCTCCGCCTAATGTCTTAGTACCCTGTCCGTCGTCGGCGGGCGCTTCCTTTGTAACAAATACATCTATAGGCGTATCAGGAACCTGTATCTCTGAAGTATACTTCTTCCCGTCTGCCAGTTCTGTACCTATTGCTTTTGCCTTGCTTCCGGCAGCTATCGTCACAAGCCTGTCCAGGCTCAGTGTGAAAAGTATCGGCTCGGCTAAAGCATAACCGAAGGGAGCCTTGGTCTCCACAAGCTTATAATCGCCTGCCTTAAGGTTCGTAAGCACGTATACTCCGTCCTTCTGCCCGATACTGCCCTGCTCCGGAGTTATCGCAGAGCCGTCGGCGTTCACGATATCAAACTCTGCACCGGGAAGGGTGTTCTCATATCCGGCGTCCATCTTTGTGATCGTGATAGGCTTCACGGCATCCCTGATGATAAGCGTGCCTTCCGCTGCCTCTACGTCATCCCTGCCGTTTCCGAGTAGCTTCTTTATGAAGCTCTCGTTCATCCTTACCTCGCCCTTGTCGGATAAATAGAAGCTTACGCTCTGCGTCTCCTCGTAGCCTACAGGAGCCTTATCCTCTGTCAGCGTGTAATTGCCTGCCTTAAGACCATAAATCGTCTTTACGTTGCCGTCAGATGTCCATGTGACAGGAGCCTCAAGCTTTTCTCCGGACAGAGTGAACTTAGCGCCTGCAAGCTCCTTCTCATCCGTGACGTCAAGCTTGCTTATCTTAAGCTCCACAGGAGTATTGACGAACTCCAGCTGCTTCCCGTAATTCTCAGACGGAGTCACGACAAGATTCCCGGAACCATTGTCAGTCACATCAACTGTAAAGCTGCCAATGGTTTTATTCTCGGTAAATCCGTCTTTCTTCTTCTCTGATACCGTATATTCATGATGACCTGCAGCCGTATACTCTATCTTATTATAAGTCACGGTTCCGTCCGCCTTGCTCGTGCCTTCGGCTACGGTAGTATTGCCCTCTTTGATCACGAATTCAAAGCCCTCAAGAGAAAGCCCCGTGTCCTTAACCGAGAAGCTCTTCTTTCCCTCAAAGGTTACTTCGCCCTTAGGAGCATATGTATTCTTGAATTCAATAGCATCATTGTCGCCGCCGTTAAAGACGCTTGCCACGTTATTCATAAGGCTGGTCCACCAGTCATCCTTACCCGATGAATACTTTTTAACCTCCTTCTTGGCCTCAAACCTGCCTCTTTCGTCAATGGAAATCGTAACCTTCACTGCATAAGTAGTCGTATCATAGGTCACGCCGTCATTACCCGCTTTTTCAGATACCTGATAGTAATATGTCCTTGACGTCTTGCCCTCAAGGTCCTTTATGCTGTATGAGATATCATCAAAGGATACAGACTTATCGCCCTTCTCTCCTTTCTTGTAAGTAATTGCTTTTGACTGCTTTACGGTATCGCCTTCCTTAAGCTCAAAAGTAAATGTCTTATCCACGCCGATCTCATTATCAAGGTTCTTTGATACGTCAAGCGAGATCTTGTCTTCTCCGGAGATTATGTTCTTAAATACCGGAAGATTATCCGTAACGTTATCGTTATCATCTTTTACCCTGTATGAAGGCGTGGCAGTTATAGTGCCGTCCTTATTATCCTTAACTTCTACAGTAACTGTCTGAGGCACATTGTCCTTAGCCTTGGAATACGGTCTGCCATCGGTATTCTTGTTGGTCTCTTCAATGACATAAGTATATGTCTCGCCCGCTTGTTCCCTTGTATAAGATATTTCATCAAAAGTCACGACCCCGCTTGCATCAGTGGTCTTAGTGCCAAGCACTTTTCCGCTTGAATCCTTGAGGTTAAAATCAAAGGTTCCGTCGAGCTTTATGCCATCCTTTACTTCCTTAGCATCGTCTCCTTCGCCGTCAAGCACCTGCTTCTTCGCCTGAAGCACTACTCCGCCCTTCGAATCATAGACATTGGTGATCGTAACCGTGCCCTCTGAGGTTACGCCTGTGCCAGAGGCCGTCACATCCAGTCCGCCATGTCCGTTATCAGTGACGGTCACGGTAATTTCGTGGTCGCTTATGTCATAAGTTATGCCATTCAGCTTAGCTGTCTTGCCATCCGCTGACTTGACTGCGCCATCAGGTGCGATTTCTGCTACCTTATAAACATAAGTTCCTGTCTTGTATCCCTTGTCATTCTTAGCATTAAGATCAGACAGTTCATATGAAATCTTGGGAAGATCCGCTATCCCATCCTCATCATCCTTTATCAGGGTGACTATATCGCCTATGCGCTTTCCGTCGGCACCCTTAAGCTCAAACCGGAAATCATCAAGCCTCTCTTCAGAGCCTGAAAGAATCTTCTCAACCTTCGGTGCGAACTCGCCCGTAGCATCATAACTGTTCTTAAATCCTATGGAAACAACATGATCCAAGGTAGGGTTAGCCACTTTGTCATCATGATATGCGAGCACATGACCGTTATTATCACTCCGCCAGTCTATGGTATAGGTCTTTATGGGATGATCATCATACGTTACGCCGTCATTATCTTTGACCTGCTCTACGAAGGTGTATGTATGCGGGTTCACCGCTCCGTCCACTATCTTAGGAGCAGTTATCTCAAACGCCTCTGAATAATACATCTCCGTAGTGGAATCATAGTCCCCCTCAGATACGGTAAACGTTTTGAGATGCGTCCCTTTATCCTTATCGCCGTCATATAAGTCAAACGTGAATGTCTTGCCCTTAGGCCAGTTTGTCATGGACTTGGCTATCCTGAAGCTTATCTCGCCCGTCTCGCTGTACGTATTGGTGAAGCCTTTAGAGAAAAGTCCGTTATCCTTTACTTCCGTGACAAGATTGCCGTTACCATTGTCCGTGACCGTCACGATAACGGTATATGGAGTTTCATCATAGACCATGCCTTCATTTGGCTCATCAGGCTTAACTTCCGTAACGGTGTATGTGAAGTCCTTCGTATTAGCGCCGCCAAGCATATCCAGAGTATACTCGATCGGAGCGAATTCGAATGTCCCGTCCGCTTTATTTGTAACTGTCTGCGCAGTTATCCCTTCGCCCTCAAGCTTGAAAGTGAACTCGCCTTCCGAAAGCTTAGCGCCTTCTAAGTTCTTCCTCCCCTTGATCACTGCGTTTCCCGATGCGCCGTATGTATTATTAAAGCTTACGTCATCCGCTCCGCTGACCGTGAAGACTATCTTTCCGCCTACGATATCAGATTCAACCGTGACGTCATATTCCGCACTTGAATAGGTAACGCCGTTTATAGTCTCACTCTTATGTATCTCTTCAAAATGATATACATCAGTCTTCTTTGCCCTTGCCTGTGCGTATGTGTAGCTCGGCAGATATATTGTTATATCAGACTCGTTTGCGCCTGCTATCGCCGGTATGTCAACAGGGTTCGCAAGATCAACGAGCTGATTATTAACTGATTTCTTAAGACCGGATACAAGATTGCCGGCCTTATCAGTAACCTTGATCTGGAAGCCGTCGTTAGAAGCCATCTTGCGGTTTTCAAGTATCTTCCTTACGGAAACGAAAGGTCTGTCATCAGTAGGATATACATTCTTGATAGTTCCTACAGAGCTTCCCTCTGACAGTGTGTTACCGCTTGAATCCTTTGCTGTAGCTACAAGATTTCCATTTGCATCATAGTCAACAGACACATCAAAGCTTATCTCAGCTATCACGTCTGCATTGGAAGGAGTCGCCGTCGCACCTAAAGAATCACGCTCTACTATCCTGTAGTGATGCTCTCTCTTTTCCGTATATGATATGGGCTTAAAGCTTATCTCATGGTTGTCTCCGTTCCCCCATGTGTCGGTGACGCTGTCTATGGGTGAAGTCCCGTCTCCCTCGTAGAGATCGAACGTGAGCGTGACCGTCTCGTCACCGCTTAGGTTCTCAATTGCCTTCGTCGCCTTAGGCGTGTATGAAGCGGGATGCTTCTTCAAGTTAGTATATGTCGCACTTGAAGCCCCCGCTGCCTGATCGTTGCCATAGTGATAAGTAACCGTCGCCGTAGGCTCTATTCCCTGTTCTACATGAACCTTGACCATATAAGGCTCGGGATCGTACAGATATCCGTTTGCATCCTCTTTATACGTCTTGCTATTTATGCTTACTTCTTTTGTAGCTTTAGATGTATCCTCGGTTATCTTATACCAATAATTCGCTGTCTTATTAGCAAACTCAATAGTATCCCATGATGCCTTAGGATTGTTCTGGCTGGCGTTCACGGTTTTATTCCCCGGCATAGGAGCGTCTGAAGGATCCACTGCTTCAAGAGTGAAAGCAAAACCGCCATCAGGCCAGGCCTCTCCTGTCCTAAGGCCGCTTAACTCCTTAGTTACCTCTATAGTAGCCTTAGGATAATTATACTTATTAACGATAGTGACTGACGCCTTATGCTCACCATTGTTAAAGTCACCCGGCTTAGTAGTTGTATTAGTCACGCCGCCATTAAGGATTCCGCCATCATATGTATTCTTGCCGCTGAATCCATTGAAGTCTTCATAGTCGACATCATCAGGCTTTACGTCATCCTCGGAGAAATATTCCTCAACCCAGTATGAAGCATCTGCGCTGCCCTTTGTCACAGGAAGGTCGCTTATCGTAACAGTTTCACCCGCTTTAATGTCAAAATACATGACATTCCCCTTATTGCCATTACCGGTAGTCTCTTCTCCATAGCTCCGTGGCACATTCCTGCCTTTGTCGCTAGTTACTTTAGCCTTGCTGTAATCAACCCAGGTGTATGCTCCTGTACTGTTGCCGCTGCCAAAAATCTTCACCTTATAATAAGTATTATCATTCTCATCATAGGGAACAGCGGCTCCGTCCCTAAGGACCTCCTTGCTGACTTTGATCGTTCCATACTCAGGCTTGCTTACATGATTGACAAACTCCGGCATCCCGGGCCAGCAGCTATATTCCGTCACCGTCCGATTTACCTTGGTCTCGGTCCATACATAGTATCTGGTCACATTGTTCTCGACTACTCTCTGAGAATTGACGAATACCTTTATATAGTAAGGTTCAGCATCATATTCTATTCCTGATGCGCTCCCGGCCGTCTCAGTAACCTTATACATGAAACATAAATATTTGGTATCATTGTATGACCCGCTTACATGCGCCCTGCTGTCTTCATATACGCTTTTGCCTTCAAATTCCAGCGTACCGAAGGTAGCCTTATGCCCCGGAGTATCCTTAAAGATCGTGACAAACTTCTCTCCATTGCTCATTCCGGGGATATCAGGAATATCATTAATATTCTTGATGACATTGCCGTCATTTGCATCATCGGGATCATTGCACGGATATTTGCTGATCTTGAATGTAAAACCGTCGTCAGGCCATACGTCGTCTTCTACGACATTTTCCGAGCTGTCCTTAAGTAATTTCGTAACCTCAAGATCCAGGCTGGTCTTATCATCTTCAACGATTTCTATATCCTTTGAGATGCAATGCCATTCCTGACCGCCAATCTTCCTTATATTGTTTGCAACGAGAAATCCTGCAGCAACATTATCATTATAGAAATCCGCATTCGGAACCAGGAATGTCCCTGTAACAGCAGTACTGGTCCTCGCTGTCTTTGCATTAGGGCAGTTGAATATCAGCTTCTCAAAAAGTATCTCCTCGTCAGAATTTCCCTGCGGAACTTTCTGTTCGCCATCAATATATAATCTGTACTGTCCGAACGAAACATCCGTATCCGGAATATTGAGCACAACGTTCTGATCACTGTTTATCCTTATCTCGTAATTAGATACAGGGAATTTATTATTCGAATTCTCAGACGCATCAAAAGAAATATAATATGTGCCGGCAGGCTTGCCGGTGAAATCAACATAACCATTCTTCAGCAGGCTTGCATACTGATAGCAGTTCTCCTCCTTCATCAGCTCGTCACTGATTCTCTTGACTGTATCCACCATAGAGGACACCTTGTCTTTAATCTGCTGCTCTGTATAAGAATGCGTATCAACTATGACTCCGGAACGACTCTTCATTGCAGGATCCATCTTATCGAGAACGTCTTCCGTGGTATATATATACAGGCTTCCGGCATTTGCATTCTTGTCCATAAGGAAAGTCTTACTGCCGCCATTATCATATGCGCCAATGAAGGTTCTGCCTGCTCCGCCGCCATTATTCTTACATGACTGGATCTGCGCTGAGTTCTGCATTGTACCGACAGCGAAATTAGTCTCCATGTGTCCGTCAAGGTGCATGACATTCGCGACAACGCCATAATTGACCGCATCGCCCAGAGCATCACTATAGGACACCGTCTTGCCGGCTTTTACGTTCTCAAAAGGATCGCCCCAAAGACCATAGACACTGAAGCTTTCTACTTCAAATTCAACTGTTTTACTGTCAGCAGATGTCTGTGCATCAATCGTCACCGGATCAATGGTGCCACTGCTTTCCTCAAAATGAGTCACCTGAACATCCTCGTTATTTTCAATGCCAAGCTCCTCGCTTATCTGATTCCTCTTGAACTCGATAGATACTGATACAGTGCCTTCCTCGGGTTCTATTTCTTCACTCTTGGATTCATCTGTATAAAATGCAATATCATAGAGAAGGATATTATCCTTTGTTATCCGGCTCTGATCCTCTCCAAGATCAGCATTAAGCGCCTCAATATAAGCGTCCGCCTCTGCATCTGAAAGAGGAGTCACGGCAAAATATGCATCATCAGGAATGGCATCGGCTTTTTCAAGCTTCGCCGTAACTTTTACCTTATTGTCTTCATATTCATATACACGCTTTTCCGCCTCATCTTCTGAAGCCTCATTCTCTGATACCGCTTCGTTATCAGATACCGTTTCGTCATCTGATACTGCTTCATTCTCAGAAAAAGCCTTTTCCTCGGATATAGCTTCCACGGTTTCCTCATTCGCTTCATCATAGTTCATGACTATGACGGCATCCTTTACAAGCCTTGTCCATGAAGCGTCATTTACATCTTTGTCTGCTATATTCTTATCAGTGGTTATGGAGTATGCTTCCGTACCGTTCACGTCCTCGGTAAGGATAGCGGTGATGTCGTATTCATTTCCTTCTATATTAATAGTGGTCTTGCTGTAGGTGTAGTCAGTGATCTCAGGTGCTTCGTATTCTATTATATATAGGTAGTTACTCTCTATATCAAGATCCTCGGTGTCCTTCACTGCCGAGCCGGTCTCGCTGTCAACATAGGAAGCGCGGAGCCTGATCTCGGATACAGCCTCGCTCTCCTCTTCCTCTATGTCGTATGCAGCTTCCTCATCGATGGGCGTGTCATCTGCCTCCTCATCGACGAATCCGTCATCTGAAGCCGGCGCCTCATCCGGCTCTGATACATCCTCTGAAGGAGCGACCCTCGTTTCCTCATCAACTGTCTGCTCCTCCGTCTCTTCCGTATCGGGAGCCTCCTGGACAATCTCTGCGTCATCCTGAGTGGACTCATCCACATCCTCTCCCGGCTCTACGGCTTCGGTAAACTCGTCGTCAGCATATGCGTAGGACTGCGCATTCAGTCCGAAGACGCTCGATGCCGCCGAATACAATGTCTGTGAAAGCATCGTAACCAGAAGGATCGCTACGATAATTTTCTTCCTTGATTTCTTCATAATATTCACCTCTCCAAAACCACCGATAGTCATCCTAACTATCCCGGGGCAAAGCATCTATTCAGCTCAGATCAGGCGAAACGTTTCGCCGCAGAGCCAAAAATATATACTTTGACCCGCTATCACTATTAAAAATATGATAACACCAAGACTTAGACATAAAAATTGCCATAAATAACAAATTTATTTACTTTTATTGTGAAATATGACGAAATTTCCGCTCAATCTTCGACGATTTTTGTGAATTCTGTATTATGAAAATTTATTATGGAAACACAACGTGTCGTGGCATGCATCCGAAGGTAGCTTATATGTTGTTATTCTTTACGCCGGCTTATAGAAGCCTATGTTTATGGCGTGAACAAGGAAACGCTGCCTGGATTCGCCTGAGCCATTACAGGTGGACAGGGTGACGGAGTTCTTGCGCTTATCGACTGCCGTATCCATATCCTGAACACGGTCCTGCAGAGCCTTATCTATATAATTCCAGTATTTCCGCTGCGTCACCGCATACTCGAAGTAATCTGACTTGGGCGGAACCTTGTGAAAAGAATAAGTCCGATAAGCGTATACGCCATCCTCTGTGTAAAAATAAATATACGGATCTTCGATTATCGGATCGGGATCCGAGAGAAGCTTTTTTAACGAACCAAACATCGACCCGTTTTTCATATTATGTCCGTAAAAGAAAGTATTATAGTCGCCCATATCCTTCGCGCAGCCTGAGTCAATGAATATGCAGCCTGTGACGTTCTCCGTGCCCTCATAGGTATGGTGCAGATAATAATCGTTGTCAGTGCCGCGAACGACGGGATAGCTTATCTCAAGGCACGGCACATAAAGCCAGCCCTTATAATCAGGGTTCGCCGCCTTTAGCGCGGCATGGTCTATGACAAGGTTCGGATAAGTGCCTATGTCATAGTGCGGACCATTGTCCATCGCCGTGAAATCATCCTCTGTGGTTTCCTCCGTCTCCTCGACAGGAACTGCCTCTACCGGCGTATCTGCAATCTGCACACTAGAAGCAATATCATCGTACTGTGCATCCGCCGTGGCATACTGTGACTGCGTGAGATAAATATTTATCCCTGCCACCACGAAGACTGCCGTCGCTATGCCTATTCCGATTTTTTTCTTGGTGCGCTTCTTCAATTTCCGTCCTCAGGATTTGCCTTTTGCATCATTTTTCGATTCTGTTTTCACTCTTTTTATAGACTCTTTTACAGTAACTCTGCCCTCAATACCTAATTGGAAATCAGCTATCTGATCTCCTGTCCATCCTAAGCCTCTTAGTATCTCAATTAGATTCGCTGTCTCATTCATATTCATGACAAAGCCCTCCTAATTCAACTAAAATTTTATCACCAATTTGTGTTTTTTCAAAGACTTATGTCGCATCCGCCGCAGCGGTGGCAAGCTTGTCACAACGTTCATTTTCGGGATGCCCTGCATGCCCCTTGACCCATTCGAAGCTGTACTCATGCCCTTCCATCGCATTCACGAGCCGCTGCCAGAGATCTATATTCTTCACAGGCTTTTTATCCGAGCCCTTCCAGTCGTGGGCTATCCAGTTATCAAGCCAGCCTTCATTGAAAGCCTTCACTACATACTGCGAATCGGTCACAACATGGACGCAACAAGGTTTAGTGAGTTCCTCAAAGCCTCTTATCACGCCCATAAGCTCCATCTTATTATTCGTAGTATCAGTGAAGCCCTCGCTGTACTCCCTCTCGTGAGCATTGCCCTTGCTGTCAGTAAACCTCAGTATAGTACCATAGCCTCCGGGGCCCGGATTTCCTCTGGAGCTTCCGTCAGAATAAAGCCATACCTCCTGCATGCTCCTTAGCTCTCCACTCCTTTATTCCTATCCGCTGATAGCAGATTCAGCCCTTGCCGCATCATCCGTCTTTATTATCATCCTAGCCGCGCTGTCCTCTGACGGTGCCGCATACATATACTCAATGTTGACCCCAGCCTTGGATATCTTCTCCACTATACCCGCAAGATAGCCTACCTCATGCTTAAGCTCCACGGAAATAACCTCATTCACTATTGAAGTGTATCCTGCCTTCTTCATTGCCTGCTTCGCATCATCAGGGTTATCCGCTATTATTCTCATAACTCCGAACTCTGACGTATCCGCAAGCGAAAGCGCCTTCATATTTATCCCTGCTTCCTTTAATATCTTAAGTGCCTCGTCTAAGGTACCGGGTCTGTTCTCAAGAAATACCGATAACTGTTTAATTAACATAATTATGTAAACCTCCTGTCAAATCTATTCTCCTCTAAATAACACCAGCTTATTATCTGACTTCGTCCGTTCGGGGCTGATACCGTAACCGCCCAAAGTACGGGCGCTAACGGTATCATGCTCTGCCATAACCATGCCCGATGCATCGCGATCTTCGAAGCAGAATAATCAAGCTATCCCTAAGTAATATTATGTAAATATCAGTTTAATTTTCTCTTGTCCTCCACATGCTTCGTCTTACCCTCGGAATGTGGCAGGGCGTTAGGCTCTACAAGCTTGACCTTCGCCTTTATTCCCACGGTCTGATGGATCGCATCCTCGACATCGGCACGAAGCTTCTCAAGCTTTCTCACCTCGTCAGAGAAGAACCTCTCCTCGACCTCTATCGCCACATCAAAGGTGTCGTTATTATTTATCCTGTCCACAGTAATGAAGTAGTTAGGCGTAGTGCCCGCAACAGTAAGAAGTGCGTGCTCTACCTGCGAAGGGAATACATTCACGCCGCGGATCACAAGCATATCGTCCGACCTGCCCCTGAACCGCTGGATGCGAGCCATAGTCCTTCCGCACTCGCACTGTCCGTACTCAAGGGACGTAAGGTCTCTCGTCCTGTAGCGGAGCAGCGGCATACCCTCTTTTGTAAGCGTTGTGATGCAAAGCTCGCCAAGCTCTCCGTGAGGCTTCTGCTCTAAGGTATCGGGATCTATTATCTCCGGCAGGAAGTGATCCTCGTATATGTGAAGTCCCTTGTGATATCTGCAGTCACAGGCAACTCCGGGTCCCATTATCTCTGTAAGTCCGTAGATATCATAAGCCTTTATATGAAGCCTGCGCTCTATCTGCGCCCGCATCTCATCAGTCCAGGGCTCCGCTCCGCAGATAGCATACTTAAGCTTTATCTTACCGACCAGCCCCTGCTCCTCCAAAGCTTCTGCCACATGCAGCAAATACGAAGGCGTGCAGGCTATGGCCGTAACCTCGCAGTCTATCATCATGTCTATGAGCTTCTTCGTATTCCCTGTAGACATGGGGATAACCATGGCACCGAGATTCTCCGCTCCATAGTGAGCGCCGAGACCGCCGGTGAAAAGTCCGTAGCCGTAACCCACCTGTATGATGTCGTCTCTCGTGACGCCTGCCATAGACATGGCTCTGGCTACGCATTCCGACCAGATATCTATATCCCGCCTGGTGTAGCAGAGCACCTTCGGCTTACCGGTAGTTCCCGATGACGCCTGCACCCTCACGATCTCCTGCCTTGGTACCGCAAGCAGTCCGTATGGGTAGTTATCCTTTAAGTCCTCATAAGTCGTGAAAGGCAGTTTCTTTATGTCCTCCACGGTCTGTATATCCCCGGGCTCAACCCCGGTCTCCTGCATCTTCTTCCTGTAGAATTCTACATTGTGATAAATCCTGTCCACCTGCTTGTGGAGCCTCTTCCCCTGAAGCTCCTCTAAGTCGCCCCTTGGCATGCATTCCTTTGTCTCATTCCAGATCATATCTTCCCTCGCATTAATAAAATAAGTCCTGCACAATGCCAGCATTATCAATGCTATATCACTGTGCGCTTTTCACGATGCTTATAATAGTATAGCATTTACTTTTCCATTGTGCTATAATCTCTCTCATGTTTGACGAGGAAAAACATTACAGGCATGAATATAAGTATGTAGAGCCGGAGCTCAGGCTCAAAGCAGCGGAGCTTAGGCTTGATTCTTTCATGAAAAAGGATTCCCATGCAGGCGATAAGGGTTATTACAGCATAAGGAGCCTTTATTTTGATGACTACTTCGATTCTTTTCTGAATGAAAACATAGACGGCGTTGACGAGCGCGAGAAATGGCGCATCAGGATATATGACAGAAGCCCTGATTTCATAAGCCTCGAGAGGAAATCAAGAAAATCGGATATGATAGCGAAGGATTCCTGTGCTATCGATTCCGGTATTTTTGATTCCATAATGCGAAAAGATGCAGAGGTTTCAGACAGCAACGATCCTCTGCTCAATGTTTTTATCATAGGGATGAGGTCAAAGGGCCTGCATCCTACGGTCATCGTGGAATATGAGCGCACGCCCTTCGCCGCACATGAAGGGAATACGAGAATCACTTTTGACAGAAATATACGGTCATCATCGGAGCTTGACGCCCTGCTTGCCGACAGGGAGCTTGCTTCAAGACCCGTACTTGCTTCAGGGCAGAATCTCCTTGAGGTAAAATTCGACGCATTCCTGCCTGACCACATAGGACATGCGATCGAATCAGGGCACATGCACAGGGAGACCTTCTCGAAGTATTACCTTGCGAGGAAGTTCCCTTATTCAGCAATGGTTAGATATACTCTCGCCAAGACAAGATAACAAGCCGGAGTGCTGACGCTTCTTGCCGAAAGTAATAGGATAGCGAAATATAGAAGCTGGAAAGGCTTCTAAAAATAAAGATAGAAAACAAATTGCCTGCATATATGAGGCAGTTACATGCATTAAAGGAGGAAACCATGACAACATTTTCAAGCATTTTCAAACGGTCTTTTCTGGAGGGCTATGCGAATATAGAACTCTCAACATCGCAGATACTCATAGTTATGTTCTTCTCTCTCCTCGTGGGACTTTACATATATCTTGTATACCGCTTCCTTACGAAGAGGACGTTTTACTCTAAAAGCTTCAACATCTCGCTCGTGCTGATGTCAGTAATAACTGCTGCGATAATCCTCACCGTGCAGTCTAGCGTGGTCATATCCCTCGGTATGGTCGGTGCTCTGTCAATCGTTCGTTTCAGGACGGCGGTGAAGGATCCGATGGATCTCGTGTTCTTATTCTGGTCGATATCAGTAGGAATAATCTGCGGCGCAGGACTCGTAGAGGTTGCTATCATCCTCTCACTTGCAGCTACGGCGCTCATCATGGTGCTTGACCGTATCCCCGTGATACAGTCACCTATGATACTCATCGTGAATGGCAAAGAGGATAATGACACCGCAATAGCCGATGCGATAAAGAGCAATACGAATGCATTTATAGAGAAATCAAGGGTGTTAACTAATGGCTCCCTGGAGCTTGTGTATGAGCTTCGCACGAAGGACGCCTCGGCACTTTCAAAGAGCGTATCAGCTATAGACGGAGTGACTTCGGTATCTCTGCTCTCACATGACGGCGAAGTGAGCTTCTAAGTTATATAGCGCAATCGCATTTTTCAATAAAAAATCAGCGGGTGCTTGTCAATATAATCCTGACAGCACCCGCTTTTTGTTTGCAGATAATTCAGACCTATCCTGTGTATCCCACCTCGAAAGCCTTTATATTTATGTCAACTGTTTTGGGCGGTACGGTCTTTTCTATTATCTTCGTCCACTGCTCCTTGGTAAAGTCCATATGGCTCGCCGCCATACCAAGCACTACCAGATTGAATACCCTCTGATTGCCAAGCTTCTTCGCCTCATCCATGGCGTCTATCGAATATACCGTATAGCTCTTGTCAAGCTCCTCAAGTATCCCCTCAGGATACTCTGCCGCGCCTGTGACCACCGGCATCGGGTCTATTCGCTCATCATTTACGATAAGCACTCCGTCTTTCCTTAAAAAGTGCGCATATCTCATCGCTTCAAGTCTCTCGAAAGCAATAAGCACATCAGCCTGCCCTTCTTCTACTATAGGCTCTGCGACTTTTTCCCCGTATCTTACAAAGGTCACGACGGAACCGCCTCTCTGCGCCATCCCATGCACCTCCGATATCTTCACGTCATATCCGGCATCCGCCATAAGCCCGCCAAGTATACGGCTCGTAAGCAAAGTTCCCTGCCCGCCTACGCCGACGATCATCACATTTCTGGTCATATCATTTATTCCTCCAAATCATTTTTCTACTTTATCCTCTTACCCACGACTACGAAACGGCCATTCTTAACCTGGTAGCTGCAGGTAGAGAAGGTTATGAACTCATCGCCCCACTCCGCACTGACTCCGGTATCATACAGTGCCCTCTCTTTGACATTGCTCACGAAATAATCAAAATCTGCCTTGTCCGACAGATCCGTGTAGTAGTAATAACGGAACCGGCCATCGTCTTCGTCCTTTTCCTCCCTGTAGATATCTATATCATCATAATCCTCATAGAGATTAAGATCAGCTAAAGTAAGCTCCTCAGGCTCCGTACCTTCCTCCTGATCGGCAAGGCTCTCCTCTTCTACCCTTTTATCAGCCTCCGCCCGATCCTCTTCTGTCTCAAGCTCGTCTTCATCTATCTGTGAGTAAAAGACCGCAAAAAGCTCATATTCTCTCTCTTCATATAGAGTATCAAAGCGGATCATGGCATGCTCTCTCCCGTAAGTCTCATCAGCATAGGATAAAAGCGAGCCAAACCCGCTGCCGTCCTTCATATTATGTCCGTAGATCAAAGTATTATTGTATTCATCCCGCCATAATACGGCAATGAACAGGGTACCCTTCTCTGCATCACTGCCGTCAAAGTCTCTATGCAGGAAAAAATTCTGACTGTTAGGCGTATAAACTACGGGATCGTCTATCGGCGTGCCATCTATCGTAAGCCATCCTGCCACATAAGGGTTTATAGCGATCAGGTCGTTAAATCCCGGTAATATCTTGCGCCGTTCCTGCTCATTAGCCTCAAAGTCATCGCCGGAAGATCCCCCATCCAATTCTGTCTCACCGCCATCACCACCGGCTAAAGCATCATCACCATTATCATCCTGAGAAACAGTATCTGCTATCTGCGCATCAGCGCTATCCGCTAATACAGCAGATTCCAGCTTGGCAGATTCATCAGAAGCCTCGCTCTGCGTAAGCTCGGAAGCAGAAGCCCTCGCAAAAAGCCTGTCAGACCTTGCCGTATCTCCACGGCGTGAAACAAGCCCGACAACTATCAGCCCGACAAGTATAAGGAATGAAAATGATGCAAATATCATCGGCAGCTTCTGTTTCATTCATTCTCCATCATATCCCGAAAAAAACCGCTCAAGCATGCCTATAACGTAATCCCGACCCGCTATCAGACTTCATATCTCTCTAGTGCCCCGAAATTACATAGCTGCACACACAGCCCGCAGCCGTTGCAGAGCGTGTCGTCTATCTCTATAGTGCCATCCGCCTTCTTCTTGACAGCAGGACACCCCGGCTTTAGGCACATGCCGCATTTCTTGCATTTCTCAGGCAGAGGGCGCACCTTATAAGGGAACTTCTGCCCCTTAAGCAGAGCGCACGGAGCGCAGACGATTATTACGGACAGCTCGTCTCTTGCAGTCTCCTCCTTTATCACACGCTCCAGCTCCTTCGTATCGAAAGCGTCCACCTCCACGACATTCTCTATATTCATCGCCTTGCAGACCTTGTAGATTGATATAGCGGGAACCTCTGTGCCATCCAAGGTCTTGCCTGTCGCCGCATGATCCTGATGTCCCGTCATGCCCGTAGTCGAATTATCCAATATCATTACGGTCGCCGTAGAGCGGTTATACGCAAGGTCTTCGAGCGAATTGATCCCCGTGTGCATGAAGGTCGAATCACCTATCACAGCGACCCATTTCTTTATATAATCCTTGCCCTTCGCCTTCTCCATGCCGTGAAGCATAGAGATCGAAGCTCCCATGCAGACCGTAGTATCAACTACCCCAAGCGGAGCTACAGCCCCCAGGGTATAGCAGCCTATATCTCCCGCAGCATGTATTCCAAGCTTTTTAAGCACATAATAAGTGCTCCTGTGCGGACAGCCGGGACAGAGTATCGGCGGACGGTTCGGAACTTCAGCGCCCTTGTACTGTATATCCTCGCCCTTCAGTTTCTCACGAAGCATATTAGAGGAATACTCTCCCTGCAAAGTGAATAATTCCTTGCCTTCGCAGGCTATCCCCCATGACCTCACATATGTCTCTATGAAAGGCTCTAACTCCTCAAAGATGATAAGCCTGTCAACCTGTGATGCAAAGTCCTTTATAAGCTTCTCGGAGAGCGGATATACAAGTCCCAGCTTCAATACCGAAGCCTCAGGAAAGACCTCCTTCACATACTGATAGGCTACTCCGCTGGTAATGAAGCCAATGCTTGTGTCACCTATCTCGATGCGGTTTATCTCCATAGAAGCCGCATCCTCTGACATGCGCTTCTCTCTCTCCTCGACATAGACATGCCTTCCCTTTGCCATGCCGGGCATCATGACATTCTTCATTATATCCCGCTCGTAGGGCTTGTCCTCTGGAACGCACCTGTCGCAAAGCTCTACTGTGCCCTGCGAGTGCCCTATCCTTGTGGTCGTGCGTAATATGACCGGCGTGTCGTATTTCTCAGACAGCTCGAAGGCAAGCTTCGTATAGTCATGGGCTTCCTGTGAGTCCGAAGGCTCAAGCACCGGTATGTGAGCCGACCTTCCTATAAGCCTTGTATCCTGCTCATTCTGTGAGGAATAAAGCCCCGGATCGTCCGCCACGCAGAAAAGCAGACCGCCATTCACGCCGATATACGATACGGAATAAAGCGGATCGCTCGCCACGTTAAGCCCCACATGCTTCATAGAGCACATAGCCCTCACGCCCGCCATAGAAGCCCCTATCGCAACCTCCGCAGCCACTTTCTCATTTGGCGACCACTCCGCATATACGTCAGGGTACTTCACCAGATTCTCGGATATCTCGGTACTCGGCGTGCCGGGATACGCCGCCGATACCTTTACTCCCGCCTCCCAGGCTCCGCGCGCTATCGCCGCATTGCCAAGCATAATCTCTTTTTCAGCCATATATATGTCTCCTCGTAAAATGCATATAGATATTTTATTTTAGCACACTTCCATACTCAAGACCACTTTGCTATAAAATAATCGAATTATGCAACTGTACATTTTTATAGTATAATAATTATTTACAGATTGGAGGATGTCATGGGAGAAAATCAGAAAAGAGTTCCTATCCGAAGACGGGTGCTTAAGACCGTCCTTCTTACGACGCTTGTCGCAATGCTTGCAGCGAGCCTTACTAGCCTGATCTGCATGATCGGGATAAAGAATAAATCAGAGCATGCACTCACCGAACAGCTTGAGAGAAACCTCATGAGCCTTGTCAGGCAGAAAACCGTCGCTGCCGACGCCAAGCTTGAGCATTATGAGGGGTATATATTATTCCTTACTGATTATATCGAGAATATGTATAAGGGCAGGGAGATCCTTATAAGCATCGGCCATCTCTTCGACCCGCCGCTTACTACCATACCAAAAGGCGAGTACGCAATGACCAGAGGCTTTACCTCTGATAAGATTACAGTGGGTTCGGTAAAGGACGACATACTCTTCTTCAGCAACATCGAACAGGTCTACGAACCGATAGCCAGGGAGAATGACGGTCTCATAAGTACCGTATATCTTGGCACGAAGAGCGGCCTGCTCGCATCATATGACAAGTGGTCATATCTGTCTGCGGTAGAGCCCGGAGAAGAGGTGTACTATGACTATACGCAGTCAAGCTGGTATCAGCAGGGGCTTAAGGAAAACGGCGTTTTCTACACAGGTCTTTATACGGATTCACAGGGGAGGGGGCTTACTATCACGGTTGCCTCGCCCTTCAAAGATACAGACGGGGTATTTCAGGGCGTCGATTGCGCTGATTTCGACATAACGGGACTCTATGATGATATGATCTCCATAGACATGGGAGAGGGAGCTTTTTCATTCGCTATAGACGCAGAAGGCGCCATCATCTCACCTGACTCTGATGAATCAGCCTCCCGTAAAAAATATACAGGGCTTACGAATGAAGAACTCAAGATGATGAGCTCCGGAGAAGAAGGCATATTGCAAAAGGATAAAGCCTTCTATGTGTACGCCCCCATAGAGCGCGTAGGCTGGACTCTGTGTGCCTGCGTTCCCCGCGAGATAGTCCTCGGGAGCGTGAGGGACGTCGAGCAGTCGATTATTATAGCCATACTAATTTTTATCGCCATCACGGCACTGATCCTCATCATAGTCCTGCTTGCGTCATATAAGGTCGCAGGCTCCATTACCTACCCGATGGAGCTTCTCGGACGGGATATGGAGACTATAGCCGATGGCGACATAGACTACAGGGCGTCCGTATACAGGAATGACGAGATCGGGGATATCACGTTGGGTCTCAACGCCATGCTCGACAGACTGGAATCAACCCTTACGGAGCTTGACGACACGAAGCTTCATGCAGAGGAGATGTCCGCCCTTGCGAATAAAGACGCGCTCACCGGCATAAGGAATAAGACCGCCTACGACAAAGAGGTGCAGAAGACGGAATGGGATCTCTTACAAGGCAACACGGAATTCGGCTTCGCTATGGTGGATCTCAATTCCCTAAAGAAGATAAATGACACCTTCGGGCATGACAAGGGAAACATCGCCATAAAGAAGCTCTGCCACCTTATCTGCGAGACCTTCGTCCATTCACCCGTATTCAGAATAGGCGGAGATGAATTCGCAGTCATACTAAGAGGCAATGATTATCATAATATAGACAGACTTATAAGCGAATTCAACAAGAATATCGACACCTATGCAACCGACGATTCGCTAGAGCCTTGGGAAAAGGTCTCAGCGGCAATAGGCTATGCTTTGTATGACAAAAAAATCGACAGCAGTGTAGATAACGTATTCAAGCGTGCGGATCAGGCCATGTACGAGCACAAGAAGCAGATGAAGGCTCTATGCGAGTAATCAATTTCATTCCAGTTCCCTTAAAAAATTATCATCTTACTCCGAATATTCACAGATATACCCCACCCCTCCCTTGAATGATGGGTATATTCCCGGAACGTCATTCGTTATATCATTTAAATAAAATGCGTCCTCTGATTTTCGGTACAAAAGCTCGACATATTCCTCATCTATCTCCGTGCCATCAGCTAATACGTCGGTATAGCTGGGACCATTTTCAAGCCAGTGCTTGTAGAATCCGTTTCCGAGACAACTCCTGTGAGTAAGATTGGGCTCCGTCCATTCCCATCCATAATTATCATTCCGTCTTGCGCCCACATAAAATACGATGTTAGTCATATTCTCCTCGCGTATCATATCCTCGACCTTCGCAAATTCCCCATCACAGGTCAGCGACGCAAGATATCCGCCCTTTGCTTCACACTTCTTCTCGGCTTCTTCCCAAGTGCAGTCCTCTACGCATAGCTCGTATCTGTGAGTCTCATAGAGAAGCTTTCCCGTATCAAGGTAGGACACGACATCGTCATATAGCAGATATTCCTGCACCGACATAGCCTCCATCCAGTCATAAACCTCGTTCAGCGCATCCATATATCCCGCTTCATCTGTCTTCTTTCCATTTACTTCATAATCAGTGACATGATATCGCTGATTCTCCTCATCCCATGCGGGTTCATCCTCATCTGCAAAACCCGAATAATTCCCGTCAAATATAAGCTCCCACTTACCGTCCTTTATGGTATACACCAGGTCATAATAATAGCCCATATGACCATCATAATTATCAAGTATATTTTTCTTCTCTAAATATGCGAAATAAAGCCTTGAGGTCTGCAATACGTCAAGCATGCCGTCGTGGCAGGTGAGTATCTGGCAACCGCTTGCCTCTACCCCTGTGTCCACCACAAGCTCAGGTATATCGTCATCATCCACATATATGAAAGCATAGGAGTATGTATCATCTTCTCTCGGATTTTCCTCAAGATATTTCTTATATGACCCTTGCCATCCATCACCTTCCGAATTATCGAGCTTCCCTGAAGCATCAGCATCATTTATCTCCTTGAAAGCATCCTTATCGGCATCGTCATTAGCTGCATCACTTCCGGAACCAAACATACTTACCTTATCTCCGGCCGTTCTGTCCTCATCAGAAACATCGTCCGAAGTCTCCTTTTCTGCCTCAGACTCAGCTTCTATGCCATTATCCGGACTGTTATCGGAATCTCCTGCAGCACATCCTGCAAGTGTCATAGTTCCGACAGAAAGTGCCAATATGATTGCCATAATCTTTTTCTTCATAAAGGAAATAACCTTTCAATTACTATAATAATATTATTATCTTGAAACAACCCTGCAAATTACAATAAAACCCTTTAAAGATTAAATCCTGTCGCATAATTCTTTATGATCGGATTCTCTCCAATTCCTCAAGCCATAGCTCTGCTGATGCATCGCTTGGCATCCTCAGATCGCCTCTGGGGGATACCGCAACCGTTCCGACCTTCGGTCCGTCGGGTAAACACGACCTCTTAAACTGCTGAGCAAAGAAACGCTTATAAAATATCTTCATCCACTTAAGTGTAGTTTCAGGCTCATAACTATCCTTATGCGCAATGCAGGCAAGCCTGTATATCTTTGACGGCGAGAAGCCGAAGCGCAGCATATAATATAAGAAGAAATCGTGAAGTTCATAAGGACCTACGATGTCTTCCGTCTTCTGGCTTATATTTCCGTTTTCAGGCGGAAGCAGCTCCGGCGATACAGGAGTATCAAGTATATCACGAAGGACTATAGTCAGCTCGCTCTGTTTTACATCTTCCGACATACTACCCCTATCATCTCGGTTTACATAATCTAAGTTGTCAGGTTTGTCTGCTGCATTCCCCTTTGTGGTTTCATCCGCAAAATAAGCCACAAGATGCCTTACCAAAGTCTTCGGAACTCCTGCATTCACGCCATACATCGACATATGATCTCCGTTATAGGTCGCCCAGCCCAGCGCAAGCTCCGACATATCACCGGTTCCTATCACAAGTCCCGACAGCCTATTCGCTATATCCATAAGGATCTGCGTCCTTTCTCTTGCCTGCGCATTTTCATACGTCACATCATGGACATTGATATCAGCCCCTATATCAGACATATGCTGTGCCACAGACTTCTTTATGTCAACCTCCATTAGATCACAGCCCAAGGTCTTCGCAAGTCTCACCGCATTATCATAAGTCCTGTCCGTAGTACCGAATCCCGGCATCGTGACCGCGTGTATCCCCGACCTGCTTAGCCCCAGCCTGTCAAAAGCCCTCACGGTCACAAGCAGCGCAAGCGTTGAATCAAGACCGCCTGATAAGCCAATTATCGCATTATGTAAACTAGCATGCTCAAGTCTTTTTGCCAGACCTATGGATTGTATGTCTGCAATCTCTGTACACCTGTATTTCCGCTCCCTATCATTTGCAGGCACGAAGGGCAGGGGCGGTATATGCCTATTTATGTCAACCAGGGTATCATTGATAAGAAATGGAATCCTCACATAATCGTCATACACATTCTCCACGAATGTATTCATGCGGCGCCGCTCCGACATGAGCCGTTCCACGTCTATATCCGCAGTTATTACTCCCTCCGTAAAAAGCTTTGATTCCGCAAGGATCGATCCATTCTCGGCTATTATGTCATGTCCGCCGAATACGAGATCCTGGCTTGACTCCCCTGCTCCCGCCGAAGCATACACATAAGCGCATACTCTCGATCCTGAGGCCTGACTTACAAGCCTTCTTCGGTATTCATCCTTTCCTATGACCTCATCTGACGCTGAAAGATTGACTATAAGATTCGCTCCCGCAATGACATGAACTATAGACGGCGGAGCAGGAACCCATGCATCCTCGCATATCTCACAAGCGATTTTAAGGTCAGGCAGCGTTTCCCCGCTTTCAAATATGATATGAGTTCCAAAAGGAATCCCCGTGCCGAAGAAATCAGTAGTCAGCACGGAAGCATTTCCTGATGTGAAATACCTCTCCTCATAAAACTCCGAATAGTTAGGGATATAGGTTTTCGGAACCATGCCTATGCATAGCCCTCTATGCAGCACCGCAGCAACGCTATACAGTTTATCCCTGAAATAATATGGAAGCCCCACGAATACGAGAACATCAAGGTCTGATGTATATTCCGCAATCCTCTTTAACTCTGTCTTGCTGGCATCTATAAGTGTATGCTGGAGAAGCAGGTCTCCGCAGGTATAGCCTGATATGACCATTTCCGGGAATACTATGATCTTAGCGCCCTTTGCTGTCGCAGCATCTATCCCCTCTATAATCTTATCCGCATTATAGTGAGCATCCGCAACCTTTATCTTCGGCGTGACTGCCGCAACCTTGATAAAACCGTCCTTCATGGTCTATCTCCTATTTTTATTCCCCCGTTCATACCTGACTGCGCCCTCCGGGGATATCGATCAGCCCGGCGGAAGGACAAGCTGTTGTCCTACATAGATCAAAGATGGATTTGATATTATATTAATATTTAATTCATATATTTCAGTCCAGCGGGTTCCATCACCCAAATGCTCTTCCGCTATCTTCCAGAGGCAGTCTCCCTGTACTACCTCATATGTGCCATCATCCCCGGATGATACCCTATCCCCGGCTTTCCCATCAGTCTCATTTACGCTTTCATTTCCAGCTTCATCGGAAGCATCGACTTCATTCTCCTCTATATCCACACGGTCTTCTATATCAGCTTCGTTTTTATTCTGTACTTTATCCGCAGCTTCCGTAGCAAATTCTGATCTTACCCCCGCCTTATCATCTGCGTCACTTTCATTCTTCTTTGACGCATCATCAGCCACATCTGGCTCTTCGTCATCACTCTGCCAGTCACTATCAATATCAGAAGTCGCCACTCCATCCGGGCTCCCGATTGCAACAGATCTTCCAATGCGCTCCTTGAGCTTATCTACGGTCTCCTGAATATCCGCATTTGCTTCTATATTCTCGGTCTTCACAAGATAGTTATCGGCTATCCCGCTCTCCTTATCTATCACGATAACGCCGATATATGCGAAATCCTCGCCGCATGACTGTATAGGCTCTCCACCGGAACCTTTCGTAACAGCATCTCGTGAGCCGCCATCAATTATAAAATCTATATCCTCTGCTTTCTTATATAAATCAGATGCCTGTCCGGTCCCGATATGGCTAAGACCGATCACAAGATCTGCTCCGTCTTCCTTTAATATATCTATCTGCTCCCTTGCACGGTCGTACATATCATCGCCCGACAGAACAGTAAGCCCACCATACTGCCCCGGATCAGAAAGCCCGAAAAATCCTATCTTGATACCCGAATCCGTCTGATGGAGATAGCTTGGAGTAAGTATGGACTTTTCATCCTTAAGGACATTAGAGCATACCAGCCTGAACTTTGCGGCTCCGACATAGCTCTTTAATTCATCGTATCCCTGCTGAAGCTCCGTATCACCTACCGTAGAAGCCGTGTAACCCAATGAGCTCATAAGCATGAATCCGTCTATAGTCTTAAATGAATTACCGTTTCCTGCGTCCTCCTGAGTAAATCCTCCCGCATCAGCCATTACGACCTCTGCTCCAGCTCGTACCATATCATCCCGAAGCGATGCGATCCTTGAGTATCCGTCTACAGCACCGTGCACATCGCCCGAATGAAGTATCACGACTTTACCCTTGAGCTTATCTGTATCGGGCTCACGCACGTCAGTCGAAGACTGCTCCTTCGCAAACGCCCTACCTAACGCCCCCGAAGAAGTCATCGTCCCACATAATATGGCGGCAGCAGTCACAGCAGACACTACCGCTTTTTTTATGAACCTTATCTGAGCTCTTTTCATTTTAATAACTACATCGTCACAAAAACCCTATTTAAGAGAGGGCGACTAATAATATATCACAAACAGACTCTGTCGTTAAGGGGATTTTTCATTTTGTTATTATTGTTGCTTATGTTGAAAAGACGCTGAAGAGAGTAGCTTCTTGAGTTCGTCAACAGAAACTATGTATTTCTTCTGACAGAAGCTGCAGATCATCTCTATCTCTTTGCCTTCATCTATCATTGCCTGAAGCTCTTCCTTCCCAGTGGCAATAAGAGCCCTCTCTATCTTCTCCGGCGAGCAGTCACACTTAAATTCCGTCGGAACCTTCTCAAGCATCGTCATTCCAAGTCCATCCAACAGCATGGCAAGGATATCCTCCGGAGACTTCCCCCGATCTAAAAGCTCCGTTACGGACGATATTCCCTTTAGGTTTTCCTCAAGCCTGTCTATCGTAGCATCGCTCACATCAGGCATAAGCTGTACAATAAAACCGCCCGCAGTTCTTACTGTATTGTCCTTATTCATCAGCACTCCGAGGCCTACCGTAGACGGCACCTGCTCGCTTTGTGCGAAATAGTATGTGAGATCCTCAGCTATCTCAGATGTCACAAGATCGACCTCTCCTATATACGGTTCCTTAAGTCCGAGATCCTTTATAACCCTGAGCGTCCCCCTTCCTATCGCTCCGCTCACATCAAGCTTATGGTCTGATTCCCTCGGAGGAAGCAATACAAGTGGCTCTATCGGATAGCCCTTCACATGTCCCTTTGAATCAGCCGTAACCGTAAGCCCTTGCATCGCGCCATTGCCTTTTATCTGCAAGGTGAGGACATCATTATCGCCCTTCATGGTTATCCCCATCATTGCCCCCGCCGTAAGAAGCCTGCCCAGAGCCGCAGTAACCACCGGCGATGAATTATGAGCTATCCTCGCCGTCTCAGTCATATCCTTTGTAGTCGCAGCAAAAGCTCTTATATGCTCGTTATCAGCTGATACTCTTACTATATAATCCATCATAAATTATGTAAACCTCTCATTCAGTTTAGTATTTGATACACTGTGTGATCTATCTTCAAAACACCGCAGCAAACAATTCAAAGTTGCTGACGTAATTTCAAAGCTTATAATTATTCTCGTAATATAAGTACTAATTTTATCACATAATCATAAAGTTTGTGATACAATATTTATATGAGCGTTTATACTTGTAAAAAATGCGGAAAAAAATTTGAGACAAAGGGCTTCACTGATGGCTTTTGCGAAGAGTGCGCAGCGGATTACCAGGATAAATACCATCAAGTAAGGGAATACCTGTGGAAGCATCCGGGAAGCAACGCCAGCGCTGTTGCAAAGGCCTGTGACTGCAGTGTACGTCAGGTCATGCAGTGGGTGAAGGAAGACCGGTTCATGCTATCGGACGATTCCAGGGTGTCTTTATATTGTGAAATATGCGGGACAAAGATATTCTCCGGCAGATACTGTGCCGCATGTCAAACCAAGGCTGAAAGGAAGGCCAAGGACGATGCCTTAAGCGCCAGGATACGCCAGCACACGGAGAATATGCACGGAACCACTGTGGAAAGACCATCAGCAGACGATGGACGTATGCGTTTTCTTCATTGATATAATTATATGATGCTAGGGTCAAAAGGTACAAATCCGATTGTGCTTGCACAAATAGGATTTGGAACTTGTGGTCTTCGCTCCGCTTCGGTCAGCGCAAAACCGACATCCACTGGATGTCGTGCGCCCCGCCCGGACATGGTAAAACATCC
>JAFTAP010000028.1 GCA_017455525.1 Lachnospiraceae bacterium
CTATCATATTTTGTGGGTTGCTTGTCATAAAGCATAATATATGGTAGACTAAACATCGTTTTCGTAGAACTAATTCTTCTACGAAAGAAAACAGGATAAACGCTTGAATTTATGGCATTTATCCTGTTTTTTTCTTGCGTCTTCAGATGTCCTATGGATGCTCTGCATTTTCAGTCCGCTCCATCCCAACAACTTGATGCAGCCTCATATAAGCAAAATATCTTCTAGCTCCATAACATTATAATATCGGTATCAGGTGGGTTGTACCGCCTCTCTGTTTTTTCTGGGGTAGTATGCTTTCTTCTCGTACAATGCGCCTGTCTCTTTGCTAAGGAGCGAGTACTTGACCAAACGGCTTACCATGTCTGACGGATCCGCCCCGACGACATCTATGAACATTCCCAAATAGTCGGAGCGGAAATTGACCTTGTCCTCCAGTATCTTGTACATCATGTGCTCACTGATGACGAAATGGTACTCGGATTCCGAAAGCATCATGACGAACTTGGGGACGGTTATCTCCTTTTCATCGAGGATTTCTTTGAATATATGCCCCATGCCCTTCGTGGTAGCCTCCCCGTCCATGATATGTTTTGTTCTCGCTATCGTCTTTCCGCTCATGTATAAAGTCCTGCCCGCCGGTAGAATCCATACTTCTAATGATAGGCTAAATTACGGAAATCGCTTCGAACACTTACTTCTACTTAGTCAAATTTTTTTGAAATTTTTTCGCCTCTCATGCAAAGCTGTGTTATCATGGTCTCATCAACGAGATACCTGAACTGCTATGAACTATTAGGCGGATTGCCGCCTCGATGCTTATAGCGGTTCTTCTTTTTTCCGGCGGCTCGTCGGGGCTTTCATGAAGACTAACCGCATCGCCCGTCCGAAGGATGGGCGTAAAAATAGTAGCATTGCAAGCATCGGCACTGTCATGACAGTGCCCCTGGGGATAATCCCCAGACCCCTTAGAAATATGAAATTTATGAAAGGAGATTTACGTTATGGCAGAGCGTGAAAGGAAAAAATCCATCATGGTTTATCTGAACGACAAGGAAATGGAATTGCTCGAAATGAGATGCAGGGAAGTAAAGGAAAGCAAGTCACAGGTGATAAGGGAACTGATAGTTTTCGGGTTCACTTACTATGTCGATTATGAAAAGCTTAAGGATGTGAGCAAGGAGTTAAATGCAATCGGAAAGAACATAAATCAGATTGCGGCAACCCATGTAGACAAGCAGTCGGTCCATAACCATATAATCTTCTGCTCCGCTGATAACTTCACGGGCAGGAAGTTCGTATGCAGGAAAAAGACTTATTGGGATATAAGGAGGATATCCGATAAGCTGTGTGAAGAGAACGGGCTTTCCGTAATCGAGAACCCGCAGAAGCACACAGGGCTTTCCTATGAGGACTGGATTGCTAAAGGACACGAAGAGCCTCTAAGGGACAAGCTAAAAAAGGATATACGGGAATGCATAAGGCTTTCCTCTACTTATGATGACTTTATACGGCTGATGAGGGATCGGGATTATGAAGTTAAGGGTGAGATACTCGATGACGGGAGTGGAAAGAAAACAGCAAAATACATCCGCTTCAAAGCTATCGGGTACGATCAGTTTGTCAGAGGCTGCTACAGGAGCCTCGGCAAAGGGTTTTCTAAGGAAGAAATAGCGGAAGCCATCGAAAAGCAGGCAGCCATAAAAGCTATGACCGCTCCTATACCAGTAAAGAAGATGGAAGACCTTATTAAGAAGACTGCTCCCTATAACAATCTCATAGACAGGTCATCGGAGGATTTCAAGGATAGTCCGTGGCTCAACAGGTGGGCGGATAAGAAAGATTTACAATCCGTCGCTCATGCCTACGCACAGGCAGGGGACACGGTGCAGCTACAGGAAAAGATTGACGCAGCAAGGAAAGAGGCAGCCGACATACAGGCTTCGATTGTAGAGATAAATAAGAAACTGCGAACACTAAAAGAGCTTGCCGTCAGCATCAGGAGCTATCAGGACAGCAGGAAATATGTTGATGCCTATAAAAAGGCAAGGAATAAGGAGAAATTCTATGAGAATCACGAGTCACAGATGATAATCTTCGAGGCTGCAGAAAGGGAGATAAGGGCTAAGGGGCTTGATCCGGCGAAGGTCACTTATGAACAGGTAATTGAGGGCATAGAAAAACTGAATGCACAAAAGAAATCAGCTCAGGCTGAATACAAGTAGTTATCCAAAGATTTAAGCGAGAAAGAGAAACAGCTTGAATTGATAAAGAAGTACCTTGAAAAGAATAGAACATCTCTCAAAAATAGCAGACGGCACGGAAAAGAAATTTGATTAGACTTAAGATATTTGATAGTATAGCAGGACAAGGGAGGGTTTATGCTTACATTCATTGACGAGAGCGGTTATCCAAGACCAACAGACGCAACCAAAAATCCAGTTCTTGTAGCTGTATGCATTCACGAAAATGACATACGGGCAATCACTAACCATATATATAAGCTTAAAGACTCGCTATATGGCAAGCAAGATGAAATAAAGTCAACGAATTTAATTCGTGAGGCAACTATTACAAAGAATAGGAATATCAACAAAGCCTATGCCGAGGGGATGGTCAATGTCCTTAATGAATTTGATATCTCTACTTTCGCTATCATCATGGAAAGACCGGAAACTGAGATTATAACTCCTGAGCATCATCTTCCAAGGCAGTATTATTTGCTACAGAAAAAAGTAGAGTTTTACTGTGCTGCGCATAACTACGACAAAGCTCTTATGATATTTGATGAAATACATGAAGAAGCCGACAGAAAGATTGCTGATGCGATGACCGGCTTCTACTTTAAGACAACATTGGGAAGGTCATTCAATCATATACTGGAAATGCCATTATTCGTAAGCTCAGCCGTCACGCCTTCTGTTCAGCTTGCGGATATTTATGCCGGAATTATTCGTCACTATTACGAGGATAAGCTCGATTCACAGTCGCCGACTTCAAAGTATCAGGAATGGCTATGCTCGTTATTCGATGTTATCTATGCTCATACCGAGAATTATCCTGTGCCGGGCAAGAATTATTCAGAGTACGGATTTCAGAGAGTTAAATCCCTGCTTTACAAAGTGAATGAAAATTCGGTATTGACTGAATCCGAATAATCGTTATAATAATAAGTGAGCCATATGTTGTTCCGTCCTGGAGCTGCGTAGGGTTCTTTTTTTGTACTTAGAGGTAGTAGGGAGAAGTCTCTCCCTACGCCTGAGCCAAGCAAGCTTGTCTCAGTCTACCCTCTCTGCGGGGGTGCTGGACAGCCAGTGGCTGTCCGTTTAGCACCGACCGGAGCGGAGACTCCCCCGCAACGCCCCCTCGCTCAGTCAGCGCTGTGGCGAAAGCTGCGACAAAGGGCAGCCCTGCGTAATGCTGTTTTGACCGTTCACGGGCTCACTCACAAAACAGCCTTCCGCAGAGCAGCCCCTTGTCTTACGGTAATTCAAGATAATCGTTATGAATGTGAGGCTCATTCCTCCCTATCGGTCGGAAAGAGCCGCCCCATATCTTAACGATACCCCACTATTTATTCACCCCATAAGCTTCAAGAAGAATTGTCTGTCTCAGCCCCGACAATGCCTCATCAGCCGGGGTTTTCAAGGTGGCGGCTGCGTCTGCTGCCCCGACAAAGGACACCCATAAAGAGAACAGCATAATAAAAACAGCCGCTCCCCGTGAGGCGTAATACAGTTTCTGTCAAAATGCAAGGGCTGCCCTACGGCGGTGCACGACAGGCAGTGCCTGTCGGTTTTGCACCGACCGGAGCGAAGCGGAGACCTCGCTTCGCTTGTCCCTTGCATACGCCCCCTCTTTGCGTTGAGGACAGAGCAGAGCGGCAGCACCACCGCCGCAAGTACCTTGACAACTGAAGCTGGCAAAGACTGAACGATAGGAGGAAAACACCATGACAGTAGAAATAACATCAGCTTACCTGAAGGACGGGGTTGCATACATTGAAGCGGTTGACTGCTCCGAGGAGCACCTTCAGTGGATAGAGCGGACGAGGGACTACGACGAGCCCCGCGAGGTCAATTTCGCAATAGACACGCATAGCAAGAAGAACTTCTGGTATCTCCGGAACTGGCTCAAGAGTCAGAAAGCAACGGCAGGGTCAAAGACCTACCGGGAAGCATTATTCAGTATATGCGGAACGGTGACGGATCTGTCGTCACGTTACATAGCCTGGGCAGATTGAATCTGTCCGGGCTATTTTTATGAAGCCTAAAGCCCAATGAATCACCCGGCTGCTCCAATACATAGAATCCGCCAAGTCCTATCGCAATGATTATTCCGCAGAGTATGATGATCAACCAGGGCTTTGAAGCCTCCTTATCTGTCGCAGTTTCTTTCTCACCGTCCGAAGCGTCTATATCTTGCATAAACCTGTGACGAAATATGCGACTTTGTGACAAATAGCAAATTTTATTCCAAAAAAATAAATGCTTTTAATTTTTATGGAATAAGGCTATAATTCATATAAGCAGACGGAGGCAGTTTCAGCATGAAATATATCAGACGAGACCTGTATTTATCCTCGCTGGTGTCCATGACAGGGACACCGGACATCAAGATCATTACCGGCATCCGAAGATGCGGTAAGTCCGTCCTGCTGCAGTTCTTTATTGAACATATAAAGGAATCGGAGCCTGATGCCAATATCATATACATCAATCTGCAGGATCTGGACGCCGATGCCCTGAGGGAATACCGGCAGCTCCACCTCTACTGCATGGAGCATTACCGTGAGGGGCATCGAAATGTACTTGTCATAGACGAGGTGCAGTTATGCGGGCATTTTGAGCTTGCGATAAACAGCCTTCATTCAAAGGGGCTCTTCGACATCTATATCACAGGGTCGAATGCCTTCCTCATGAGCAGCGACCTTGCGACTCTTTTTACCGGACGTACCATGGAAATAAAGGTATTCCCGTTCTCTTTTGCGGAGTATCTTGACTATTTTGAAAATGCGGATGACCTTGACAGGGCTTTTGACGATTTCGTCCGTATCGGGGGACTGCCCGGAGCCTACGTATATCATACGGAGAAACAGCGGCACGAGTATGTTTCCGAAGTGTATCACACGATACTGGAACGGGATCTTGTCCAAAAGTACAAGATACGCAACAAATCCGAATTCCTGCGGATCGCTGAATATATGCAGGATAATATAGGCAATCTCCTGTCCGTGAACAACATCTGCTCCGCTCTATGTAAAGACGGCAGTGCCATAACGGTCAAGACGGTCTCAAAATATATTTCCTACCTTGAGAACGCCTTCCTCCTGTACAATGCCATCCGCTATGACCTCAAGGGAAAGAAATACCTAAAATCCGGCGAAAAGCACTACCTCTCCGATCCAAGCATCCGGTATTCCATCCTTGGAACGAGGAACATGGATTTCGGTCGTATGTATGAAAATATCGTCTATATGGAACTGCTCCGCAGGGGATATGAGGTATATGTTGGAAAACTTTACAAGAACGAAGTCGATTTCGTGGCAAACAGGCAGGGGGAGCGGATCTATATCCAGGTGAGCGACGATATCTCCTCACAGAAAACCTTCGAGCGGGAGACACGTTCGCTCCTTGCCATCCCCGATGCCTATCCGAAGCTCATCATTGCAAGGACAAGGCATGAAGACTATGATCACAAGGGAATCATGATCAAAGATCTCCCCGGATGGCTTGCGGCCGGGTGACATGTCATTTCATTACTCAATAAAACAGACCCATGGAATATACCGTTTATAAATAATATGAATACAAGATCAATGCTCCTTCTGTTTTTTCTGCCGCTTCATATCTGTACTATTCCTCTTTCATCCTGTATTTCGTATCCTCGTCCATGATTTCAAGCATGATCTTCGCAAAGTGCGGGTCAAACTGTGTTCCCATACCCTTCTCTATCTCCCCACGCACAATTCCCTGGGGTAACGGCTCGCGGTAGCTTCTGTGACTCGTCATAGCATCATAGGCATCCGCCACCGCAATGATACGAGCTTCTTCCGGTATATTCTCTCCTGCAAGCCCATCAGGATAGCCATGCCCGTCAAATCGTTCATGGTGCCATCTAGCTCCCATTTGAAGCGATGGCATCTGCTTGATTTTTCCCAGTATCCTTGCTCCAAGAACCGGATGATTTTTAATAATGTTATATTCTTCATCTGTGAGCTTTGCCGGCTTATTGATCACGGCATCCGGTACGCCGATCTTCCCGACATCATGCAGGAGTCCCATCATGTAAATTTCCTCTTAACTGAGTCGCATCTTATTCTGTATCGTTTAATGGACTACTGCCAGCATCACCTATCTCCTTAGCAGCAAATCCGACCATGATCATATCGATGCCCGCTTCGATAAAAAACAATCCTATCAGTATGCCTGTCGTCAGGGCAGTTATTAACGGATATGCAAATGAAAGGCATCCTAATATGATTCCAAGGATGCCTGCGAGAACGCCCCAGAACCATCCTTTTGCTTCTTTCCGCACACCAAAGGCTATTACTATATTGCTGACTCCCCTTACTATGAACCAGAACGCAACAAAATAAAGCAACATGCCATCAAAAATAAGAACGCTGCCGGGACGTATCAGTGAAAAAATGCCTACTATAACAGCCAGTATGCCCGTTATCAGATCAAGGGCATGTCCTTTTTTTGTGATTACTCTGATAATACCGCATATGCCAAATACAAGAAGTAATATTGCCATATAATATCCTGTTGACAGGAATGTTGCCATCGGTGTCGCCATACATGAAAATCCCCCGATAATGAGTATCACTCCCAAAACAATGCCTACAAGTGTCATCCTTTCTTCCTCCTTATGCTTGTATAAATTCTGTTTTATCTCCGACCAGCCTGCTGATCCATGCGGAAATCGCCGCGGACGGCGTAATCCATAACAACGTCTTTGCCGGAAAGCAAAGCAGCAGAAGCATGGAAGCCGCAAGTGGTTTCTTAAGTGTCACTCCCAATGTTCCGGCAGCAACAATCGCTGCTGCATAGGTTGCATGAGAAATTTCATCTGGAAAGATCATAAGTGACAATCCGAACCCCAGACATACCGCAGCGAATATCAGCGGAAAGAAATGACCGCCTTTTAGCCCCATCTGAATGCACATATTTGTCATTACGATTTTCAAAAAAGCGATACCGATCATGGCAAGCGGCGAGTATTTCGCAAAATCACTGATCAGGATTCCCATCTGCTCCTCACCGGAAAAACGGATCACCGGAACCAGACAGGCAACTGCTCCAAATATCACGCCTGCAATCAATTCTCTCAATACAGGCGGTAAAGCCTTCCCCGCCTTTTCAAACACCTTCTCCGAATATTCAAAGAAAAGCCCCAGCGCAACCCCGCAAATCAGATAAAAAATAAACAGGATATAGTCCCATTTTTGCAATGATATTACATCGAAGGTAGGAAAACCCTCCAAAACCTCTCCGAAAATGCTATTCATAAGCCAAAAGCATCCAAATCCTGTACCGGCAGCAACACAGTATACGATAATCTTTGTGAGTTTCGTAACAGGCAGCCTTTCAGTCTTATCTGCGCTTTTATCACCTGATGCCATATTTTCATCAATATCGTTTTCAATGCCTTCCTCAACATTCAGTATTCCAAACAATGGCGAGCGGAACATCACAGACAGGCTGACGGCAGCCCCTACCTTGGAATAATATGCGGACTGGCTGCCGGCAAATTTCAGGTTATCGCCTGCCCAGCAGCATAATGCCACAATAATTCCAACCATGCCGGCCTCCGGACCGACGCTGCTGCCGAAAATCAACGGCAGCAATGCAGCGATCAGGATTACCGGTATGTTTCTGTAAGGATATGATTTATCCTTTTTCAGCTTCGAGAATACCGTCATCATATCCTCAGGATAATCTCCAAAAGCCTTCCTGAATATACCTATGATCAGTCCGCCTGCCGTGCATGCCATAATCGGATACAGGTAAAACGCAGACAGCTTATTCGGTATCATCTCCCAAATCAGCCATGTGCCCTTATTCACGGCTAACAAGAACAGCCAGAACACAATGCCCGCCACAGCCCCAATAATTGCGCAGAATAAAAGCAGTTTCAGTTCATTAGAAGCCTTCTTAGTATTACTCATGACCTCGCTCTTAACCATAATGCCTCTATTAAGGCTCAATTATATTGAAGTCCCTCGTGAATGTCGTCATATATTTGGTCAGCCTCTCCAGAACCGTCCCGTCACCTTCTACCGTCGCTCCTTTCAGGGCATCCTCTGATTTTGTCATAAATCCGAGCATATTCTGCATGGTACAGGTCAAGGTACAGTCCGCCTTCTCCAACGTGTAGTCATCATACACAAGAAGTACTCCGGCATTGCGTTTGACCAGCAGATTCTCACCTGTATCAGTAAGCACTATATTCATAGTGAAGTCATCATCCTGGGCTGCAATCGCATCCGTTCCTATATCAATGTAATCAAGGATCATGCCTGCTGTCATGGACTGGTAGACATCCATTCCTCCTGACGATGTTTTCGCATTATTGGCTTGATTACCGAGCCTGAGCTCTAATGCCCCTGTAAGATAACAGTTTCTCCATGTCCCGCTCTCTGCCTGATAACCTAACTGCTCCAGCGCATCCGCGCACAGGTCTCTGGCTTCCTGATTTGATGGATCTGCATAAACCAATTCTTTAGTGATCTGCGCAACCCACTGATACTCACCTTTCTCATAATCCTCCCTTGCTTTCTCAAGCACGGCATCCACATCACCCAGATAGGCTGTCAGCTTCTTCGCAGAATCTTCAGGAGACATCGGATTCAGGTTTACCGGATTCGCATCATACCATCCCATGTATTTCTGATAAACTGCCTTTATATTATGACTCAGTGTTCCATAATACTGGCGCATGTACCACACCTTGTTAAGCTCATCCGGAAGAACGAGAGTGTTGGATATTTCCGCTGCTGTATATCCAAGGTTTATATAGTGCAGCGTCTGATCATTGATATACTGATAAACAGCGGCTGTGTTTTCCATATATTCTTTAATCTTATCGGTTTCCCAGTGCGGCCAGTTATGGCTCTGGAAAACTACATCTGTCTCATCGGCAAATTTCTTCTCCGCATCCAATATGTAATATGCCCAGTCATCGGCATTTCGTACCTCGGCTCCGCGCAGGGTATAGAGATTATGCATGGTTCCCGTGCAGTTTTCCGCAAGCCACAACGCACGGTAATCCGGGAAATATGCGTTCATCTCTGCCGGTGCTTCCGTGCCGGGAGTAAGCTGAAACTGTATTTCTATGCCGTCAATCTTTATGGTTTCATCAGATGTTACGTCATATGTCGGAGCCAGCAGCCCCGTGTTCCCGACAGATTGCCCCAGACCGATTCCCATTGCCAGTTTACCGTCTTCGCCTGTCTGAAGAAGAGTCCCATATTGGAACATGGCACGCCTTCCCATTGCCGCACCCGCATAAACGTTTTCCGTTACGGCATGCTCAAGGAAGCCCTCAGGAGCAAGCACAACGACTTTGCCGCTTGCAAGCTGTTCTTCCAAGGGTAGGCTGGCATCCGCAGCATCCTCCTTGTCAATCAGTCCGTATATACCGCCGTAATGGTCAATATGAGAATGACTGTAGAGCACTGCCTTTATATCAAGTTCCCCGAAGTGTTTTTCCATCAATGCCTTTGCAGCTTCCATGTCTTGTCTGCACATAAGTACATCAAACACGATCCAGCCATTGTCAGTGCGGATGAACGTTGCATTAGCCATATCATACCCACGCACCTGATAAATGCCGTCACACACCTCAAAAAGCCCGGCATAGCTGTTATACAGAGTGTTGCGCCACAAGCTGGGGTTAATAGTATCCGGAATGGTTTCCAATTCATTCGTGAAAGAATAATCCGCGACATTCCAGACCTCGTTTCCGTCATCATCATAAATAATTAAGCTTTCCGGTGCCTCGATCAGCCCCTTCAGTGCACATTCTTTTTCTGATTCATCCTCAAAATCCAAAATATCGTACCAGGACTGATTTGCTTTCGCAGTATGTTCTGTAGCCGGGTTGGTCTTTGCCTGAAGACCAGCATCTGTCTCTGGCGAAACATTATTTACGGAATCGGCAGGCTCCTGTGATTCCGTGTCATCAGTTTCCTGTTTTTCTGTTGCCTCTGTTGCCTTTATTGCCTCTGTTGCCTCTATTGTCTCTGTTGCAGTCTGCATGCTCTGTGTGCAACCAGTAAGCAAAAGCCCGGCAATACCGGCCATAACACCTATCGTTTTCAGAATCTTCATTGTTATAATGCCTCCTCTAATATAATTCCAAACATGAGCAGTTTATGAGATTAATAGGGCAGTTTCAATAAAACTGTGACGAAAAGTGGCAAACTGTGACGAAAAGTTCGTCACATGAAATGGAAAAGAAAATGTATTTAGGCTATGATAATGAATATGAACATAGCGGTAGTCGATGATATAAGTGAAGAAAGAAAAGATCTGATATGCGCACTCAATGATTATGCCGTGTCAAGCGGGATAAGCATTGATTTCCGTGAGTTTGGAAGTGCAGAGGAGCTGCTTGACGGCTACCGTCCTTATTTATTCACGGTCATCTTCATGGATATCTATATGGACGGAATGACAGGAATAGAAGCGGCGGAGAAGATAAGAAGCATGGACCGCAGGGCCTTATTTATTTTCCTAACGACCTCGGATGCTCATATGGCGAGGGCGTTGAAGCTTCACGCCTTCGACTATCTGGAAAAGCCTGCGACAAGGGAGCGCATATTCAGCGTGATGGACGACCTGCTTGAGCAGCACACGCAGTCAATATCGGCAGAAGAACCCCGGCTTTCATTCATTTCCGGAAGAAACGAGGTCAGCCTGCCGTATAGGGATATAGTGCTTATTTGCACTTCTGACCGCAACTATCTTGACATAACCGACAGCAAAGGAAATACATACAAGACCCGTCTCACTTTCCGCGAGGCAGAAAACAGGCTGTCTGCTGATGACAGGTTCCTTACTATGAATCGTGGTGTCATAGCAAATATGGATTATATTTCAGGAATCTCCAAGGGCATCTGCCATATTAAGGATGGGGAGCAGATTCCTATAAATCTTAAGGGCAGCGAGGAGATCGGCCAGATATGGACGAATTATAAGTTCAATCAGATACGGCTTGACCAGCGTAAAATGGGGGGTGGAATAAGCTGACATGATTGCTTTCCTTACACAGCTCATATCATTATATAACTTTATTCCTTCTTCGGTGCTCTGTATGCTTCCCATGAAGAATAAGTTAAGATACGGCAGGAAACGTACCATATTGGATATGGCTTTGCTCTTTGCTGTCATGCTTTCGATATCCGCTTATCTAAAAGCCCGCCTTAAGCTTCCGTATAATACCCTGTTTCCTTTCATACTCATCATATGCTTCATATTTTACTATAAGCATGTAACAGCGCATATCAGCAAGCTCCTTGCAGTTTTCATGCTATCCTGCGCGCTGATGGCTTTCATATCGAATTTTGCCAATGGCTTCGATGCGCTGATCCATCCGACATCAGGACTTAATGATTTCAGTCTGGAAGCAGCCATCTTTCAGACGCTGCTTTCTACTGCCTTTACCGCTGTCATCTCCTATCCTTTTTACCGGCATGGGAGCTTCCTTATAGACAACTTCGAGCCTCACAGGGTATGGTACATAACCCTTCCGGTCTCGGGAAGCTTCCTTGCCGTAAACCTTTTCATAACGCCTTTTAAATACGAGACGCTCTACGTCAACAGAATATTCCTTGCTTTCTGGTCGCTGCTTGGGTTCATGCTGGTGTTGCTTCTCCTGCTTTGTGTGATCTTCTATTTCATCGTATATGATATGATCGGATCACAGAAAATATATGAGAGGAACAGCCTGCTCGAAATGCAGGAGAGCCAGTACATGATGCTGAAGCGCTACATAGGTGAGACTGACAGACAGCGTCATGATTTTAAGCATGCCATAAGAACGCTTGACAATCTCGCATCCGAAGGGAATCTGAGTGCCATCAGGAAATACCTTGACGGACAGCTTGAAGCCATGCCTAAGAACGAATCGAAGTTCTTCTGCGATAATATGGCAGTGAACGCAATTCTTAATCATTACTTACAGTTGACCCATACTCTGGATATCCGCACAACATGGACCATCGACCTGCCGGAGAAGCTATCCTTACCCGACAACGACCTATGCGGGATACTCGGAAATATCCTTGAGAACGCTGTGATAGCCTGCGAGGATGTGCCGGAGTCTTCCCGCTTCATTGATCTTTCAATAAAATCCGAGCCGGAAGCAGCCCTTTATATAGTCGCAACGAACAGCTTCAACGGTGAAGTGAAGCTTAAGGACGGGAGATACCTATCAACCCACCGTCACGGGAGCGGCATAGGTCTCACCTCTGTCATATCCACCGCCGAATCCTACGGCGGCATGGCAAGGTTCACGCACGATAAAAATCAGTTCATGTCCGACGTGATGCTGCCGGCGTGATGGTGAATAGCCAAATCACCTTTAAGGACAGTCATTATCATGTAAATGCCGCTTTCCGTAAAGGCTCTTATAGGCTTTGTCCTTCCGCCTTTCCTGCCGGGAGTCTGTATCGATATCACATTTTGTGATTTCGATAGCTCTGCCATTTCTTCTTTGGTAAGGAGGAATAGAAAGTCGTCCGGGAAGCGCTGGATATTCCGTGTTATCTGCTGGTTGAACGCACTGACAGAGAACCTGATATTGTCAATATTACTTTACACTTTTTCCTCACCAAATTTTCTAAGCAGCAATATCCATGCATCCTCATCTGATCACCTTCTTCCCTGTATTTATTTGAAGCAGGGCGCCCGAGAGAAATATTTCTCTCGAGTGTCGCGATATTCGCGCAGTCGAGTAGGGAAATATCCCCTACTCGATTGAACGTTGCCCTCAAATGCGCATTCATGCAAGCATGATGCACACTTTCGGGCTTATCGCACAAAAAACTCTCCCCGGTTTCTATCCGAGAAGAGTTTCCATGACCAAATTGATATTAAGTTTACTTAAGCCGCCAGATATCCTTATTATAATCAGCGATCGTCCTGTCTGAGGAGAAGTAGCCGGCCTTCGCTATGTTCACGAGCATCATGCGACGCCATTTCTCCTGATCCTCGTAATCTGCCAATATCTCATCCTTCTTTGCTATGTAATCCTCAAGGTCGAGCAGGGTCATGAACCAGTCTTTATTTAAGAGCTCCTTGTAGAGCCTTTCCAGATTCTCCTTGTGTCCGACCTTCATTGCCTCAGGTCCTACTATGAAGTCCACGGCTTCCTTTATGACCTTTGACTTCTTGTAATAATCCTTTGATACGTAGTCAGCCTTCTCGTAATGCTTGATTACCGTATCGGAGTCTGCGCCGAAGATGTAGATATTGTCATCGCCTACAAGCTCGTGTATCTCTACGTTCGCACCGTCGTCGGTTCCTAAGGTCACTGCGCCGTTAAGCATGAACTTCATGTTAGACGTGCCTGACGCTTCCTTTGAAGCAAGGCTTATCTGCTCTGAAATATCGCAGGCAGGGATAAGCTTCTCTGCATAGCTTACGTTGTAATTCGTGACCATGAGTACCTTAAGGTAAGATGATACGTCAGGATCGTTGTTCACTGTCTCCTGTAGCACAAGCAGCAGATGTATGATGTCCTTTGCTATGACATAAGCCGGAGCCGCCTTTGCTCCGAAGATGCAGGTAATAGGTCTCTTCGGCTTCTTCCCCGACTTTATTTCAAGATACTTATGTATAATGTATAAAGCGTTCATCTGCTGTCTCTTATACTCATGCAGACGCTTCACCTGTATGTCGAAGATCGAATCAGGATTAAGCTCGACTCCCTCATTCTTCTTCACGAAATCAATAAGCTCCTGCTTCTTCTGCTTCTTGATATCGGAAAGCTTCGTAAGCACTGCTTCATCGTCCTTATGCTTTAATAAATCCTCAAGCTTATCAGCATCCTTGCGATAATCCCTGCCTATCGTCTCATCAAGAAGCTTCGCTAAAGGCCTGTTGCATGAGAGCAGCCAGCGACGGAAGGTGATGCCGTTCGTTTTATTATTGAACTTATCGGGATAGAGCTTATAGAAAGCGTTAAGCTCGGTATTCTTCAATATATCCGTGTGTATAGCCGCAACGCCGTTTACTGAGTAACCATAGTGGATGTCGATATGCGCCATATGCACGCGCTTCTCATCATCTATTATCTGCACCTTGGGGTCTTTATTCGTCTTAGCTATGCGGGCAGACAGCTCCTTGATGATAGGAACGAGCTGCGGCACGACCTTATTCAGGTAATCAAGCGGCCACTTCTCTAGGGCTTCCGCAAGTATCGTGTGATTAGTGTATGCACAGGTCTTACTTACGACCTTTATCGCATCATCGATAGTGAAGCCCTCGTCCCATGTGAGAAGCCTTATAAGCTCAGGGATAACCATCGTAGGATGAGTGTCGTTTATCTGGATAGCGACATACTTATCCATCTCATAAAGGTCGCGTCCTGCGTCCTTCAGCTCCTTGATGATAAGCTGCGCGCCATTCGATACCATGAAGTACTGCTGATAGATGCGGAGCAGATTGCCCGCCTCATCGGAGTCGTCAGGATAGAGGAATAAGGTAAGATTCTTCTCGACATCTTCCTTATCGAAGTCTATGCCGTTCTTCACAAGCGACTCGTCAAGTCCCTCCAGATCAAAGAGATGGAGCTTGTCTATGCCGTTCTCATAGCCTACTACATCTATATCATAGAGCACGGACTTTACCTTCTTACCGCCTCCGAACTCTACTTCAAACGATGTATCCGTCTTGCGAAGCCAGCTGTCCTTTTCTATCCAGTCATTCTTCTCAGCCATCTGAAGCCTGTCACGGAATACCTGCTTGAATAGTCCGAAATGATAATTAAGTCCTATCCCCGCTCCGTTAAGCCCCAAGGTCGCTATGGAATCCATGAAGCAGGCGGCAAGCCTTCCTAAGCCCCCGTTTCCAAGCGAAGGCTCAGGCTCTTCGTTTTCTATCGTTGCTATGGACTTGCCGTTTTTCTGTAATATATCTTCCAGCTCGTCATATACGCCTAAGTTTATAAGGTTATTCGACAGAAGCTTTCCTATAAGGAACTCTGCGGAAATATAATATACTTTCTTATTCCCTGTTATCTCTTTCTTATCGTCGATAAGATCCTTCGTGAATTGAAGCAGGACATGATACATCTCTGCGTCCGTCACCTGATGTATCGGCCTGCCGTAGAGCTTCCTTGTAAGAGTGTCAAGCTGCTTTTCCAGATTTTCCATTGCTACCTCCATTAATAATTAATTTCCAATTATATGATGCTAGGGTCAAAAGGTACAAATCCGATTGTGCTTGCACAAATAGGATTTGGAACTTGTGACCCGCCCGAACATGAGGAAGTAGCAATTTGCGTAGCAAATTAGCGGATTCCGAATGGACGGAGCATGGCGAG
>JAFTAP010000003.1 GCA_017455525.1 Lachnospiraceae bacterium
CCGAACTGCGCCCACCTCTTATAAAGGTCAGGAGAAGCCGTCGCCTCAAACCCCGATATATCATGGCTCCAGAATGCAAATCCGCTCATTGAGAACGAAAGCCCGCCTCTAAGCGTCTCCGCCATCGACGGATAGCTTGCGCTGCAGTCGCCTCCCCAATGTATAGGGAACTGCTGTGAGCCCGCCGTAGCGCTCCTTGCAAAGAGCAGAGCGTCTCCTTTTCCCTTAACCTCCTCTATAGCGTCAAACACCGTCTTCTGATAAAGATATGAATACATATTGTGCATAGCTACGGGATTGCTTCCGTCGTAATAAGTCACATCGGTAGGTATCCTCTCGCCGAAGTCCGTCTTAATGCAGTCTATGCCAAGCTCGAGCAGCTCCTTTATCTTTCCTGCATACCACTTTACGGCGTCGGGATTAGTGAAGTCCATGACCGCAAGCCCGGGCTGCCAGTTATCTACCTGCTTTACTCCCTTGCCGTCCTTCCTCATAAGGAAATAGCCTTTTTTTGCAAGCTCATCAAAGGTATCCCCGTACTGGCTCACATAAGGATTAACCCATGCGCATAGCTTCAAGCCTTTATCATGGTATCGCTTTAGCATCTCCTTCACGTCTCCGAATTCGTCCTTATCCCAGACGAAATCACACCAATGCAGCGCCCTCATCCAGTAGCAGTCAAAATGGAACACTCTGAGAGGTATATTCCGCTCTGCCATGCCTGATATCATCTTGGATGTAGTCTCCTCATCATAGTTCGGCTTGAAGCTTGTGGAAAGCCACAGGCCGAAGCTCCATGCGGGAGGCAGCGCAGGCCTGCCTGTAAGGGAGGTATAAACCTCCATAAGCTCCGCAGGAGTCCTGCCATACATGAGATGATAGCGAAGCTGCTCTCCGGGAATGGAAAAGCCTACGTACTCCACCTTCTCGCTTGCCACCTCAAACTCCACTGGTCCCGAATGATCCACGAATATGCCATAGCCCTCGCTCGTCATATAAAACGGTATGTTCTTATAGCTTATCTGGCTTGCCGTACCGCCGTCCTCATTCCACTCCTCTATGACCTGTCCGTTTTTTACGAACGAAGTGAATTTCTCTCCGAAGCCGTATACAGTCTCTCCCGCCTTTAAGGAAAGCTCCGTCATCACATAAGGATCATAATTCTGTATCAGATAATCATCGCCCTGAAACATCGTGGACGGACGCTTATTCCAGCGCATATAGCCTGTATTCCTAAAACCCGACGTCGTCAGTATCTTACCGTCAGCCTCAAAGCTGTATCCCCATTGCTTCCTGTCCACCCTTACCGTGATATCCCCTGCCTTCATCACCGCTTCATCATCAGATATACTAATATCCACGGGATCAGGTGAGATATTAAGGGCATACCTGGGCTCCTTATCATCATAAGCCTTATAATGAGTGACCGTCACGGCGATATCATTATACCCCGCAGATACGAAGTCAAGCTGCAGCACGGTCTGATCAAGAGCGTCCGCACGGGAAAGGATAGGACGCTCAGGCGCATATACGCGCATTCCGTTTGCGATCTTCTCGACCTTAAAAGCCTGAGCGGCATAAGAGGGCTCGACATTCTCACTTCTAAGCCAGTAACCTTCCGTAAATTTCATAGTCTGTTCTCCTCTTGTAATAAGAGCCGGCCTAAAAACTAAGCCGGCTCTCTTATCATCTGAGACGTAATAACAATCGCGTTGTCTTACCCCCGCTTACTGTGCTCCGTCTATAGCCGCCCACTGCTCCTCGATCTGTGCGCAAGCCTCGTCCTTAGTCACAGAGCCTGCGATATAGGACTGAAGGATCTGTCCGCAGGTCTGATGCCAGCTATCAGTAGAATAGCATATAGCAAGTGCGCCCGCACCCTTTTCCTCTGCCAGAGCCGAACCCTGCTTGATCACCTCAAAGTCTGAGGGTGAATCCGTAACGATGGGAGGAACAACTCCTGCCACATCCGTGAACCATGACTTGCCATAATCAGATGTGTACCACCAGTTTACGAAATTAAGTACTGCCTGTAAGTTATCAGAGTCCTTTGATACATGAAGCGCCTGATCGGAGCCGGATATTACCTTGCACTCGGCCGCATCGTCAGTCACAGGATAGCCTACGAAGCCGATCTTAAGGTCGGGATTTATTGCAAGGCAGTCAGCCTCTACCCATGCGCCCTGTCCGAGCATTATGGCAGCCTCGCCGTTCGCGAAAGCAGCCTCCTCTGATGAAAGGTCTGTCTCAAGGGGCTTAGCATCGCCATACTTTACGGCAAGATCAAGGAAATTAAAATAGTTATCATAAAGCTCAGGATAATCGGCAACCTTAGCCTCGCCCTTCTCGAACTTCGCTACAAGGTCAGCCGTAGAAATGCCTGCTCCGTCAGCCGCAGCGTTTACGAAGCTCTGATAGGTATGCTTGAATACCCACCACTCTGCGAAGCCTGTCGTGAAAGGCTTATAGCCTGCGTTGGCAATCTTGTCGCAAGCCTCCGCAAGTCCGTCGAAGGTCTCAGGAAACTCCGTTATGCCTACCTCGTCAAAGATGTCCTTATTGTATAGGATACCGAAGTAGTTGCCCTTGATGGCAAGACCGTAGCAGCCCTTGCCGCCCTGCTCTGTGGATGTCATAGCCGCAGCGACAGCAGGATCCATCGTAGTCATTATGGGCTCATTGCTTAAGTCATAAGAATACTCAAGATAAGTATCAATCTCCTTACCTGACGTAGATGAGAAAATGTCAGGTACTTCGCCCGAATTAAGCTTCGCCTTTAAGAGCGTAGGATAGTCATTCTGTGTAGTCTCATAGTTGATGGTTACATCGGGAGCTACCTTAGCATATTCATCTATAAGCTCATTAATAGCGTCCGCATACTCAGGTGATGATATGAACATATAGATCTCTCCCGAGTCTCCCGATGCGTCAACCTCCGCTGCCTCTGCCGTCTCTGCAGCATCCGCTGTGTCAGCAGTTTCTTCTGCCTCGGCAGTATCTGCCGCTCCTGTGTCCTCTGCCTCTTCTGCCGCAGGAGCCGCACTATCCGCCGCTCCCGTATCTGCCGCTGATGATCCGCAGCCTGCAAGCAATGCAGCCGTCATAGCCACGCTTAGCAGAATTGATACTAATTTCTTTTTCATTCTCTTCCTCCTTATAAGTTGAAAATAAAATTTATCGCTATTCGCCGGATTACCCGACGCAATAACCCTTATCCCTTTACTGCTCCTGCCACGACGCCCTCCACGATGTACTTCTGCAGGACTATGAATATGATTATCGAAGGCAGGACTGTAAGCGCCATAGCCGCCATAGCGTATTGCCACTTCGTATTCATCTGCCCTACGAAGGTGTATGCCGCAAGCACGAGCGTCTTGGTTTTATTCGAGCTGTTGACCATGAGCAGCGGAAGCAGGAAGTCATTCCATATCCACATCACGTCAAGCACTATCACGGTGAAGGTCACGGACTTGAGCAGCGGGAATATGATCGATACGTAAGTCCTCCATGTGGACGCTCCGTCAATCTTGGCGCTCTCATCTATTTCCTTCGGTATCGTGTTCATGAAATTATAAAATATAAACGTGGCCATAGGTATGCCGAAGCCCCAGTACTGTATGCCAAGGCCTACCCTGCTCTGGTCCAGGTGTATGACGTTCATCGCCTTAAGCAAGGTTATCATTATTGTCTGAAAAGGTATCAGCATAGGCGTTATTATCAGGGTATAGATCATCGCCGTATATCTGTTCCTTCTCCTGTCAAGTATGTATGCCGCAAGAGATGAGAAAAATACTATACCCACTATGCCTATGACGGTTATCATCACATTATTAAAGAAAAGCCTTCCGTAATGTATCTTCTTCACCACATAGGTTATATTCTCAAAGGTCGGCTCCTTAGGAAGCGCTATCGGATCTGAAACCACCTCTCCGAACGGCTTGAAGGCATTCATGAACATAAGGAACACCGGATATATGTATATAAGCGCGAGCAAGGTAAGTATTACTATCAGCGCTGTCTTGCATGTTGCCGCTTTCTTCTTCATTCCCATTACAGATCTACCTCCCGTCTGCTCATGACCTTAAGCACAAGCTGCGTCGTAATCAGCACGAAGATGAAATAAATAATCGCCTCCGCAGAGCCCATGCCGTAGTTATTATTCGTGAATGCTTCCTGATATATCTGCATCGTCGTACTGTAGGTAGCAGTTCCCGGACCGCCCTTTGTCAGGGCAAGGATAATATCGAATACCTTAAGCCCGTTAGTTAGGGACATGAAAATGCAGGTCGTGATAGATGGTCCGAGCAAGGGCAGGGTTACCTTAAAAAATGTCTGTCTTGACGTCGCCCCGTCAACGACCGCCGCCTCAAGCACGTCCCCCGGGATCGCCTGAAGTCCCGCTATATAGAGTACTATATAAAAGCCAAGTGCCTGCCATACGCCTACAAAAGCTACCGAATAAAAGGCAAAATTAGGATCTCCGAGCCAGCTGAAATTAAGAAACCCAAACTGAGTAATATCAAAAAGCTTCTCGAAGCCCTTGGTGAATATGAACTTCCATATAAAGCCCACTATCGTCATGCTCATGATATAAGGAATAAAGAACAATCCCCTGTAGACATTCGCAAGCCTGAACTTCTTAGTCAGCGCAACCGCAAGGGCAAGCGCTATGACATTGGAAAACACTATAAAGAAAAGAGTGTATTTTATCGTGAACCAAAGCGTGCCTACGAAGATCGATCCGCCGCTGAAAAGCTTCCTGAAGTTCTCCAATCCAATAAAAACAGGATCTTTAGCTATACCGTTCCATTCCGTGAGAGAATAATATCCGCTCATCACGAATGGGATATACATCATGATCGTCACTAAGGCAAGAGCCGGTATCGTAAAACAGAGTGTCTCTATCCATTCCTTACGTTTGCGCTTAGAAGTTTTAAGCATATGTTCCTCCAATCAGCTCCCCAATGTTTGATACTTCGATTTTTATTATATCCCCGTCATTTTGCATAAAAAATGGAAAATACCGTCCTAAAATCTGTAAAAAACCGACAAGCGATCCGTCAAAAATGGTAATATTCCTAAAAAAGATTTATAGTAGAAGCCATGAAAAAATACATAAGCAAGGCAAAGAACACCATAAAAGAAAAGATGAACAGAGTCCCTCTCTGGGCGGAGTTCACTCTTTTTCTCGCCATAATAATGATACTTCTTACCGTAGTCCTGTCATGGAGCATATACAGCAGGGAGCAGAAGCGCACCATAGATTCACAGATGACGGCATCCAGACGGCTCTTAAACCTGAAGATGACTATCCTTGGTGAATATATGGAGCTGCTCTCATCTTATGCGATACTTCCTGTATATGACAGCAGTCTTTATTCCACACTGCTTTCAACAGGCGAGCTGTCAGATGAGACAATAGAGAATATACGCTCCACCGTCCGCACCTATTATTATTCAAGAAGCGACCTGCTGTCATACCATATATATCTCTTAAATCACGACCTCGCTGTAGGCAGGAACTACGGTCAGGACGGTATCAGGGTATACGGCATAGAGAATATGGAGGATTCCGAGCTATATAAAGCCTGTGCAAGTAGCAGGAAGAATTATGCCATCTTCCCCTCGGACAATCCCAATGCGCTTTTTCATTTCGTGCATTCCATAATAAGGGTTCAGAACCGACAGATAGTCGCACTTACGGATTTCGAAGTAGACCGCTCCGATATAGAATATCTGTCTTCACAGTCAATAAGCCCCGGTGAGGTAATGAATCTTTACAGCATGGAGGGGGATCTGCTATATACTGATGCAAAAAATGAGCTTAAGGAAAGCCTTACCGCATATACGTCCGATGAGAATATCAATTCATTTTTCATCAGCACTTCTGATAACAAACCCTTATACTGCAAAATCGGAGGCATAACATATCTGCTGACAATGGCTAAGGATTCTGACGGAACGCTTGTCATGACCTCTCTTATACCGCTTTCCGACATACTGTCTCAGATAAAGCAGACCAGACTTTACGCCGTGATGATAGGTCTTATTTTCCTTATACTGGCTGTCGCCGCCGCATATATACTCATACGGTATCTCTCCGCTCCGCTCTCTGCCTTAGTTAAGATCCAGGAAAGCTTCGGCGAGGGCATGGTCAGCACGGCAAGCCTCGGAAGAAGCAGGGAAAGCGCCGAATTAAGCCGCTCTTTTAATAATATGACTCAGCGTATCGACACGCTCATAAAGGAAAACTATGCGGCAGAGCTCAATGAGAAAAATGCAAGGCTTGCAACGCTTGAGGCCCAGCTTAATCCTCATTTTCTTTATAATACTTTACAGGCTATCGGTTCAGAGGCTCTCCTTAATGACCAGACTGAAATATATAACATGCTTATCAGTCTCGCATCTAACCTCCGTTACTCAATAAAAGCCCCTAACGTAGTCTCCCTTAAGGATGAATTAACGTATGTGGACAATTATATCAAGCTTCAGAAAATACGCATGGAAAACCGGCTCACCGTTGAAAAGGATGTTGACAATGCCACGCTTAGCTTCATGGTTCCAAAGATCTGTATCCAGACGCTTATAGAGAATTCGATAATCCACGGCATAGGCGGTGACAGGACCTCCATACATATAAAGCTTACGGCCTTTATGCGGGATAATAAAACAATTATCAGAGTACAGGACAACGGTATCGGTATCTCCCCTGACGAACTGGAAAAAATAAGACATAGCTTTCATTCGCAGACTCTTTCAGACTCAAACCAGAGCATAGGTCTTGCAAATCTATACAACAGGATATTACTGCTTTACGGTGATACTGCAGACATGCAGATAACAAGCGAATCAGGGAAAGAATCATATACTGTGGTGACCCTTACTCTGCCGGAGCTTCTCACTAAAGACACTATACCGGAGGAAGAGAAAAATGACATATAAAACCCTGATAATAGATGACGAAAAGCCGGTAAGGATAGCCATAAGCAAGCTGGGCAGATGGGCAAAGTACCATCTGGAACGTCCCGCTCAGGCGGAAAACGGAAAAGAAGGACTAAAAGCAATGCGGGAGCTAAAGCCCGCCCTCGTCTTCCTTGATATGCAGATGCCGGTCATGAACGGAAAGGAATTCCTTGAAAAAGCCTCAAAGGAATTCCCCGACTGCGCTTTCATCGTGATCAGCGGATATGATGACTTCGAATATGCAAGAACCGCCATAAGGCACGGTGCTATCGACTATCTGCTGAAGCCTGTCGCGGAGGACGATCTGAATAACGCCATAGAGCGCGCTATGAAATCTCTTCACCCCGATGAAAGCTTTGAGGACAGTTCAGAATCTCCCAAAGACAATCCACCGGCAGAGGATGTCATAGTGCTAATAAAAGAGCAGATTGATAAGAATTACAGTGAAAACATAAAGGTCTCGGACTTTTCAGAAAAGTATTTCTTCTCCGGAGAATATCTGTCGAGGCTTTTCAAATTGCGCTATGGCTCCAATATTTACGAATACCTGCTTATGATAAGAATGGAGCGCGCAAAAGAGCTGCTTCGGGAAAGGGATCTGAAAATTCAGGACATCTCCTTGCGGGTGGGCTATTCCGACACGAATTATTTCTCCAAGGCTTTCAGAAACTACACCGGACTCACGCCAAGTGAGTTCCGCAGGAATACTGACCCATAATTTTTACTGCATGAAAAAAGCGGATATGACAGGTTTAGCGATCCAGATGCTCCTCCTATGCGCTTATCAGGGCTTTTATTTCATTAAGCTCCGGCATTACCCTTAAGGCTCCGCGTCTTGTGGTGATTATAGACGCCGCTCCGTTTGCGAAGGTCAGCATCTCTTTAAGATCTGATTCTGTTAATCCGTCGAGTCCCTTTTCCAGAATAAAATGCAGGATACATCCACCAAAGGTGTCGCCTGCGCCCGTAGTCTCTATGGTATCCTTCTGTAAGAAAGGAGACACCTCAGCCATTATGAATCCGTCAGGCTCGTCATCCTTCCTGTAATAAGCACGGCTTCCCTCTTTACCCAAAGACACCGTGATAAGAGGTATATCATATCTTTCACCTATCCATTTAACCCCCGCCGTGTAGTCGTCTTCTCCCGTAAGCCACTGTATCTCATTATCAGAAATCTTTAAGTAATCACAGTAACCAAGTCCTTTAAGCACCTGCTCCTTTGCCGCATCAAGACTCTCCCATAACGGCTCCCTTAAGTTAGGATCAAATGAAATTAAAGCCCCCGCTTCCTTAGCTGTCTCTACGGCATGTATCGTAGCCTCTCTTACGCCTTCATGCGTCATGGATAATGTGCCGAAATGGAATATCCTCGTATCCTTAAGAATCCCTTCGTCAAGCTCGGATTTCTTAAGCATCATATCAGCTCCGGGATTCCTGTAGAATGAAAAGTCCCTGTCGCCGTCCTCAAAGGTCTTTACAAAGGCAAGCGTAGTTCTCACATCTTTATCGATGACAAGCCCCTTAGTGTCTATACCTATCTCTTCAAGCACTCCCTTAAGCTCATGACCGAAGATATCGTCTCCGACCTTGCCTATGAAGCCGGTTTTATGACCGAGCTTATTAAGCATCGCGAGCACGTTGCAGGGCGCTCCGCCGGGATTTGCCTCATAAAGGGAATTCCCCTGCTCCGATTTGCCGTTATTCGTCATATCTATAAGAAGCTCGCCTAGAGCTACGACATCATATTTTTTCACACCCTCACCGCCTTCATTTCTTTCTTATTCTCATACATGAGCTGGTCTGCTCTCTTGAATACATTGTCCACGCTTGAATCTCTTATTTTGTCATATATCGCAACTCCGATTGCGGCAGATACCTTCTCCCAGGGCTCAAGAGTATCATCTGCCTTAAGCATCTCAAGCTGCACCTTGAACTCTTCTACGAGGTCTTCCCTGTTATCAAAATCGTGTCCCCTAAGAATCGCCACGAACTCGTCACCGCCTATGCGGAATACAGGCGAGTGCTCAAAGACATGACAGACTATGTAGCAGAGCTTCTTTATAGCGTAGTTGCCCTGCTCATGACCGTAGGTATCATTTATGCGCTTAAGAAAGTTAAGATCTATCATCGCTATGCCGAAGTCTGTCTCACCATCGGCAAGATCCCATTCAAGCTTCTGCACTTCCTTCTCATAAGCCGTGCGATTCCTTATGCCCGTGAGTGCATCCTTATGGGCAAGATCCGACATCCTGGCCGAGTTGCTCTTCTCATCCGCAAGGGCGTTATTAACCTGCACCAGAGATTTGATATAGTTCTCTATCTCTATGATCATGGAGATAATCTCTTCAGAAAGCGTAACTATCTCGTCATGACCTTTTATATTCTGCTCTATCTCAGCGACTACCGCCGAATCCTTGGATACCGTGTACTCCTGCACGCTGGATTCAAGACGCAGTATCTTCGCTATGAAATGCTTGTTAATGAAATAGATCGCTACCGCAAGAGTCGCTATAAGCACCAGCGCTATGACTCCTACCTGACGGAGAGTGTTCTTCATTATCTCCGTATTCACATCGGCTATATCAATCTCTGTCACTACAAGTCCCAGCTTCTCGTGGTCTATCCATACAGGCACATAGTAGGAATATGTATCGCCCCACTGATTGTGCCAGACCATATAGCCCTCCTGTGGCTCGCCGGTCTCCCATGTCTTCCAAAGCACGGGATTATAATCAAGATCATTGTGATAGGTGTCGGCAAGATACATATATTCCGCTTCATCGCCCTGCTCATGGTGGTAGGGCTTATATTCAGGGTTCTCCTCGATGAATTCAAGATGCCCCGCCCTTGACGACCTCTCGCCGTCTATCATATACATCACGTTATGCTCGTTCTCGTCAGGGATCAGGAAATAAGAATAGGGCAGGTTGAAATCAGCCCTCGCCTGCTCGAAGGTCAGCAGCCAGTACAGGTGCTTGTAGATGAACCATGCGTGCTGCACGTCCTCATCAAGCTCGTCAAATTCAATATCAACCCCAAGCGTCCTGCCGGGATATTTCTTTGCGAAAAGCTCCTCATAGGCAGCTTCATAGCTTAGATACTCATCAGCGTCTATGGGAATATTTACCTCAGCATAGTGATCCTCGTAGTACTTCCTGTACTGAGCGAAGTCCTCTCCGTCCGCCTCCGTGAGACTCGCAAGATAGGCTGCGACATTCTTGATGTTTCTCTCGCACTGCCCCCTGTATATGAGCATCTGGCTCATGTAAGTAGTGACGCCGCAGAGGATGACTGTCACAATGGTGAAGATACCAAATAACACGCTGAGCTTGAAACCCAGCCCCCTAGACTGCTTCATCTCCGCCCCCCCGAAAATAACCAATCCATAACAAAGCTCTCCTAAATCCTTATAACCCTATGACATATGCTCTGTTGCCTTCTTGACTTCCTCCTCTGAAGCATGATGTGTTTCTATAAAGCCAAGAAAATCCACTATTTCCTTACCAGTCCAGCCTATTTCAGCTAATTTTATTATGACATTAGTTGTTTTAGTCTGTGTCATAGCTTTCTCTCCTCTCCGCTAAAAGAACTATATGCGATTCAATGTTATCACTATTCAGTCCGAACCGTCAAACTCCTCCTTAAGCTTGTCCTCTGCCTTATGAAATTCATCCGGCGTGCCGAAGGACATATAATCCTCAACCTTAAAGACCTTGACCTTCCTTCCCGAAGATATCAGCTCGTTGTATATGCCGCTCATGAAGTATTCGTCATAAGGACAGCTCTTCATGTACCTCTTCGCCATATCAAGGAATAAGGCCGCGCTTGAGAACCCATAGGAGCCTGTGATCGCATTTTCACTTATCACCTTTTTCTCGGCAGTCTCCGTTGCATACCCGTCCTCGTCAAGCTTCACGTAGCTATAGATATCCTTATCGGACTTAAAGGTAAGCAACGTGCCATCCGCCCCCGAAGCCCCGCCCGAATAAAAGTCATACATCTCATCAGATGTGAATAAGAGGTCGCAATCCGTGAAGATAACAGGCAGGTCATTATGCACCGCCTTCGCTCCCTCCACAGCCGTCATGACGGCGCCCGGAAGCACCTTAGGCAGGACGACTATCTTTGCGTCAGGATAGACTTCCTTTATCTTCTTATCTATCTCAAACTTCTCTATATGCTCCTTGAGCACCACGAATATGATCCTCTCATACTTCACATGCCCCACGAGCGAATCCGCAGCCCTCTTAAAGAAGGGCTCACCCGCAAGCTCTATCAAAGGCTTGGGACACTCAAAGCCGTTATCAAGGAACCTGGTGCCCGCTCCGCCCATAGGGAAGATAAGGTTGACCTTCGCATTCTCTTTTTCACGGGCAATGAGCTTATTCTCCTCGTCAACGACCTTCTGCTCCTGCTTCTTCTTACGTCTCTCCTGTCTGGCAGCGATCCGCGCGCGGACTCTGTCAAGCAGCAGATAGAAGGTGGGGAGTAGCACTAACGTGAGTATGGTCGAAGCCGTAAGACCTCCGACTATGACACCCGCCATGCCCTGCATCGCCATAGCATCCTTCGACCAGCCTAATGATACAGGTATCATGGCGATAACCGTCGTAAGCGTAGTCATAAGTATAGGTCTTAATCTCCCGGCTCCTGCATCTATAAGCGCTTCCGTAGTCTCCATCCCGGCTTTCTGATTCTGTATAGTCATGTCTATAAGTATGATACCGTTATTGACGACTATACCCGACAGCATCAGCACTCCCATAAGCGATACCATAGAAACCTTTATATTCATTATGAGCAGGAATAATATCGCTCCTACTCCCGCAAAGGGCACGCACATCATGATAAGCACGGCGTCGGCTATCGACTCGAACTGCACTGCCATGACAAAGAATACAAGGAAGATAGCGATGAATATAGCCTGACCGATGGCTGAAAACTCTTCATTCATCATACGTGTCATAGTATCATCCACGAAGCTTACGTCCTCGTCTAAGACAAGCTCATCAATCTTCTGCTGAAGGACTGCCGCAACCTCGTCATGCGTCTTTGATGTCATCGTAGCTATTACCTGATCGACAAAAAGTCCGTCCTGCCTCATGACGCTCTGCGGAGCGGAAGTAAACCTTACCTCGCCTACCTCGCTCAAAGGCACGGTCTGCCCCTGTGCGTTAGTGAAGGTCATGGCCTGCACGTCGCTTATATTCTTAAAGTAGTCATCGGGATACTTAACCCTGACCTCGTATTTCTTATTGTCCAGAGTCACATCGGTAGCCTTGGAACCCGACATATTAGTATAGACAAGCCCGGCAACCTGCTCCGCGCTAAAGCCCCTCGCAGACGCCATCACGGGATCTATCACCACCATAGCCTTAGAGCCCGAATCAGTGAAGTTAGAAGACGTATAAAGCACTCCGTCCGTCTCCTCCATCATATCCATTATCTGCTTAGAGGCAGCCTTCAGCTTATCCATATCCGCACTCTGTATATCAAACTCCTGTGTGTTCGTAGAGGACATCTGATTCATTCCCATGGTAGATCCCGCCGAAACCTTTATCTCGCACATATTAGAATAGTTATTAAGCTCCTCATTCCACTTATCGACTACCTGCTGCGTCGTAAGATCCGAATCATCAAGCGTGTATGCGCTGATAGATGCGCTGGCTCCGCTCTTGCTTACAGTAGTCGAATAATTCTTTATGACCCCCGAATCCGCTACGAACTGCTCTATCTCCCTTACTGTGCCGTCCATAGCGTCAAGTTCAAGGTTAGGCCTGAAGGTGAGCGACACCTGCACTATCCCCTCGTCAGTCCCGGAGAAAAGCTCGGTCTTAAGGAAGGTAGCAAGATAGACGGTTATTCCAAGGACGATCACCGCCACAAGGAAGACGCTCTTCTTCCACTTCAAAGCTGAACGGAGCACCTTCTTATATACCTTTGAAACCTTACGGAGTATGCGGTTAGTTATTATTTCCCTCTTCTCCACGGGCTTATATGCAGAGAAGCAGAGAGGTATCAGTGTCAGTGCGGAAATAAGAGAGGCAAGCAATGCGAAGATTATCGTAGAGCCCAACGGCTTGAACATCTGTCCCGAAAGCCCCTTCATCGTAGCAAGCGGCACATAGACTATCATAGTCGTTAGCGTCGATCCGATCACGGCGTTAGCGACTATCGTCGTACCCTCGAATGCGGCTTCCTTGAATGAAAGCCCCGCCTGATGCTTCCTGAAGCACATCTCTATGACGACGACTGCATTATCCGTCATCATTCCGACGGCTATTATAAGGGCGCCCATTGTTATGATATCTAAAGCAAAGCCCGCGAGATGCATGCAGATGACCGTAGCCATTATGGATATAGGCATCGTGGAGCCAACTATAAGCGAGCCCTTGATATCACCGAAGAAGATAAAGATTATGATCATGGAGAGAAGCACAGCCTGCACGACAGTCTTTGCAACGCCTGATAAAGTATCTATTATCGTATCCGCCATATCCTCTACGACTTCTATCTTAAGCTCCGGATACTTTGCCCTAAGATCATCAAGCACAGGAAGCACCTGTCTTGACAGAGTGACGGACGATGAGGACTGCTTCCTCTTGATCCCTATGCTCACATCGTCCATCCCCATGTATCTCGAAAGCGAGTCCTTATCGGATACTGCATACTTCACGGTTGCGATATCATTTAAATGTATCATCTGCCCCTTAGCTGTCGTCAGAGGGATCTGCTCTATCTCCGGTATGGTGTCGTACTTGACCTCGGCAGATAACGCAACGGACTGATCGCCGTGATCGGCGTTTCCGGCAGGCATGGAGAAATTCGCAGAGCCTATGGCAGACGCTATGTCTGATAAGCTTAAGCCGTATTGATTTAAATATTCGGGAATGACCTGAACCCTGATATACTTCTCGTCACCGCCGTTAACCGTAGTCTGGGCTAAAGCGCTCACCTTCTTTAGTTCAGGAACTATGTTTTCATTGACCTCTGCGAGTACGTCCACATCATCAGATCTTCCCGTTACGGAGAGCGTGATGTCGTCTACTGCGTTCGTGTCTATCTCTATTACAGTGGGATCCTGCACATCCTTAGGCAGAGTGCTTTTTATGCCGTCTACGGCAGCCCTTACATCATTATACGCCTTATCCATGTCAGTGCCGTACTCATACTGGAGTATAACAAAAGACACGTTCTCGTTGGACTGACATTGTATGGATTTTATTCCTGTCAATGACTCGCAGGCGCTGCTTATCTCATCTGATACGAGTTCGTCTACTTCTTCCGGAGCGGCTCCCGGATATATCGTGTATACCGCCATGACGGGTATAGACATATCGGGCATCAGCTTCAGAGTGATGGAAGATAATGCCGTCACGAAAAATACAGCAAGCGCTATGATCGTTACGACCACCGTTACCGGTCTGTTAATGACACCTCTTACAAGGCCTTTCATCCCTGATCTCCTGCTCCCGCGGATACAGGAACCATGGCATTTGTAGTGCCGTTGGCTTTATCAGCCCCGGGAGCCTCTGCTTTTTTATCAGGAGCAGCCGTCGTATCGGCATTTGTCTTTGTATGGTCATTACCTGTATAAGCCGTTACGTCTTTAGCGTTAATAGCCGTGCCGTCTCTAAGGCTCCCTGCCCAGGTCACGACTACCTTCTCATTTCCCGTAAGTCCTTCCGCTATCTCTATGCTCTGATCGTCGGAAAGTCCGGGCGTCACATCGACTCTCTTCGCAGTCCCGTTATCATTCACATAGACATAGGCCTGATCGCCGTCATAATACACGGCGTCAATAGGAACAGAAAGAGCATTCCCCGATCTCCTTGTCACGGTCTTTATCGAAACGCTCGATCCCGATATAAGGGCGGATGCCGCAGCACTGTCCGTGACAGAAGCCTCTATCTTAAAAAGCCCCGTCGTCGCATCTATCGTATCATAGACAGTAAGTATCTTCGCCTTATAATCAACGCCGTTCTTAGTCACTATGGCATCAGAGCCTGAGCGTATATTTTTCGCCGTCTCCTCTGCCGCATAGAATACGATCTTATTCGGATCGTCGCTCTGTATGGTGTAAGCCGCGGACGACTGCGTAGCCATGTTGTGAAGCGTGACTCCTATGGACGTTATCGTGCCTGATACGGGAGCCTTGACATTAGTGTATTCAAGCTGTAACTTAGCAGAATCAAGCCCTGCCTGCGCCTGCTTCACGGTTGCCGCAGAGCTTGTCACCTGAGCGTCCGCACCTACATCCGATGCATTCGCTCCGACTGCGGAAGCATAGGCTCCGTAAAGTGTTGTCGGAACCGTATAGGTATTGTAATTACTTCTCTTCATCTGTGACAGATTATAATTCTCCGTCGCGACATCGTACTGCATCTCAGCAGAATCAGCGCTGTACTTTGATGTCTTGATATTAAGCTCAAGAGTGTCTATCGAAGAATCAAGCTCCGATACCGTAGACTCAGCTGTCGTATAGGTTTTCAATGCAGCTGCAATATCAGCCTCTGATGCGCCCTTAGCCAGAAGCTCCTCATAAGCCGCCTTTGCAGTTGCGGCCGCAGACTCCGCAGCGTCTCTGGCGTCCTCTAAATCGTCAAGCTGATCCTCCATATGGTCTATGGAAGCCCATGCCGACTTAAGGGAATTATTCGCGCTGCGTTTCGTAGCATAGGCGCTATCAACGTTCACGTTCATCGCTTCTGCGTTATACGGTATCTCACCGACAGTCTGCGTAGCCTGCGCCCTCGTTGCATTAGACGACGCCTTGGTTGCTTCCGCTGCCGCCTTTTGTGCGCTAAGCCCCGCCTGTGCACTTGTAACATTCGCCTCCGCCTGTGTCAGAGCGATCTGCAAAGCCTCGTCGTCAATCTTAAAGAGCAGGTCGCCCTCGTTCACATGGTCGCCTACCTCATAGTTCTTCTCCACGACCTCGCCCGATATCATCGGAATAACATAGACCTCGCTCTGCGCCACGACGGTTCCTGCGAAATTAGAGCTTATGGAAATGTCCTTTACCTCAGGACTCATGACCTCTACATCAAGCTTTGCCTCTTCTTCCGAAGCTTCCGCTTCTGATGCAGACTCTGCTTCACTACCGCCGACAGGCGACGTGCAGCCACATAAAAGGACAGCCCCAAGCATGAAGCTCAGACAGACTGCCCCTGATTTTTTAATGATATTCTTATTCAACTTAACCTCTCCTTAATCGTATGCTCAAATGCTCATGTTGACATAATGAGTAACAAATAAGGAGTATATTACTTAAATACAATTAAGTCAATTGCTTGCCTGTATCTTTTTTGTGTCTTTTTTGTGTTCTTGGTAATACTGTCTGATTTCGCTCTTTATCATAACTTATCTCCTATGACGTCATCCGCCGCAAGCAGCATCCCCGCCAGGAAGATCGCGGCTTTATTCTCATCGTGCTCTATTTTATATGGCATGAGGCGGAGCCAGTCGGCTATTTCGTGATAATATATCGAACGCACCTCAGCTTCATTGAACCGCTCTCCCAGATACCTCTTATAATCTCCGTAAAGATCCCTGTAAGCCCTCGACACTCCCGACATGAAGCGTATCTCATTCCCGCTCATACTGCACCTGTCGGTCCGCATCAGGAACTCATATCCTCCGTGAAGTGACTGCAGAAGCTTTGAATAATCAATAAATTTACTGTCGAGTATATTTCCTGTATTAGGGTCGATAAGATAATATCCACCCTCATAACCGGAAGATACCGGAGCGATTATTATATTCTCCACGGTGACATCCCCATGAATAGGAGACACCGTATCAGAAGCAAATATTTCCTTAAGCTTCTCCTTAGTCATTGCTGCCTTCAGATGCGGAAAGCCCCGTACCTTCCTTCCGTTGATCATTACCTCATCCTGTCTTAGAAACTCTGCCCATCTGTGATTCCCCTCGATAAGCCTGATATTCTTTAATATCTTCTCATCTATGTACCTGTCTGTGACATCGCTCTCTGCAACGCCCGAAGCCTTGGAATAAAGTCCCTTTTCAAGCGAATCAAATACGCTCCTTATTATCGCCGCAGAACTCTCGACAGGATTAGTATGAATGAATTCAAAAAATCCCGAAGCTCCCGATACAGCAGGCATGTCATAAAGCGTCATGCCGTCATCCTGCTTCTCATCAAGTATCGAAGGCAGAGGAAGCACTTCCCTGTACCGCTCTATCCACTCAACCTGTTCGTGAAGCTTCTCAGCATCAGCCCCTACGACATATTTCCTGAATATCGACCTGTCATCCTTTATCGCATAAAGCGTCGTCGCGTTAGACCCCGCCGAATAGTCGCTTATTATCTGTATGTCGCTGTTAGCCTCAAGATATCCCCTCACATAAGCATGCCTGTCGCCCTCGAAATAATTCTCAAGGAAGCCTCTCCTGTCGTCCTCCCTTACCTGCGGAAGAAGCATCATCGTCTTATCAGAAGCCTCCGCCGTCCCGTCCTTATTCCTCATACCGGACACAAGCCCTATGATGAATAAAAGAGCCGCAGACAAAGCAAGATAAGCTACTATCACGCCGTCAACATAACCATTCGTAAGATTGCCCTTATCTATGCTGGAGCTTGAAAAAAGATATGAGAAGACATACATGAGACTGGCTTCTCCTCCCATAGCCCTTATCGCAAGAGATATGACATAGTATGAAGCCGTGTAAAGTCCCCACATGACAGCCGTCAGCAAAAGCAGCTTCTTCTTCTCCATCCTCTTTGCCATATCCCTGAAGGCCGTGATCATAGACCAGAAGAAGAACATAAGCGTAAGCTCTATCTTCTCATTAAAGATACCCGTGAACGTGCGTATCAGCTTCTTAACCGTGCGTCTCGCGAAGGTGACTATAACGATAAGCACTATTGCTATAAGCGACAATGACACATAAAAGAAAGCCGACCTCCCCGCATCATCCGAGTAAGCCGGACTGATCAAGAATAATCCCAGATAGATGAATCCCACGACTATGACATCCAGTATCCTGTCAACTACGACTGTCGCAAAGGCAAAAGAAAAACCATTCTTCATTTTACGCCCTGCTATGAACGCTCTCAGCAAATCGCCTAATCTGAAAGGCACCGCAAGGTTAACTATATATCCCGCGGCAAGCGCTTCGTTGAACACTGAAAGCCCTGTCTCCTCATAGAAATCCGCAAATTGCTTCTGCCTCAGAGACTTAACTATATGTCCTGCGATTATAAGGATTATTGCTAAGACAAATAACAAAAAGCCCATGAATTACTTTATACCGTCTCTGACTTCTTATCCCTGGTCATAAGGTCAATAAGAGCTTCAGACGGTCTCTTTTCCTCGAATAAGACAAGGTTCACCTGCTCTATTATGGGCATGGGTACGTCATGCTTTGCCGCAAGGTGCATAGCAGCCTTTGCAGAGTATACACCCTCTACCACCTGCTTAACCTCCGCCATCGCCTCATCAGCCGTCTTCCCCTGGCCTATGAGGATGCCCGCTCTCCTGTTCCTGGAGTGCATAGATGCGCAAGTGACAATAAGATCGCCTATACCCGTAAGCCCTTCGAAGGTCTCCCTCTTTCCTCCGCAGGCAACTCCAAGTCTTGCTATCTCATGTATGCCCCTCGTAATAAGGGCTGCCTTGGTATTATCTCCATAGCCTAAACCATCCGCTATGCCCGCTGCCAGAGCGATCACATTTTTGAGTGCCCCGCCAAGCTCCATTCCATATGGATCGTCAGAGGTATAAACCCTGAAGGCGTCATTCATGAATACATCCTGCACAAGCTTCGCATCATCGGCATCCTTAGAGCCTGCCACTATCGCCGTAGGAACTCCCATGCCGACTTCCTCCGCATGTGTCGGGCCGCAAAGCACCACTACCCTTGACTGCGGTATCTCCTCTTTTATTATCTGAGACAGCGTATCGAAGCTCTCATCCTCAAGCCCCTTCGCGACAGAAACTATTATCTGACCTTCTGCTACCGCATCCTTCATCGTCTTAGCAGTGCTTCTGGTAAATGGCGAGGGCACGGCAAGTACTACGAGATCCTTACCGTTAACCGCCGTTACTATGTCCGTAGTAAATTCCATGTCATCAGGGAGAGTGACTCCCGGCAGCTTATCCTTCTGCTCATGAAAGCTCTTAAGCATCTCTACCTCCGATGCTATTGCCGAATACACCGTTATCTTATGACCATTCGTGCTAAGAAGCTTCGCAAGAGCCGTACCCCAGCTTCCTGCGCCTATAACGCCTATATCACTCATTCTCCTGCTCCTTTATCATTATGCGTAAGATACGTCTTCTTTTCGTTGTGATCCAACAGCCTTGATATATTATTCCTGTGCCTGAACAAAGCCATGACCGTTAAAAGCCCTACCACTATATCGCACTCTATCGCAACCGTCGGCGTTATATTCTTAAAGCACCCAAGGTTCATGGCTCCCATTATGACGGTTCCGATAAAAAAAGCGACATACATACAGATAGAGCCAAGTGACACGTAATGCGTCGTAAAGAAAATCCCAAAGAAGATTATTATCCCGCAGAGCACCATGAAAGGATCAAGCGTAATTATCATGCCCGCCGTGCAGGCTATCCCCTTGCCTCCCTTGAAGCCCAGATAGAATGGGAAGTTATGCCCAAGCACCGCACCCGCCGATGCGTAGATTTTGATAAGCTGCAGCATCTCCGGATTCACATCCCTGCGGTAGAATATCGCTAGGCAGATAAGGACTGCCGCTATCGTCTTTATCACATCTCCGAAGAAGGTAATAAGCCCCGCCTTTGTTCCCATAGTACGGAGCATATTAGTAGTTCCCGCATTTCCGGAGCCATACTCTCTTATATCTATGCCATGAAGCTTCCCCAATATATAGCTTGTCTGGAAAAGCCCGCAGGCATAGCCTATTATAAGGCAAGCTATCCTCATTATCATTCTTCCGACTTCCTTTCCCTTATCACAAAGTTTATCGGCGTGCCCTGAAACCCAAAGGCATCCCTTATCCGGTTCTCCAGATACCTCGTATATGAATAGTGCATGAGCTTCGCATTATTCACGAATATGACTATAGTAGGCGGCTTCACCGATACCTGAGTGGCGTAAAGAACCCTTAGCCTCCTGCCCTTATCCGAAGGCGGCTGCTGCATAGTCACTGCCTCGCTTATTATCTCATTAAGCACTCCTGTCTGTATGCGAAGGTTCTGATTCGCTATGACTGTGTCTATCGACTCAAAGAGCTTATCCGTCCTCTGCCCAGTCTTAGCGGAAATAAATAAGATCTCCGCATAAGGCATGAAGGAGAGCGTCTGCATTATATCCCTGCTCATCTTATAAATGGTCTTGTCGTCCTTCTCGACGGCATCCCATTTATTCACGGCTATGATCACGCCCTTGCCCCTGTCATGGGCAATGCCTGCGATCTTGGCGTCCTGCTCCACGACTCCCTCCGTGCCGTCAATCATGAGCACGGTTATGTCCGAGCGCTCTACGGCCGACACGGTGCGGGCTATCATATAGGCTTCAAGCTCTTCCTTTATCTTATTCTTCCTGCGAAGCCCCGCCGTATCTACGAAGACATACTCCTTGCCGTTCCTTTTAACGACAGTATCCACGGCATCCCTTGTGGTGCCCGCTATATCGGACACTATGAGCCTGTCCTTGCCTATGTATTTATTAATGAGAGACGACTTGCCGACATTGGGCCTTCCGACCACCGCTATACGAGGCCTGTCGTCATCTGTTTCTGCCTCGCTCTTAGGCGGAAGAAGCTTTACCACTCCGTCTAAGAGATCTCCCACGCCGGTCTTCTGATCCGCCGATATGGGTATCGGATCGCCGAGTCCTAAATTATAGAATTCGTAAATATCAGTCTCGTACTTCTTTATGGCATCGACCTTATTCACGGCAAGCAGCACCTTCTTATGCGACCGCCTAAGGATATCCGCGACCCTGCCGTCTGAATCCACAAGCCCCGTCTGCACGTCCGTCATGAAGATGATGACGTCAGCCGTATCTATGGCGATCTGCGCCTGCTCCCGCATCTTGGATAGCATCATATCCTTGGAATCAGGCTCTATGCCCCCGGTATCTATGATCGTGAACATCCTTCCGTTCCAGTCCACATCGGCATAGATACGGTCCCTCGTGATGCCGGGCTCGTCCTTTACTATAGCTATGCGCTCTCCCGCAAGGAAATTAAAGAGAGACGATTTTCCTACATTCGGCCTGCCTACTATGGCGACTACCGGTTTCATCTATTTCCAACTCCGTTCATATGCTTAAATAACTACGTGCCTCACTATACGCTGTCGTACATATCTACGAATGCCGCACCGTCTGATTTTACAATACCCACGGGAACCTGTAAAGCATCCTCTATGTCGCTAAGCGTCATGTCATCAAGCAAAGTCTCAGTATTAAATCTAAGCAGATTCTCAGGAAGATAAAGCTTCTCTCCAAGCTCCTGACCCTTTAGCTGATTCACTATGTCCTGTCCTGTAAGAAGCCCTGTAACCGTCACTCTCTCCCCGAAGAAATCATTCCTTATCGGATAGACTGACGCATTAATATTAGGATAATATTCACGCATGCTATCCGTAAGATGAGATATCACAGGATATATAAGGCTTCCCGTAGCTATGCTGAAGCTGCCCTTTTTATCAACCGTATCATGCCCCTGCAAAGCCTCTGAGACCTCGTCCTCAAGGAGCCTCACCATTCCCACGCCGTTTTCAAGCTGTAAGTACCCGTCATACCGCTCTGCTTCCGGTACCTCCTTGTCTGTCATCAGATACCATTCATCCGAGGCATGCACGAAGTGAGTTCCATGCTCCTTATAAAGCTTCTCCTGCCATGCTTCTATCTGTCCGATAACACGGACAGCATCTTCTTTCATAAAGGGTTCAAGCGGATAAAGCCCGTCCCTGTACTTAGTAAGCCCTACAGGCACTACGGATACGCTTTCAAGACAGGGTATGTACCTTGCGAGGTCTCCTATAGAGCGGTCAAGCTCCGCACCGTCATTAAGCCCCCTGCATAGCACTATCTGACCGTTCATGGTGACCCCCGCATCAAAAAGCCGGTCCGCCTTTTTAAGCGAGGCTCCCGCATGGCGGTTTCCCATCATTTTATTCCTAAGGTTGGGATTCGTTGTCTGAAATGAAATATTTATAGGCTCCAGATTATATCTGATTATCCTGTCTATGTCGTCGTCAGACATATTGGTGAGAGTCACGTAATTCCCTTGCAGGAATGAAAGCCTGCTGTCATCGTCCTTGAAATAGAGCGTATCCCTCATGCCCTTCGGCATCTGGTCTATGAAGCAGAAGACGCATTTATTCCGGCACCTCCTGTACTCATCCATTATGCCATCGTCAAATACAAGTCCGGGATCCTCGTCCTCATCTTTCTCGATAAGGTATGACGCCTCCTTACCATCCTTATGCCTGACCCTTATCTCTATCTCCGCATCGGCACATTCATACTGATAATCAAAGATATCTCCTATCCTCTGTCCGTTTATGGCGATAAGCTCGTCGTCCGCTCTTATTCCCGCTTCATATGCCGCTGAATCGGGGAGCACGTCCCTTATTATCTGCCCCGCGCCTTTTATGGGCTTCATGATTTCCTGCTGTCTCTTGCTGATGGCATCCTCAGATGTCTATCCTCTCGTTGTAGCTTGAAAGGATCTCCCTTATCTTCTCCGTGGGAGTCACGACCTTATCCATAGACATATCATGATTAGAGAAGTCAATTATCTGCGCTATGAGCTTGCTCATATCCGCCTCTATATACCAGTCGCGCGTTAAAAGCTCCGGTCTCCTGTAATGCAGGTTCGTGGTTATTATCCTGTCGAACACGCCTTCCTTGAAGGCCTCGTCGAATAGCTCCAAGCCATCCGTGAAGAGTCCGAAGGTACAGCAGATAAATACCCGGTTAGCCTTCATGTTCTTAAGCTGCCTCGCTGTGTCAAGCATTGAGCCGCCTGTCGATATCATGTCGTCAACTATAATGACGTCCTTATCCTCTACCGAATCCCCAAGGAACTCGTGAGCCACTATCGGATTCTTGCCGTCAACTATATGCGCATAATCCCGCCTCTTATAGAACATGCCCGTATCGACTCCCAGCACGGTCGCAAAGTATATCGCCCTGTTAAGCGCTCCCTCATCCGGAGAGATGACTACCACATGATCCGCATCTATCATAAGGTCGTCCTCGCTCTGCAGAAGCGCCCTCACGAACTGATAGAAGGGAGAGAAATTATCGAAGCCGCAAAGCGGAGCCGCCGCCTGCACTGAAGGATCATGAGCGTCAAAGGTCATAAGGTCCGACACGCCCATATCCGAAAGCTCCTCTATCATCATGGCGCAGTCAAGAGACTCCCTCGCCGCCCTCTTATGCTGTCTTGATTCGTACATGAAAGGCATCACGACCGATATCCTGTGAGCCTTGCCCGCTACTGCCGCTATCACCCTCTTTAAGTCCTGATAATGATCGTCCGGCGAGTACCGGTTCTCAAAGCCGTTCATGCGGTACTTCATGCTGTAATTTATGACATCAGTAAGGATATAGAGATCCTTACCCCTGATGCTCTCCTCAAGCACTGCCTTACCCTCGCCGGAGCCGAACCTCGGAAGAGTAACAGCCGTCTCATAAGAATCCGCCACATATCCCTGATGCTCAGGATCGTCTATGCCGTCAGGGAAGCGCTCCTTACGGAAGCCTACGAGATACTCGTCAACCTTATCCCCAAGGCATTTTATATTCGGCATCACCAGAAGCTTCAGCGGCGCGACCGCAAGCTTCTTGGTAAAAAGATCGTTCCTCTCATCTATTATCTCAGACATAGGTCATCCCACCTCACAACTATTAATCATATTTATTCAGAACCCTCTGGGTTCTTCATAGATACCGGCATCCGGCTCATTCTTCTTTTCCAATCAATTATTTTAACACAAGCAAGTCTTAGCTTAAAGCCCGATATATTGAAAAGCATTCTTATACCACGTGATCTCATCACCTATGATGCCTATCACGTCGAATCTGTAGGGTATATCATCGGGCAGGTGTTTTTTCATGCGGTAGTAGTCTGCTACCCGAGATATCGTGAACTGCTTCTTAGTTCCTACCGCTTCGGCAGGATGACCGTTTGCAGCATTCTTCCTGTACTTTACTTCTATAAAGCAGATAGAGCCTGAATCTCTTGCTATAAGGTCTATCTCGCCCATGCGTGAGCGGAAATTACGCTCTGTTACCCGTCCTCCGTGCGACTCTATGAAGACCGCCGCTCTGTCCTCCTTTTCAGTTCCTACCTTCCTTGTATTCATGACATAGTCATCCTGCGACTGTCACCTCGCATCTATCTTGCTCCTGATGCGTTCCATGTCGTTTACGAATACAAGGACTTCCGCCACGACCTCATACAGCTCGGGCGGTATCATCTCGCCGATCTCAAGATTAGAAAGCGTCTCCGCAAGCTTGCTGTCCTCATGCAGGGGGACGTCATTTTCCTGCGCCGTCTCTATTATCTTCTGCGCGACCCTTCCCTTGCCTGAAGCCACGACGACAGGCGCCATATCGCCCTTTTCATACGCCAGGGCGACGGCAGTTAAATTTCTTAGATCCTTTTCTTTCTTCGCTGCCATATCCTACCTCAGCCTTTTTCGTCGCTCAAGGCTCCTAAGCCTTTGCGTCAAACGCCGTGTACTGTATCAGCTTCGCATTCTTTCCCTTGTCAAACATGATCTCGGGAACCGTCTTCTTCTCGGAGTTAATAGATACGTCGCTGTGCATATGGTATCCCCTGCGGTTTATCCTCTCGTCAAGCTCCGGAAGGTGCTCCGCTATGAAGTCTATCATTTCCTCATTCTGTAAGATGAAATGCGTGTTCACGACATTTTCCTTATTCATCGACACATGCACGTCCATGGTCCCAAGATGCGTCATGTCAAGATGAAGCAGGGCGGACACGTTGCCGTCTCCCGATGCAAGCTTTTTCTTATTCGTATACACGTATAAATCGCCATGCTGCGCCTCAGACGCAAGCTTTAAGGGCATCTGCATATAGGTGAACATCTGGTTCATCTGATTCATGAAGTCTAAGTTGTCATGCAGATCCTGATTCGCCGCAGCAAGCGTGGTCTCCCCGTGTCCCGTGGACTGCAGGGCTTCCGCTGCCCTTGCCGTATCCCTCACGACCTTCTGAAAATATTCCTGAACCTTCTCCTTATCCGCTACCTCTTCGGGCTTCATCAGAAGCTCGTTCATTATCTCATTCTTCACAAGCTTGGTGTATTCCGGAGTCTTAAGCAAATGCCTCACGTTATCGCCGAACTCCTTTAACGCTTCCCCCGTAAGCCCTTCGCTTCCCTGTGATATGGCGTTGCGGACAAGGTTAAGAGTATCTCTCGGTGTCAGCTCGTCATTTTTTATCTTATCCGTGAGATTTTTCGGGACTCCCAGCTTATTAAGCTCATCCGCCAGATGCTTCTTCTCATCAGGCGTATAAAGCTCCTCTAAATCATCCGTTACCGTATTTTCTCCGTAGAAGTCATTCCTGCCGCCTGCCTTTATAGTCACATTGGCTCCGGGATCAGAGCCTATGGCTTCCCTGACCTCAGACTTAAGCGCTCCTTCCGAAAGAGCCGCCGCCTCAGCGTTCTCCGCCGCAACTGCCTGCTCTCCTATAGGTGCACCTTGCGCATCCGTCATGACATTCTCTACTTCCGGCGTGCCTGCCTCTTGTATACTTGCCTCAAGAGCCTTGGCCTCCCTAAGGAGCTGCCCTATCTCCGGGTCAGCCTCGCCCACGAAGATATCGAGCAGCATATTATTAGTCGATACGGACTCTCCCGCTACCTCTGCGAAGCCCTCCGCAATGCCCCCTACGTGCTCTGCGATCTGGTGGGCGTTATTCCTGTATATCTCAAACTGCTGCACGTTCTCAGGGTTTAAGGGTATATCAAGCGCCTTCATATTGACTATCGAAGCAGGAGCCGCATCCGGGTAGTTATTCACGGAGCGCGCCATGGCAAGGAGGCTGTCCGCGTCTATCTTCATCCCCTGCTCCATCATGGACTTCACCATCTCCGATGTCCTCGCATCATATGGAAGCCCCGCCTCGCCTAAAGCCTTTGCTACCTGATTCTCACCTGTTAGATTCGCATAGAGCGGTGTCAGCTGCACCTTCCCGCCTGCATTCGACGTTACCTCAAAGGACATCGTCTGCCCTACCTGCAGCCTCATCATGGCGGATAGCTTCGCCGATATCTGGCTCTTGTCGGATAATAAAAGCTGCAGCGCCTGACCGTTCATGTCAGTTATCTTTCCCGTGAAGACATCGCCCACGTTCATGTCGGTGATGGCGCTCGCAAGAGTTGAGCCAAGCCTTGGCGATACGGTCTGCTGGGTCTGGGTCGTATCGCTTACCTGCTGATTATTTAGAAGATTGGAATTAACTCTTATATTCATACGTAATTATGGATGAATGTCCTTCTGTGTATCGGAGTCGCTCCGAGCCTTCCTAAAGCCTCCCTGTGCTCCGCCGTGCCGTACCCCATGTTCCTCTCAAAGCCGTAGCCCGGATACTCCTTCGCATACTCCTCCATCACGTGATCCCTCGTGACCTTCGCCACTATGGATGCTGCGGCTATCGACACGGACTTCGCATCGCCCTTAACTATGGACTCCTGCTCTATATCAATGTCCGGTATATGTACTGCGTCCACAAGTATTATATCGGGTTTTACGCTAAGATTATTTATAGCTTCTCTCATAGCCTCAAGCGTAGCCTGCAATATGTTTACTTCATCTATCCTCTCCGGCTCCACCCTTGCGACATGATAAGACACTGCCTTCTCGCATATCTCGGCGTAAAGCGCCTCTCTCCTCTTAACCGAAAGCTTCTTGGAATCATTCAGATACAATATCTCACAATCTTTGGGAAGAATGACTGCCCCGGCCATCACGGGTCCTGCGAACGGTCCTCTCCCCACCTCGTCAACCCCGCATATATACTCGCACTCAGAGTACTTCCTCTCGTACTCCGACATCCCATAGAGCCTTGCTCTTTCCTTTTGAAGCTTCTCCTTTGCCTTAGCTTCCTTTTCTTCTTTAGTCATACCTACTTCACCTTGCCGAACTTACTTAACGGAGTAAGCCTGATCAAGACCTTTCCCCTGATGTTCTTATTCCTTACGCTTCCGACCTCTAAAGCCCTGCTGTCTATGGAATTATTGCGGTTGTCGCCGAGCACGAAGTACTCATCCTCCGCAAGCGTGACTCCAAGACCTCCCGCACGCCCCGCATCCGTCATTATCTCTCTGGCATACCTGTCGTCTATCACTTCGCCGTTTATATAAATAAGACCAGTCTCGTCTATACGTATATTTTCTCCCGGAAGCCCGTACACGCGCTTAATAAGGAAGATTCCGTCCACCGGGAAGACCACGATGTCATACCTTTCTATATCGCCCATCCTGTAAGAGAGCTTGTCGATTAGCACATTATCCCCGTCGTCAAGCGTAGGCTCCATAGACTCCCCTACCACCACTACCCTCTCTATGACAAAGCTCCTGATAAGCACGGCAAACAGGATGATCGCAAAAATATATATGCTGAAGCTCAATGCCCCGCTGCTTTTCCTGTGTCCTGCCTTACGGTTCTTCAAGCGATATCCTTCCGAGGTCTCCTCCTCTGTATGCCGTGAATAAATACTCGCCCGCCCTTACCGTATCAGGCTCCCCGCCGGATCTTAGCATCGACATCTTAAGCGCTGTCTTACGAAGCGACTCTTCGATATCATCTGCGCCCTCGATGCCATACTTCTCTTGCATCACCTCTCCTGCCTTATCCTTAAGCATAGCTATAAGCTCTGACAGAAGCTCGTCCTTATTTATCGCCTCATCGTTCATGGAGCCGATAAGAGCAAGATTCCTTTGTGACACCGGATCATCTATACGAGGCCACAGTATCCCGGGAGTATCCATAAGGTCAACCCCTTTCCTTACTGATATCCACTGCTTCCCCTTCGTAACTCCGGGTTTATTCCCTGTCTTTGCGATGTTCTTCCTGCATAACGCATTGATGAAGGTAGACTTGCCGACATTAGGTATGCCGCAGATCATAAGCCTCACAGGACGGTTCTTAATGCCCTTTTTAAGATCTCTCTCCCGCTTTGCGGACGCCGCATCGTCAATCACGGCAGCCACGCTCTGAAAGCCCTTCTTATCTTTACTGTTAAGCGGGACAGCCCTAAGCCCGCCTCCCTTGAAATGCTCTGTCCACTCCTTTGTCACTCCCTCATCCGCAAGATCTGCCTTATTAAGTACGATTATCCGCTCCTTGCCCTGTCCGAGCTTTTCAATGTCAGGATTTCTGGTAGAAAAAGGCGCTCTCGCATCGACTATCTCCACGATGACATCTATGACCTTCATGTCCTCCGTCATAGCCCGCTTAGCCTTCGCCATATGCCCCGGATACCAATGATATACCGCCATCAGCGCACCCTCCCTAAGCCTTGCGAGCCTCCCGCCATATGAAACCATGCCTTGCCTATTATGGTCTCAAGCTTCACGTTGCCTATGTTCGCATTCCTTGAATCATCCGATGAATTAGGGTTATCCCCCATAACGAAGAACTCGTCCTCACCAAGCTTCAGGTCAAGCGCCGCCGTTCCGGGGTTAGCTATGTTGTCGGAAAATAAATCCGTCGGCTCCCCATTGACATAGAGTATCCCATTCATGATCCTTACCGTATCCCCCGGCACGCCTACGACCCGCTTAACGTAGGTATGGGCGTTCTCATTCCCGTTAGGCTTGAAGACTATCACGTCGCCCTGACCCGGCTCGAATATATTATATATAAGGCGGTTTATCATGATTTCCTGACCGTTGACTAACGTCGGCTCCATAGAATCCCCGATTACCGTAGTCCTGACCCCGAAGGCATACACGGCAACATATGCAAAAAGCACGGCGCCGATTATTATAGCAGACCACGAAAGAAAGGCATATATCCCCTTCGCCGTGATAAGCTTCTTCTTCTCATAAAATACAAGCCCGTTTGTCTGTCTTTTCCTGCTAAGCATGATATGAATGATACCATATTTCCGGCTTTATGAAAAACAGAGCCCATGCGTCCTGCATGAGCCCTGTCTTTATTCGACTTGTGATATTCGGATCACTCTGCTGCCTTGACCTTTGCCTTCTTACCGGTCAGAGCTCTTAAGTAGAAAAGCTTGTTCCTGCGTACCTTACCTCTTCTTACTATCTCTACCTTCTCTACGTTAGGTGAGTGTATGGGCCAGGTCTTCTCCACGCCTACGCCGTTTGAAATCTTCCTTACGGTGAAGGTCGCCCTTGCGGTATTGCCGCCCTGCTTCTTCAGCACGGTTCCCTCGAAGATCTGTATCCTTTCCCTGTTGCCCTCGCGGATCTTGTTGTGTACCTTTACGGTATCGCCTACATTGATCTCAGGCATTTCCTTTTTCTTCTGTTCCTCTTCGATCTCCTTGATGATCTCAGCGTTCATTTCCATTCCCTCCTGTATTGTAATAGTCCGATGTTCATGCCGGTAAGCGTCGCACGGTCTTAATAAATATCTGTATGGCTATATGCCGTTTGTGCCTTTTAGCACCTTAGCCGTGCCCCGGCAGAGGACCATCAAAGTCTCGCAACCGCACTATGATAACACAAACCATACTGTATTATCAAGCAAAAATCAGAAAATCCCTCTATCTTCCATATATTTCTGATAAAGGTCAGGCCTTATTTCCTTTGTCACGCGCCTCATCTCGTGCATTCGGTAATTATCTACTTTAGCATGATCCCCCGAAAGCAGTATGTCCGGAACCTTGCTTCCGTGCCATTCATCAGGCCTCGTGTACTGCGGATATTCGAGAAGCCCTCCTGTGTTGAAGGACTCTGTCTCAGCAGATTCATCGTTTTTCAGCACGCCGGGGATAAGCCTTGCTATGGCATCCATTACAACCAGGGCAGATAATTCTCCTCCTGTCAGCACATAATCGCCTATTGAAATCCTGTCCGTGACTATCTCGTCTATCACCCTCTCGTCTATCCCCTCATAGTGACCGCAGAGGAATATAAGCTCTCTCTCTTTGGATAATTCCTCCGCCTTAGCCTGGGTGAAAACCTCTCCCACAGGAGTCATGTACACGACGCGCACGGATTTAGAGCCTGCGGTATCGTAAGCCTCCAGCTCTGCATCTATTGTTTCTCCTGTCAGTGATTCTACGTCATCAGCACATGGCATGCCCAGCCGTCTCATTGCCTCCAGATAAGCCCGATACACGGGCTCGCACTGCATGAGCATCCCTGCTCCCCCGCCGTAGGTATAGCCGTCTATAGAACCGTAGGAATTAGTGCTGTAATCCCTTATGTTCACGGTTTCAAGCTCTATTATTCCCTCGCCTGAAGCCCTGCCCGTAACCCCGGTCTTAAAGGCGTGCTCCACCATTTCGGGAAATATTGTAAGAACCTCGAATCTCATGCTTTGCATAGTCCCCGATAAGCTATCATAGAAGCCCGTCCATCACATGTATCTTCATGACTGCGTTATCTACATCTACTTCCTTCACGCAATCCTTTATTGCCGGAATAAGAAAACTCTTCGCTCCCTCTGCATCAGGCTCTACCTCGTAGACGTCGTTTGCCCCGGTGTGCAGCACCTTTTTTAGCGTGCCGAGCTTCTCCCCCTCATCAGACATAACCTCCATTCCGATAAGGTCAGCCTCATAATACTCATCAGGCCCTAATTCCTGCGCCTTCTCCCTTGGCACGCATACGTAAGCTCCCTTGTACTTCTCCGCTGCGTCTATGCCCTCTATCTCCTCGAATTTCAAAAGGGCCAGGTTCTTACTGAACCTGACCGATTTCACTGTTACAGGTATCTCCTCCCTCGGAGTCTTTAGGATCACTTCCTTAAGCTCTTTAAATCTCCTTGTCGGATCGTTCGTAGTAGGAAATACCTTCACTTCTCCCTTTAATCCGTGGGTAGACGTTATCTGCCCGACTGAAAGCAGCTTATGCTTCGTCTTCATCAGCTATATCCACGTTCACATGCTTCTCGGTCTTAGTCGCCGCCGCCTTGACTACTGACCTCATTGCCTTCGCTATGCGTCCGGACCTGCCTATGACCTTGCCCATGTCTTCCTTCGCGACCTTGAGCGTCACGTTTATCTCCCTGTCGTCCTCCTCCTCGGTGACTACCACCTTATCGGGATTATCGACGAGAGCCTTGGCGATCACTTCCACCAGTTCTTTCATCTTATTCTACCTCCATATTTTAGCATCGGATGCCTTGTAAAATCTTAACTAATATCCTGACTATGAAGGTTTACTTTGATATTCCCGCATTCTTGAAAAGGCGGGCAACGGTATCAGTGGGCTGCGCTCCGCAACCTAACCACTTCTTAGCCTCTTCCTCATTGATCTTTACCTCGGCAGGCTCCTTTAAGGGATCATATGTGCCTATCTCCGCAAGCGTCGTGCTCTGCGTCGTCTTCCTAGCGTCTGACACGATTATCCTGTAAAAAGGCGCCTTCTTCTTACCGATTCTCTTCAACCTGATCTTTACCATTGTTTCATTCTCCTTAAGTAAAAAAATTTAATAATATTAGTACAATAAAGCCATTAAAGCTTTAACTGTCTCATTAGCCCCTGCATCTGCGCCATCTGCCCGAAGCGTCCTCTCTTCTTGCCGCTTCCGGTCATCTGCTTCATCATCTTCTGCATCTGCTCGAACTGCTTCACGAGGCGGTTAACGTACATTATATCGACTCCCGATCCCCTAGCTATACGATGCTTACGCTTGGGATTGAGAAGCTTCGGATCATTCCTTTCTGCGGGCGTCATGCTCATTATTATCGCCTCATTGCGCTTAAGCATGTCCTCGTCAACCTCGGGAAGTCCCTTTCCTCCCATGCCCAGCATAGAGATCACGGAGCCCATGCCTCCGAGCTTATTCACCTGCTTCATGGAGTCGAGATAATCATTAAACGTGAACCTGCCTTTTTTAAGGCTCTCCGCCGCCTTCTTCGCATCCTCCTCGTCTATCGCCTCTCCCGCCTTCTCGATAAGCGAGAGCACATCACCCATTCCAAGGATACGGCCTGCCATCCTGTCGGGATAGAATATATCAAAGTCCTGCGGCTTCTCACCGCTTGCGGCAAACATTATGGGCTTACCCGTGACAGCCTTTACGGATAGCGCCGCTCCGCCTCTCGTATCGCCGTCAAGCTTTGTAAGGATAACTCCGTCTATGCCTACCTTCTCGTCAAAGCCTGTCGCCACATCTACCGCTGCCTGACCCGTGCTTGAATCAACGACGAGCAGCGTGTCGTCCACATGTATCTTCTCCTTGATATCGTGAAGCTCCTGCATAAGGGCTTCATCGATCTGCTGCCTTCCTGCTGTATCAAGGATGACCACGTCAAAACGCTCTTTCCTTGCTTCCTCTACTGCTGCGTAAGCTATATCAACAGGACTCTTATCAGTCCCCATCTCAAAGACGGGAGAATCGACCTTTTCACCATTCACCTTAAGCTGCTCTATAGCCGCCGGACGGTATACGTCTAGCGCCGCGAGCATCGTCTTCTTACTCTTATTCTTAAGGTGCAGGGCAAGCTTCCCGCAGGTCGTGGTCTTTCCCGCTCCGTTAAGTCCCGCCATCATTATGACCGTTGGTTCAGGCGCATGGGCGAAAGTCAGCTGCGAAGCTTCCGAGCCCATGAGATCCGTCATCTCTTCATTGACAAGCTTTATGACCTGCTGTCCGGGATTAAGACCGTTCATTATATCAGAGCCGATAGCCTTCTCCTCCACGGACTTCGTAAACTGCTTCACTACTTTGAAGTTCACGTCCGCTTCAAGTAAAGCCATGCGCACTTCTTTTAAGGCGGTCTTTACATCATCCTCACTAAGAGTGCCCTTGCTCTTTAATTTCTTGAATACGTTCTGAAGTTTATCGCTTAAGCTCTCGAATGCCACTATAAAGCCTCGTCTATCCTACTTAAAATATCTTCAATCCTTGTCCTGTCAATATCGTCTTCCGATATCGCTTCCCGTATCTCGCCGATATACTTCTCTATGCTATCCGTCCTTTGAATAAGCCGAAGCTCCCTCTCATATCCCTGAAGCTTCATATCTATGCGCTTCAATGTCTCGGACACCGCCTGCCTTGATATCCCCATCTCATCCGCTATCTCCGCAAGGGACATATCATCTACCGCACACGCCTCGTATATCCTCTTATTCTTCTCACTTAAGAGCCCGCCATAATAATCAAAGAGCAAGCCCCTCTCAATCAGCTTTTCCATCGAAAACCACCGAATATGGATAATAGCAGACAAAAAGAATGCTGTCAAGTTTTTTTATTGACAGCGGTAGCGACTTCATGCGTGTAAATCGGAATTACACGCATGAACTCTGCGTTCCGCAGAGCACGCCGTCCGGCAAGCCGGCCGCCTGGTCAAATACGGACATAGACTTTCTGATGAAATTCTATGTCCTACGCCGACTTCTTCAGCTTGCTCACCGCGCTTGCAAGCATGAGCTTGATGCGGTTCAGCTGGTTGACCTCGGACGCTCCGGGATCGTAGTCTACGGCTACTATATTCGCCTCGGGATGAAGCTCCCTGACCTTCTTTATCACGCCCTTGCCTACCACATGATTAGGCAGGCAGCCAAAGGGCTGTACGCAGACTATATTGCTGACTCCCATGTGAATAAGCTCCATTATCTCTCCGGTAAGGAACCACCCCTCGCCGGTCTGATTGCCTATATCGACTATCGGGCGCGCCATATCCGCTATGTCCGTTATCTTCGTATGCGGAGTGAAATGCTTTGACCTCCCCAGCAAATAAGACGGATAGCTGCGAAGCCTGTTCACTACCCAGATGAGGAACTTATTAAGCCGCTCCGCCTTCTTCGACTGTCCCAGATAGTCGCCCTTATAAACCTGGTTATAGAAGCTGTAGGCAAAGAAATCAATGAAATCAGGTACTACAGCTTCCGCTCCCTCGGCTTCCAGAAGCTCCACAAGATGATTATTCGCAGCAGGCATATATTTCACAAGTATCTCTCCCACTATGCCGACTCTTGCCTTCTTCCTTCTCTCCCTTATCGGAAGCGCATCGAAAGATTCTATTATCTTACGGCAGAGCTTCTTATACTTCGAATAAGAGACGCTTCCCGAAGCAAGGAAATCCTGTGCCTCGCGCAGCAGTCTCCTATGAAGCCTGTCGGCGGAGCCCTTCTTCTTCTCATAGGGCCTCATCCTGTATAGGCACTTCATGAAGAGGTCCCCTATCTCCGCTCCGTACACCATGCGCACGACGAAGGACGGATTCAGATGGAAGCCCGGATTAGGCTCAAGCCCTACGGCATTAAGCGATATGACGGGTATCTGCTCCATTCCCGCCTTCTTAAGCGCCCGCCTTATGAAAGCCACATAATTAGTCGCCCTGCACCCGCCTCCGGTCTGGCTCATTATAACTGCGGTACGGTCAAGGTCATATTTGCCTGACAGCAGAGCCGACATTATCTGCCCGACCACCATCATCGACGGATAGCAGGCGTCATTATTCACGTATTTCAAGCCCACGTTCACGGCCTCATGACCGTCGTTATCAAGGAAGACGAAGTTATATCCCTCAGCCCTCATCGCAGGCTCCAGCACATCAAAATGTATTGGCGACATCTGCGGGGCTATTATCGTATATCCCGCATCCCGCATCTCCTCTGTGAATAATACCCTTCTCTGATCAAGCGGCATTATGTTCCTAACGGTCTGATTCATGTCGCGGACTCTTAGAGCCGCAAGAAGCGACCTAACCCTGATGCGTGCCGCACCAAGGTTATTGACCTCGTCAATCTTTAAGCAGGTATATATCTTCTCGCCTGATTCAAGTATCTCCGCCACCTGATCGGTAGTCACCGCATCAAGCCCGCAGCCGAAGGAATTAAGCTGGATTAAGTCCACGTCGTCACGCTGCTTCACGAACTCCGCCGCAGCATATAATCTCGAATGATACATCCACTGATCTATGACGCGCAGAGGTCTTTCGACCACGCCCAGATGCGATACCGAATCCTCTGTAAGCACCGCTACCCTGTGAGACGTGATAAGCTCAGGTATGCCGTGATTTATCTCAGGATCTATGTGATAGGGCCTGCCCGCAAGCACGATGCCCCTCGCATGGTTCTCTTCTATCCATCGAAGCGTCTCCTCGCCCTTTTCCTCGACCTCCCTGCGGAACCTTGCCTGCTCATCCCATGCGGCAAAGACAGCCTCCACTATCTCCTCCGGATCGACCTCAGGCAGTGCCTCTATAAGCCTCGGATATATGTCCTCAGGCGAGTCAAAGGCTATGAAGGGATTCCTGAAATCAATATTCTTAAGCTTTATGTCCTCGACGTTATTCTTTATATTCTCAGAATAAGAAGTAACGATCGGGCAGTTGAAGTGATTCCCCGCATCCTCGAATTCATTCCTCTCATAGAATAAGGACGGGTAGAATATGAATTTAATATTTTTATTTATAAGCCACTGTATCTGGCCGTGCGCAAGCTTCGCCGGATAGCACTCTGACTCCGACGGTATCGATTCAATGCCAAGCTCGTATATCTTATGGCTTGCCTGCGGAGATAGCACTACCCTGTAGCCAAGCTTCGTAAAGAACGTGAACCAGAAGGGATAGTCCTCATACATATTAAGCGCCCTTGGTATGCCGACTGTCCCCCTCGGAGCGTCATATCCCTCCAAAGGCTCGTACCCGAATATCCGCTTCATCTTCCACTCATAGAGGTTAGGCACGTCCGTATTAGTCTTCGTCCTGCCAAGCCCCTTCTCGCAGCGGTTTCCCGAAATAAATACGCGTCCGCCCGTGAAGCGGTTGATCGTTAGACGGCAGTTATTCGTGCAGCCCTGACACTTCGTCATCGAGGTCGTAAACTCCAGATTCCTTATCTCCTCAATGGACAGCATCGTGGAATCAACGCCCTCCGCATGACGCTCCCTCGCTATAAGCGCCGCACCGAAGGCTCCCATGATCCCAGCTATGTCGGGACGCACCACGTGGACCCTCGCTATCCGCTCCAAAGATCTTAGCACGGCATTATTGTAGAAGGTGCCGCCCTGCACTACTATGACGCTCCCCAGCTCGTCAGCGTCCGATACCTTTATGACCTTGAATAAGGCATTCTTTATCACGGAATAAGCAAGACCCGCCGAGATATCGTCAACTCCCGCTCCCTCCTTCTGCGCCTGCTTAACCTTTGAATTCATGAAGACCGTGCATCTCGTGCCTAAATCTATAGGGTGCTTTGCAAAAAGCGCTGCCTCAGCGAAGTCCTCCACCGACATATTAAGAGACTTCGCGAAGGTCTCAAGGAAAGAGCCGCAGCCCGATGAGCAGGCTTCATTAAGCATCACGGAATCGACCGTATGATTCTTGATCCTTATGCACTTCATGTCCTGCCCGCCGATATCCAATATACAGTCCACGTCAGGCCTGAAATGCGCCGCCGCATAGTAATGAGCCACGGTCTCGACCTCCCCCTCGTCAAGCTGCAGGGCCGACTTTATAAGGGCCTCGCCATAGCCCGTCGAGCAGGCTCCGGCTATGGTCACATCATCAGGCTTCTTATCATATATCTCCTTTATCGCTTCGATAGCAGTCATCAAAGGCGAGCCGTTGTTATTAGAATAAAATGAATATAGCAAGTCGCCCTTTTCAGAGATCAGAGCACACTTTGTGGTAGTAGAGCCTGCGTCTATGCCAAGATAGGCGTTGCCCTTATAATTCTTAAGCTGAGCCTTCCTGACCTTCGCCCTCTCATGCCGGTCGATGAACTTCTTATAAGCTTTCTCGTCAGCAAATAACGGCTCCATGCGCTCCACCTCGAACTCCAGATGTATGGGCGAGTTAAGCGCCTCCACAAGCGAGGACAGCGGGCGGTCATGCTTATTGTCATGATTCATCGCAGAGCCTATCGCTGCGAAAAGATGTGAATTATCGGGTATTATAGCATGCTCGTCATCAAGCTTGAGAGTCCTTATAAAAGCATTGCGAAGCTCCGGCAGGAAGTGCAGAGGGCCTCCGAGAAAAGCGACATGCCCCCTTATAGGTTTACCGCATGCAAGTCCCGATATGGTCTGATTGACGACCGCCTGAAATATGGATGCCGCGAGGTCCTCTTTTCGCGCACCCTCATTTATGAGAGGCTGAATGTCTGACTTCGCGAAGACACCGCAGCGGGCGGCTATCGTATAGAGCGAGCCATAATCCCTCGCAAACTCATTAAGCCCCGTAGCATCAGTCTGTAAGAGCGACGCCATCTGGTCAATGAAGGAGCCCGTGCCGCCTGCGCAGATTCCGTTCATGCGCTGCTCCACATTTCCGCCTTCAAAATATATTATCTTCGCATCCTCTCCGCCAAGCTCTATCGCCACATCGGTCTGTGGGGCATAGTACTTTAAGGCGGTGGCAACTGCTACGACCTCCTGAGTGAAGGGAACGTCTATCGCATTAGCGAGCGTAAGCCCGCCGGAGCCCGTTATCATCGGGGCTACCGTCACATCCCCCGTCACCTCAAACGCCGCCTCTATTAGCTCCGCAAGCGTCTCCTTGATATTAGCGAAGTGCCGCCTGTAGTCTGTAAAGAGGATATTCATATCCTCGTCCATAAGAGCGACCTTTACCGTAGTCGAGCCTATATCTATGCCAAGCTGATGTATCTTTTCCATAACAATAAAAACCCCTGAAATACATCCATCAGATCCGGGTTGCCTGTAAATCTCCCGAATACTGATGCAAATTAAGCCAACCTGATATATCAGGCCAGTCCGGTAATTCTATCACATATACCAGTTACTTTGAAATCGGACAGAAAGGACAAAATGGGTAATCCGTATTCCCCCGCTGTACTAAAACGGTCCATATCCCGTTTGCGAGGCAAACACAAGGAAGGCCAGCGCTATAACACACCATATGATGAATATGGGAAGCAAAAACCTCACCCACTTCCCGAAGGGAACCTTACATATCGCAAGTGCCGCAAGGATCTCTCCGCCCGTCGGCGCAAGTACATTCGTAAAAGCATCCCCAAGCTGGTATGCGAGCACGGCAGTCTGTCTGGTCATGCCATGCATGTCGGCAAGCGGCACCATAAGAGGCATCGTAATGCGCGCCTGTGCCGATCCCGATGGCACGAACACATTGAACACCTCATGAAATAAGAACATCCCGCATGCCATAAGAGACGACGGAAACCTTCCCAAGGCTCCTGCCATAGCATGAAGTATCGAATCCATTGCATTCGCATTCTCAAGAAGCAGCATCGCCGAATTAGCAAGCCCTATCATGATGCCCGGAAGCAGCATGTCATGACAGCCCTTCTCAAATTTCCGGCATATCTCACTGGGCTTAAGGCCGCCTACAGCGCCTCCGGCTATAGCCGTCGCAAGGAAGACCCCCGACAGCTCATCCACATAAAACCCCCGGCTTATGATGCCCCATACGGAAAATACCACGCCTATAAGGAATACGGCTACGACAAGCTTCTGCCTTAATGTGAAGGCGGGTATGTTCTCAAGGTTAAGCTTCTTGTCCTGATTATGCTCCTTGTCATATGCATATGCGCCCGAAAGCTTCGGACTCTTCTTTACAAGCCATGCATACCACAGCACGTATATCATGGATGCCATCTCAAGAACTATAAAAAGCGCGATCCTGAGACCCATTCCCGAGAACATGGGAAGACCCGCGATCTCCTGAGCCGTGCCTACGGTAAAGGTATTTGTTATGGAGCCTCCGTAGCCTGCCGCCGCCGCTAAGAAAATGATTCCTACTGCCGTCAGCGAATCATACCCCACCGTGATGCAGCATGCAAGGATCAGCGGAACGAATACCAGGAATTCCTCAAAATTCCCGCAAAAGGCCGACCCGCATCCGAAAATTATCATAAAAAGCGGTATCATCAGGAATTCCTTGCCTTGTATGGCTTTTATTACATGGGCTATACCGATATTCAGTGCCCCGGTGCCTCCTATAACGCCGAACATTCCCCCGATTATCAGAAGGAAGAATATCACGTATGCGCCGTTCTGAAGCCCCAGAGTCATGGCTTCGAGAAGTTCCAGAAGCGAAGTCGGCGTGCGCTCAACATACTCAAAGCTTCCCGGATCTATGACCTCCTGCCCTATCTCTTCATCCGCCACCCTCTCATACTTGCCGGCCGGTATGATATAGGAAAAAGCCGCACACAAAAGCACTATTATGACAAGCATCAGCATTGGATGCATGGCATCCTTCGTTTTGTTTTCTCCCGGTTTAGCCGCTATAAGCTTCGTAAGTGGATTCATCATAGCAAAACCTCCGTATTCTCATTTGTTATTATCGGAGCCGTCCTTGGAGCTAAGCCCGAGGCTTTCAAGGAACTCCTCGTTTTTCTTCTTAAGCTCCTGCTTCTCTTCTTCTGTCTGCTCCTTCTCAGAAATCTCTTCCATCTCGGGCTCTTCATCGACGGCAGCGTCAGCCTTCGCCTTATCAAGCGCATTCTCTTCAGCAAGCTCCAGCAGGGCGTCAACCACATCCTCTTCAAGCTGCGTGCCCCTGATCCTTTTTATCTCATCAAGAACTACGGACAGCTCCAGCTGCTTCCTGTACGGTCTCGTCGAATACATGGCATCAAAGGTGTCCGCCACCGCTATGATGCGCGCCACCTCGGGTATCTCCTCACCCTTAAGCCCGTTAGGATAACCCTTGCCGTCCATCCTCTCGTGATGGCATCCTGCTCCGGCGGCGAGGTTCTTTACTATATTGACATTCTTCAGGAGATCTCCTCCATTTGCGGCATGAGTCTTCATCACGACGTATTCCTCATCGTTCAGCCTTTCCGTCTTATTGAGTATACGGTCAGGGATGCTCAGCTTTCCTATGTCGTGCAGCAGAGCTATATTATAGAACTCTTCTATCTGCTCATCCGTATAGTCTCTCTTGTCCTTGAGCTTATTTGCGAGAAGTCTTGTATAGTAAGCCACCCTGAAGGAATGTCCTCTGTTCTGCTGATCCCTCATGTCTATGCACTTCGCAAAGGTATGCATGATCTGGCTTATGAACTTCCTGTCCTCCTCCTGTTTCTCAAGAAGAGCCTGGTTCTTCTTCTGGAAATGCCTGTATATGACCACTGCGACTACGCCTACGCTTACTGCCATGAGCACTATCCAGAACAGCACGCTCTCATATGGCGAGCTTTCCTTATTGATCGTAACGCTCGTAGTCTTCTCTGTCTGTCCCGTGTCATCGTCTATGACATTCAGATGGAATACATACTTACCGCCGTCAAGGTTAGTGTATATGACAGGCTTCATCTCCTGCTTGGTGGTAGCGATCGGAGCCTCGTCAAACCCCTCCAGATAATAGGTGATACGGGGATTTGAAAGACCGTAGGTCAAGGCATATGCGTTTATTATAAGGCGGCGGCTTCCAGCCGGAATTGACATCGGCTCTCCCATCTTCACGGGTATGACCCTGTCGTCAACCTCTATTGAAGGAATCGCAAGTTTCACGGAGTTATTATTATTCTCCTCGGCATTGATATTCACGGCGCACACGCCCGTAGTTCCCGAAATATAGAGCTTGCCATCGTCGGAAAGATAGCTCCTGGAATTGCCCGTCGCTATATAGGGAAGCCCGCTTCTGGTGTTATAAAAGCTGTATTCTATGCCTTCATTCGCAAGCAGCTCCTCAACGCTCGTTATGTATATGCCGTTTGACGAAAGAACCCATGCTCCGCCATTAGCATCGAAATAAATATCGTAGTTATTAGAATAAGGGAAATTAGAAACCGCTGTTATCGCGCCGTCCTTCATATATTCTATCGAATTCGAGGTGACAAGCCAGAACATCTGCCGCTCTTCATCCCATTTTATCCTCATGACTACTTCAGATGTAAGCCCGTCTTCATGCCCAAGACGTGATACCTTGCTTCCCTGTATCTTATATATGCCGTCCCCGTCAGACCCAAGGTAGAGAGTACCGTCCGGTCCCTCCTCTACGCATAGCGTCTCCTCGGTGTTTATTCCCTTCTCATGGTCATAATGAGCTTCCACCTTGCCGTCCCTTATAATGAATACACCGTTCACGGTGGCAGCCGCCATGCTCCCGTCAGAACGCTCTATGACATCCCTGACCCTGCCGGTATCCATGCCGTTCTCTCCATTATATGTCTCTATAGCGCCACTTCTCGGATCATAGCACACAAGCCCGTATTCACCATGAGTACAAAGCCATAGCCTGTCCTTTGAGTCATTCTTTATACAGCGTATGCGGATGTCCGTCATCATATCGGTAAGCTCATTCGTAACGGGTGCATACGTCGTCGCATTTATTATCTGTAATCCGCCGTCAGTTGCCAGATATAGATCTCCGTCATTTATGCATGTAGAATTAATGACCATGGTGTCAAGCCCCGCAAGGGTGCTTATATCCGTGAAGCGGTCAGGCACGAGCTTCATTACGCCCTGCCTCGTGGATGTGAACCACATATTGCCTTCATGATCGGTCATGATATTTCCGACGGAATTATTCATCGGGATATCCGAAAGCTCGTGGTAGACCGATTCCTCATCAAAATATCCTATACCGTTCGTCGCAGAAACCCACATCATACCGTTCGCCTTAAGAAAGGCATTAAGATTCTTCTGCGGATCGGTGGATTGTCTCGATACCACCTTCATTCCCGCCGACACATCCACCGTAAGCATATCGGACGCCTGAGTTCCCATATATATAGTATTCGGATCGTCGGGATCCGGGTATATAGCATTCACCGGATCGTCTCCGAATTCATCAGGATCATAGAATGCGCTTATCCTGAGCTTTTCCACTTCAAAGACAGCTCCGTTTTGTGTAACACCGTAGACATTCCCATTAATGTCGCGCACAAGCCTGTTTATATATTCCAGATTGACCTGAGGGTCGTCTATTACGTGTATCTCAAGATCATCCCCGCCGACATAAGCAAGCCCCTGAGTCGTCGCTATAAGGATGTTCCCGTCCGGGTCCTCGGTTATCGCCCGTATGGAAAAGGACTTCAAGGCCTCTACAATCCCGTACACATGGATCTCTCCGTGATCATAGTAAGCAATGCCGTTCTCATTCGTACCGATCCAGACCCTGTCCTTGGAGTCAACGTAAAGGCTGTATACGCTTGATATTCCTGTCGTGGAATCAAATCTCGTGAACTCCGTTCCGTCATACCTTATGAGTCCGCTGTAGCCGCCAAGCCATATGAAGCCGTCCTCGCTCTGCGCTATGGCGTTAGCCTCAGAGGTTGGCAGCCCGTTGCCGGAATTATAAAGTATCGCCGTATAATCAGTCCCCGCTCCTAATAGGTCCCGCCTGTCTCCGCCTGCAGCGTAAGTCTCCTTTGCGGATATCCCGGTAAATAACATCGATAACACGATCGCTATACTGATAACAGCCTTTACTATTCTCCTGAGCATATATTCAACCTCTTTATCTAATCTGCTTAATATGATCATGCCGCAAAGCTATGATACTATTTTGAAAAAATAAAAACAACAACCGGACATGCCTTCTGAATGATAAAGAGGAGCCGGCATTACGCTGACTCCTCTTTGAGAATACTATTTTATGATGCTAGGGTCAAAAGGTACAAATCCGATTGTGCTTGCACAAATAGGATTTGGAACTTGTGACCCGCCCGAACATGAGGAAGTAGCAATTTGCGTAGCAAATTAGCGGATTCCGAATGGACGGAGCATGGCGAGAGC